>NZ_JAFLCJ010000007.1:0-246042 GCF_017302695.1 Leptolyngbya sp. UWPOB_LEPTO1 | reverse complement strand
TCCGTCTTGTGGTTTCAATTGCTTCGTCAACTGCAAAACTCCGCAAATCTTGCTGCACAGTACGGATTTGAGATCATACTGAAAGCATTGCCAACTCGATCTTATCGAGAATGATGCAAGATCTGAGCTATCCCAACATGCTGCCACGAATTGCTCATGCTTCGTGGCAGCATGTTGCTGCTGAAGTGGGCGGTTATTTGCGCGATCGTGCTTCTGTTTGGAATTTCTGTGTTGCTTTAACGCGATTGCTAACAGCACATCGATTATGCCGTTTCTTTAAAGTTTACGTGTCTTCTAAAGAAGTTTTCATAAAGAACGCAAAGTCAATAGCAGTCTGGGAAAGATTGCACCATAAGAAGAACTTTTTTGATCCATGTGTAAATTTAGCTGCTCTTATGACCTTGCTTCTTGCCAATCAAAGCGACTGCCACTTCTTCAGATTTTGGTTTCAGGATCGCCTTTGTGATGGCATTACTTATGATGCACACCTATTCTATCAAGCCGCCTGTTTTCAGTCTCAACACCGTGACCATGCTTACGCAGTTGCTTCAGATTGGCTAGAGCGAGGACTGACTGTAATAATTTGCTGTATGAAAAATCGCTACATAGTGGGTGTTGGTTTTCATGGTGAGTGGCAGCAAGTTTTCAATGAAGACCTGAAACGGAGTTTTTCCGTGTCTTTGCTCCAAACTCAGTAATCTGTCTTGATAGAAAACTTGAGCAGATCGATTAGCGCGATCGCTGTGCCCAAGCTCTCAATTTATCCAAGTCCAATCGCCCCAAAAAATCAAGCAACTCTTCCTGCATCAATGCTAGATACAGCGCATGACAAAGCGATTCAACGGATGAATCTCTCCAAATCCGCGAAATATCCGTCTCTAGCGGTACTTCCAGCCTGCGAAAATTGCGGATAAATGCTGCTAATTGTGCGATCGGCTGCTCTCCACACAGCGCGACTGCTTTAATAATTTCAACCAAGGCATCATCAGAAAAGTCTCCCGGTGTGACAGCCAGGAGCGAAACTGTTTCGGGCATCTCTACTACTCATCGTTGATCGGAACTCCAAAAGAAATTTTTAAGCAGGTGTTGAATCGGGAAATCTATACAGAAAGGGGGATGATTCATTATTTCAACCTCAATTCTTCCCTATCAAGGCTTCATAAAATCTTTATGAATAATTTTCCTAACGAGGTTGCAATATTGCTTGAAATTGAATGCCACAAAGCTCTAGTAGAGCGTTTCCCGATCCTAGAATTAGTCGATTTCATCCTGCTAGATAGCGCTATCTCGATCGAGTGTGATCAGCTATTCCAAGCTGCTCGATAGTGTGTTGTTAATCTACCTAGTCAAGGAAAAAGCCTGTCACCTAGTGCGCCGATTAATCTTAAGAGACAAGAATTGCGTAGAACCCTTCATCATTGCGACATCATAGCGGGAAGTAGGGCTGCAAAGATGTGTTGCCAGCTTTCGCTCAATATCTGAGCCACTTGGGGATGTTGCAAAAATACGAAATAGGCAACTAAAGAAATGCCACCCACCAGTATGTAAATCCATTGACTCAGTTTAACTTGCACCACCAAGCGATAAAGCCAGTAAAAAATCACTGCGGCTGCAATGATGCCAATGACCCCCATTAACTGAAGGATGAGCACATCAGTTGTTGTCTTTCCTAAAGCTGAGGTGTGCACCAAATTCGCGGCATATCCGGCATACCACGTCTGAATCAAAATGCCAGGAATCCAACCAATCCACTCAAACTGAAATCGATGAACTGTTTGTGCAACGGATTCAGTCCAATTAATAAACCATTTCCATTCGTCAGTCTTGCCAGTGATGTGATTCCAAGCTCCGTTGATCAGCACAACTAACAGTACTGCCAACACCCAGGGTGCAACGAGTACGAATAGCAAGCCCCAGTACATCACAACACTGCCGATCGCGTAACCTAGAAGTTTGAGCAACACCATATACTACATCCTGACAGACCCAGTAGACCATCGTACCTTTCATACCACAAGGACAATCTCGCCATCACCCATTTCAGAACAGCAGGATCTAATTTTTATCCATTCTCTACAGCGCTTCACAAGGACTGTAAGGTTACGATCGATCAAAGAACTGTGCATTATCCACCCACAAGCAACTTTATCGTTAGGCTTGACCGATTATTTTGGAAGCCAATGTGACCAGTGCGTATTGGGCGCTTCCACGGGGATCCAAAGTGATGGATCTGATGTCACTAAAACACTGGCAATCCGGGGGAAAGCAACTGTCCGACTCGGCGGCATATCCCATGTCGGATGATCCCACTCGTCAATGGTGAGCAAGTGCTGAAAGCCTGGGGGGATGAATTGCTGAATTTCAGCTTCCGAGGCTAACAGGCTCTCCTTGTATGTTTCAGCTAGAGCAACAGAGACCCAGAAGCCGTATTCTGGCTGAACATCATAGTTTGGCTGGATGACCAAGCTAGTCGGATTGGTGTCTTCTCCTCGAATGACGATGCTTAGAATATTCTGATCATCATCCAATTGGATACATCCTGGCACAAGGAATCGATCATTATCAAACCCCTGCCTGCCGACTACACCTGTACCCACAACTTCAACCGTGGCTGTAAGTCCCTGACCAGCGGGCCACCAAACCACTGAATTAAAAAGCAACAACCATTGATCTGAACTGCGATAGGTCGATAAACGCGATGACACATAGTCAATATTCATGTTGCCAAAACAGGGCATGTCAATGCGCTGAAAAGCGTTATCGAGAAAGCTCAAAATGGAGTCTCTGTTGAACATGGAAGTCGCTTGCCTTTTTAACTACAAGTAGGCATTTCCGCAGGGGCTGAACGGAAGGGATGCCGAGCACAAATGCGGAACCATGCCATAAGTCCTACATAATTATAGGAAGATTGAATTGGCCACCCCGTTCAGATGGGCCTTTCAGCTTTGTAATGCAATCGTCAAGCTCTTCCAGCAGCCAGGTTTTATTTTCCTCGTTTAAATTCGGTAATTCATTTTCTGCAATTGATGCTCTAAGAGTCTGAAAAGTAGCTAGCCCAGCAGCGGCATCAAACCATACCATGTCATCAATTCCATAGGGATTCTCAGTTTCAGAATCAATCTCAGGATCTTCGCCGGTCTCATCATCGTCTCCTCGCATACATATTTCAAGATCAGTACTATCAAAGAAGGACGAAATCTTAGCCACCCCAAGTTTGTCACACAGCGAGTCGAGGTCGTCAGAGTGCCTATACATCAAGGTGTGATCTTCACTGTCTGTTGACATATCACGACCTTCGAGGGTGTGAATCCAAAGCGTCATGCCCATGAATAGCCTGCAATTGTTAAATGAGAATTAGCTAAAACAAAATATAGTGTGAACAGCATAACGGTTCGGGTCAGCGGTTGTCAGAATCTTTGCATCTAACCCAAGCGGCTTCGGTCAATCCGCTGCACCCGAATTGTTAGACAGCCCGGTCAATAGGCTCCTTGGCTCCAGTATCCTACTCGCAGCCCTTCAGACGTTTCCACAACCGCTATCCATACCTCGCAGAATGTGTCGAAGCTTAACTTCTCCATCTGTTCGTCCGAGCATTGGAGTCGCAACACCATCCAGAAGCGCATGTTCTGGTCAGTCACCTCCGGAGGCACGGGCCGCACTTTCCCGCCCTCAAACTCGATTGGCTCACGTAGCTTGGTGGCGTTCATGTAGTTATTGCCGCCCACCTCTGGCTCCAGATACTCAGGGTACTGGAGGTCTTCCACCCCATTGGCCGCAAGCGTTGAACGATACTCATCCTCGAAGAACGATCTCACTCCTTCCAGGCTAATAGTAGCCCTAAGCCAAGATGCCAGAAGCTGGTGTACAGCCGACCAGTCTCTTGCAAGTGCTTTCCGTCCGATTGTCTCACCGAAAGCCCGGATGTCGTCGTCCATGTCAGTACCCTTGTCCCATAACGATCTGAGCTGAACCGCCCTGAGTGATTCTGTCGCTCCGTTCGCTTTAGCGGGCTGGGCGGTCACCACTCATTAGACTGACTCTTTGATACTGTTGGCGAAACATTGCTTAACATCCTAAAAGCCTTGCAGCTTCATCGTTCTTCTACTGAAACTGATTGAGTTTTGTAAACCGACAACGCTAGAATCGGCAGTCTAACTATGAAGAAATAATTTGCCAACAGTATCGCTTTTTCTGCCTAATACCGGGATTTGGAATGTTAGATCGACTCACGTTCCGCATATTACTCCTCGACAGGGGAATTAGAGCGAAAACTTCCGTATTTCTTCTCAAAGAAAGCTTGTACTATTCTGCCTAAGATCCTGTGCAACCCCATTCACCCGATGACCGTTGAACGAGAGGATACAACCACCCAAGAAGCTGTTAGATCGTAATTGCTCAACCAGGTTGACCTAAGTACGGCTTCGACAGAAGATGGTAAGCTTTTGCTATGAAAGAACTGCCCCCTCTCGATGGACTCAGCGATGCAGAAAAAGATGCCCTGATTCAAGGGCTGTGGCAGGAACGTAATTGCTCAACCAGGTTGACCTAAGTACGGCTTCGACAGAAGATGGTAAGCTTTTGCCATGAAAGAACTGCCCCCTCTCGATGGACTCAGCGATGCAGAAAAAGATGCCCTGATTCAAGGGCTGTGGCAGGAACTGCAAGCATTACGGGCAGAAGTCGAGAAGCTCAAGCAAAAACGGGTGAAGAAAACCTCGCGCAATTCAAGCTTGCCCCCGTCGAAAGGCTTCAAGCCGAATCAGAGCCGTGCTGAGTCAGCTTTCCCCGATGCTTCCGCAACAGGGAGACACCGTTCTGGAGGGCGAGAATTGAGCCAACAGCCCGACCAAGTTGTGGTGGCTCAAGCCAATCGCTGTCCGCACTGTGGCGTTGAAGTTGAATTATCGACACAGCGCATGAGTGGGATTTACGAGCGGATTGAATTGCCCCCGATGACTCCTCACATTACCAGGGTTGAACGTTATGGTGGGACTTGCCCGTGTTGCCAGCAGAGGTATGAAGCGCCAGTTCCCGTTGGGTTGGAACCCGGGTCTCCCTTCAGCAACAGTGTGGCGAGTCTCGTCACCTACCTGCGTTACAGTCATGCCATCAGCTATCAACGCCTGAGCCAGTTGATGAGCGAACTTTACGGTCTTAGCTTGTCCGAGGGCGCAATTGCCAATCTGCTGCAACGGGTACAGGTGCAACTCGAACCTGCTGTGACCCAGATTGTCAACCGCTTACGCAGTGCCCGGTTAGTCGGCAGTGATGAGACGGGGGCGCGAGTGAATGGGAAAACCCAGTGGGAATGGGTGTTTCAAAATGACCAGGTGTGTTTGCATGTGATTCGTCCCAGTCGGGGCAAAGCCGTCATCGAAACTGTGATGGCAGGGCATCAACCGCAGATTTGGGTTTCTGATTTGTTGAGTGCCCAAGCCGCGCATCCCGCACAGGACTGGCAGGTGTGTCTGGCGCATCAACTGCGGGATTGTCAGTATGCTATTGATGCAGGCGATGAGTTGTTCGCACCCCGGATGAAGCGGTTATTCCTCAAAGCAATTGCGCTGCAACGGCGACGACACACCCTCGCTGACTCGACGATTCAGCAGTATTGCAGTCGATTGCGCGGGTCGCTGCGGGAGATTTTGAATCTCAATCCTAAATCGGTCGAGGGACAGCAGTTGCTCAACCGCTATCACAAGATTCGCGATCATCTCTTGCTGTTTTTGACCGATGAGACGATTCCACCCACCAATAATGCCAGTGAGCAAGCGTTGCGCTGGAGTGTGGTGTTTCGCAAGGTGACGAACGGTTTCCGCTCTGATTGGGGAGCAGAGCTATTCGCTCAGGTGCGTTCTCTGGTCAATACTGCACAGCGTCAAGGCATTTCTGCTTTTGATGCCATTTCCCGTGCCCTTACCTCACAACAGACCGATTGGCTACTCGGTTGAGCAATTACTTATGTTCTGCCTTTAGGACTACCGACACTCTTGTGAATTGAAAAGTGGCTCAGACAAAAGCCCAAATCATTGAGCAGGATTTAGCCACCAATCACTTCAACGAAACTAGAAAGACTTCTGTGGGTAGCTTGCCTAGACCTATAGGCAGAAGCTTGCGAACCTGAGCCAGGGAGATATTTACTGGAGTAATGATGTACTATTTTTGGATTGTACTGTTCTTAGGTGTGCAATTATTTTGCTTAGGATTGCTTTGGGTCAGTTGCTTTCCTGGAGCATTAACGGATGTTGAATGGAGCCTCATTTTGCCATTGTATTGGTTGCTGACAACTCCTCTCGGGATTCTCATCCTGCTGCTGGCGTTTGGGTTTGTGATTTGGTCGCGACGGCGTTGGAGTCAGATTCGCCCTCCAGCAGAATCATTACCCAAAAGACAACCCAGGCGATTTCTGAAGCAGCTTGTTGTTGTGACCTGTCTTGTTCTGTTTCTTACGTCTATTTTGATCCGGATCAATCTGCCCCAAACGATCGCATTTTCATTGTCTCGTCCTGCCTTTGATGCTTTTATTGCGGATGAAGCGAAGCTAGTCAAACTGTGTCGAGACCTTCTCAAGCCGCAATTAGGGATCTATCGAATCAAAGACTGTGATATCGATTCTCAGGGTGGAATCTATTTACAAACAGGTTGGCATGGATTTCTGTTTAATTCTGCCGCTTATGGATTTGTGCATCGACCCAATCCGCATGGAAGCGAGCGTTTTGGAAAAGATATTTATGAGTATCATCCAGTTGTAGAAGATTGGTATTGGTTTAGGGCATCTCAGGATTGGTAATCATGATGAAATTTAAAGTTGCGATCGCTGTGAGTGTCGTTTTAGTCGGGAGTCAGCTTGCGATGGAGCCTATCAAAGCGACTCCTGTACCTAATGCTAAATCTGCTCCTCCTCTACAGCCTCCAGCGGTGGTACTAGGATTTGCTGGAATCGCTCAACTCGATTGTGTTCAACAACTTGAGGCGGGTGAATATCGCTGTGCGAGGTATTGGGCAGAAGTAACCCATTTGCTCAAATCATCAGTTTATCGGGATGTTGAATCACAATTTCCTCCACACCTTCAGCGTCAACTTGCGATCGCAGATCAATCCTGGGCGAAGTTTCAAACTCAACACTGTCAGCAAATGACCCAACGTTTACGCAATCAGCCAGATTTCCCGCTGGCAATGTCTGTGTGTTTGGCGAAACTGAACAACGATCGCATTTTAGAATTGCAATGGGGAGGGCAGATCATCACCCGCCAATCTCGTGATCCTCGATTTGAATTCTTACTCGATCAACTCAAGCTGAGAAATTCATCAGTGCAACGCCAGTGGGAGGACTATCGAACTCAGCACTGCCAAGTAGAAAAAGCTATATTTCCATTCAATAATCTTAGATTGGCGGAATGTCATCAGCGTCTCAGACAGGCTCGATTGGAGCAACTTGAAGACTTTTTTGCAGCGCCTTCTCGCGGGTTGGATCTTTTTAGAGGTGATGCACTGCCTGGAATTCGGGAGCTAAATTGTGTGGATGGTACGCAGATAGGGTTGAATCGATGCGCAGTCTATTGGTCACAAATGACTCAGTCGCTGCGATCGCGCATTTTACAAGATTGGCTCAGAAGACTCTCTTGGCAGCATGGGCGAGCATTTAAGAATGCTGAGATGGTCTGGCAAGACTATCATAGAGCGCACTGTGATGAGTTGGTTGAACCCGTTAAAGAAGGTTCTATGGCACCGATGGTCTATCATCGCTGTCTTGCAAAGCTGAATAACGATCGCATTGCTGACTTGAAGGGAATCGCTGCTTACGAGCCAGACGAGGATGTGCGATCGCAGCTTACACCTCAGCAAGATAAGATTCAACAGCTTTGGGATCGTTACCAGGCTGAGTATTGTAAATTTGAATCACAGTTTTTTGGCAATCAAACGAGAACGAAACAATGTCCAACTCGTTTGAGTCAAGCGCGTTTGCGTCATCTCAAGGAAATGATGAATGTTCGATAGGATAACTGAAGAATGCGGCTTCTATTGTTATTTGCCCTTTTTACTTGCAGCTTGACGCTCGTATTGAGCATCTATCCTGGATTGCTCAATGGATTTGTTGTCTTTGTTGCGATCGCACTTCTCTGGCTGATTCTAATTGGTTGGGTTGCGATATCGACGCTTCAAGCATGGCGCAATCAAAGTTCAATGCGCCCAGTGATTGCAATCGCTCTCATGCTTGCTATTTCCTATGGTCTGCTGAAGTTCTACGTGCCTCGACGGGTTGCTTTTGCATTCTCTCGACCTGCCTTTGAACAGTGGCTTGCGGCGCATCCTGAAAAGCCCCCAGAAGGACGAGAACTGAATTCTAAACTTGGAATCTATCAGGTTGAGGATTACTTTGCTGGTGATGGGGATGACCACTATTTCCGAACGTATCATCATGGAGATGGCTTAGGGCCAGACACGGTTTCCTACGGCTTTGCGTATCAACCCAATCTAAAACAAAGCCCGTTGGGTGCGGCTGGATATAAGCTCCATCCATTAGAAGGAAAATGGTACTGGTTTATAGCTTCAAACGATTGGTAGTGAGAAGAACGATCGCAATTCCAAGAGTGTAAGCGATCAAATCTCGCCAATCGAAGGTAGATCCGATTATGAGATGAGCGAGTTCGGAGTTGCGCCACCCGAGAATATCAATGAGATTCAGGAACTGAAGAAACTCGATTAGGTAAGCAAAAATGAGTGTTCCAATTGCAATTTTCCGAAGTGGAACCGCAACAAAAGCATGAACAAAGTAAGCAATCACCATGACGATCAGAACATCTCCTAGCAGCGGTCGAATCCATTCATCTCGAAAGAAGAGGGCAATCATCACAACTATTGCAAATAGGATTGCAAACAGGGTGAAAGAACTTTGATTGAATCTCAACCAATTGAGCTTGAGGGATAGTTTTGGCATCAATGGTTCACTGGGCATAATTTGCTGAAATCATAACATCGTTTGTTGAAGATGATCTCAAAGTAGACTGATAGCAATATGGACAAAACTAGGGATTTCAATGCTGAATGACGATCGCATAACTCCTCTCTCAATTGCACTTACCCTTTGGGATATGGGTATTGTTTCCGAGCAATGCCTGATTGCTTGGGCAGACGCTCAGATTTTGGCTCAAGAGAAACCTGCCTATGATTTGCTAGAGATTGCGACTAAAGGTGCGGCAGTATGCCTCAAACAAGGTGTGATTGAAACGGCTCAAATTTCGCTGAACGACTCAGAGGAATTTTTTATTCGAGCTTATTTGTTGGCTCTGGAGTGCGATCGCTCAGCAGAATCTTTCATCATCTGGGCTTCTAGCAACTGCTTCGGGAGTGCAGAAATTCCTGAAGGCTTACTAGCATATCATTTGGAACATCTCTACTATGATTGTGAGGATGTTGATGCTGCGATCGCATTACTGCAGATTGAACTTCCAAAGCTCATGCCTCGCTGTGAATCCTTCGCGGTTCCACTTCTAGAGCAAGTTTCAGGGTTAGAGCTGTGTGTTTAATTTTTAGAAATAAGCATGGGAAAAACGTTGGTTGTAATCGATGGATATACATTAGCGATCGCACAGAACGATTCTGATGTGTTGTTTTCTGGTCGCCACAGTCGCAGAGCCTTGACTCGATATGACGATTCAGCGCTGATTGAGTTTTTGGCGCATCATGCACAGAATGAATCGTTTTGGCAGTGCTTTCAGGCGCATGAAATTTATGAAAATGAGTGCGATTTTTCAGAACTTAGCGGAGCCAATCACTTCTTGATCAGAGATAGCCAGCAACTGATTCGCGATCACAGTTGGAAATTACCGCAAACTTATCAAAATTGGGCGATTTGGGAACTGATTGATCAGCTTCAAGGTCAGTCTTGCAATGAACCGATTTGTTTGTGGCATCCGGGGAGTTTCTATCGGATGTACTGTATTCCCTATCGCACTGCGTTCAAGATAATGCAGGTTGCTCGAAATTGGGCATGTCTTCCAGCGGTTGAGGGAATTGAAGTTCTGGATGAAATTCAATGGAATGTGCGCTTTGCATCCTCTGCTAGTTCCAATCAACCCTTGCTTATTCCTCAGATTTTAGATGAGCTTGAGGAAACAGCTAGCCTCTATCTCCTGCTCTTTGAAGATCAGGCTCGTTTGTATACACCGAATCAGGTGGAAGGAATTCGATATGAATTGTTGAATCAAATGTCGATCGCGAACCTACTCGATCGCGAACTCTCTACGGAAATTCTCGGTTGCCTCGCTACTTATCCAAACCTTCAACGCTGTGTAATTCAAGCTGAGAAGCTATGGCGTTATTTAGATTGTGCTTCGGTCAGACAGGACAAAGACAGTTTGAGTTTAGATTGGATGTTTTTTGATCCGCCTTACCCTGAACCAGGATTTCACAAGCTCTGTTTACAGCAGTTGAAACAAGCAAAATTGCAGTATCCCCATACGATTCCTCTTGAGGCGTATGGCAAGCAATATCGACTTGTGACAGGTCGTGTGTATCATCATGCGATGACTTTATTGACTGTTTTAGAAATTGAAACGCCAGCAGATGCGATCGCGTTATTTGCTAATGTCAATGAACCTACTTACCTGGAGTTAGTCGCTTGGGCTGCGCTTGAATCCTGTTCGTCCCCGATAGAAGCTTGGGAAATGGCTGTCGATTGGAGGAATCGGGAAGATGAGCTAGCAACTTTGGCAACCGATCCCTCTTTACCGAAAGCTGAGTTTTTTCTGAATTGTTTATCCTCCCATTTAGCACGACTCTGGCAGAATGGCGATCGTTCTGCATTGAGAAAAGGATTGCAGAGTTTGCACTATCATTTTTCTAAAGAAATCTGTTTTCTTTACTGTCGAGGTCAGATGCTCCTCTCTGGAACACTGCCATTTCACTATGCAGAATGGTTTGCCGGGGGCTTTCTTCGGCTTTATCAATCAGAGCATTGAGCGAAATCTAAACATCAAGGAGGGAAAACTGAGTAGATAAATTACATGGCCTGACTCACGATGAAAAAGCAACTTTTATGGGCTGCGCTTGCGATAGCAGTTACAACATCAATCCCCTTGGCTTCCATCTCACCCGTCTATTCTGCGATACCTCCTCTATCAGAGCAAAACCTAAAATCGCTCTCGCACTACATCGTGATTGGAACTGTAATGTCAGATCAAAGCAAAGAAATTCCAGCTAACTACGGAACCATCCATGCTCATACCGCAACGATTCAGGTAGAAAGCATAGAGAAAACGAGATCGAGACAAACTCCACTTAAACCTGGACAAACGATCGAGGTTCGTTATGAAAGGCGCGGCAAAACTGGGGGACGAACGGGTTCTCAGCGACAGTCCAATCCCTTAGAAATAGGAATGAAGGTCAAACTCTTTCTCGTCGAAGGGAAACAGGGATTCTTTCTTTTAGAACCCAATGGCTGGCAACCCTATTCGCCACAAGCAAAAACACCCGCAACTCAATCTCGATTAGATGAGCAGTTAAAACGTGCAGGCTGGAACCCCGCAGCAACGAGAGCGTTTATCCATCAAATTCGGCTAGCAGCAGAGCAAGCAGATGCAAAAGCCTTCGCGAACCTAGTAAGATTTCCAGTGACAATATCGCAAAAGGTCTATCATGAACCGGAAAGTTTGATCCGTGACTTTCCACAAGTCTTTACAGAAGATATTTTACAAGAACTCAAACAAGTCGATGACTCCATGATTTCTGTACAACAGAAGCATGTCATGATTGGAGGTGGAACGATTTGGTTCGATCAAGAAGAAGGCAGTCCCAAAATTGTCTCGATCGCGAATTGGATTACGTTTCAGCGTATTCTGGAATACGAATTCACAAAATTAAGACGTTGATGTCTGACCATTTTGCCATGATGTGAAACTAGCTTTAACTATAGAAATTTTTCCGGGACTGCTAGCAACAATCTGTAGTTATTCTAAATTAGGATTCACTGGCTCAAATGTTCTCAAGACTAAGATCGCGATCGCTTCTCTCTATTTTCCCCTTACTAGCCAGCGGAATTTACATCCTGCGTCCTGCTCCGCCTGAGCCTTGTGAGAGCTTGCGAAAATTTGGCGCGATCGAGCAAGCAGGACGCTGCATCATTAACCGTAGCGTCACCCTAGAAGGCAATCTCAAACGACTGCCTGATCGACTCACTATCAAAGGAAATTTAACCATTAGCGGCACGTACATTGAAGACCTTCCCAGTGCAATGATCGTTGAAGGAACCCTTTTCTTGTACAAAACTAGCATTGCCAAGCTTCCCCCAGACTTGCAGGTTCAAGGAAGCTTCGATCAATATAGCGGATTTGGTTCTCCAGGCGTTAAATGTAGTGCAATCCCTAAAACTGCTTTCATCAAGGGACATCGGAACTGTCACTAACGCGCGATCGCAGTAGATAACCTTCAGCTTGGATAAAAGCCGCACAAGCTAGGTGAGAGCTTATGGCGCTGCTGACCCTTTAGAAGCTGGTGTCGCTGGATATATCTGGGCAGCAGGTGGGAGCGCAAGGGATTGAAGATAGGGTGTTGTCGGATCGAAGTCAGAGATCGGAATCAAAATCAACCCATCATTTGTGATTGCGATGACTCGAAGCCGGTCGGCATCATATTCGATCTCATGAATAATCGATTGGGTTTGATATTCTGCAATGACTCGCCCATCCGTGACATTAATTTGAACGATCGCGAAACCTGCACCGAATAGTAAGGTATCTGCATCGGGAAATGCTAAACAACTTCGCCACAAACCCTGACTCCGAGGATGCTGGATATAGGGAAAATTGATGCCCCACTGCTGATCGAGATAGGGATCACAAGATGAAAAACGATACTCGACTTCTGGAGCAGCAGGAAGTTGTTCAGCCTGGAATGTATGATACTTGATCCGGCAATGATAGCCCGTCCAAACGATCGCATTTGTCCTCGGATGCAACTGCAATTCGCCCCGATGGCAGTCACTTACCTCCATAAATTGCCCAATCAGAGTCAACCGATTCTGCTCTAGATCATCAATGCGATAAATGCTATAAGCGAGATCGATATCCGCAGCTTCAACAACCATTAAGCGGAGTGCGCGATCGAAGATGATTTTGTGGCGACAAACAAAGCTAATGGCTGTTAAATGTAACCATCTATGTTGGATTAAATGGTAGAGGCAAACTTGTCCACCTTCTCCAACAAGATACAGATAAGTCCCACAAGCAGTAACACTCAGATGGGTTATCTCAGGGTTCTGATCGTTCCTAGAAAGGAATTCATCCTCTAAATCTGGAGAAGAGAGCGGCGGAATTACGATCGACTCGATCAACCGGAAATCTTCCCAAGCGTAGATCTCCAAGTAATTTTGTTCAAGGTGGCATTGAACCACTGCAATTCGTTCTAAATCTGGTAAAAGAACAGCGGATGGGCTTGCAGTCCAATGCTTTGAGATCGAAGAACTGAGTTGCATCTCTCCTATGATTTTAGGCTGAGCAGTAATATCCCACTTCACCAATTGTTTGAGACTGATTTGGGTGATAACTTCCTGCCGCCTGGGATGATGTAATAGGCTTCTTGTGTATTGCACTGCCTTACCCTGGGATTATGACATAGAACTAATAGGAGTTGATTGTATATCGTACGCGCACTCACTATCCTACATGCAATGCTATTTACCCTTCGCGAATTTGATTGTACCAAGTCAACGACACCACTGAGTGCGAACAATCCCTGACTGCCAAACCGATTGTTGTTTCATGGATCGACCCTTGAACCCTTCAATTAATGATACTTGGTAGGATGCATAGACGAAAAAATCTCCTGCTAGTGGTGAGCAGGAGATCACTTTATCTCAGAAAATTACTGAATTTTGATACAGCCGTTCTTGATTTCAATCTTAGAATCGTCTTTGATTTCGACTTTGCCACAAGCAGTTTCAATCGTTGCTTCTCGACCGCTGCCTTGAATCGTGGCTGCCCCCGTTGTTCTTGCTTCAAATGTAACTTCTTTGTTCGAGCCATCCATGCGAACTTTCATCACATGCTTTTGGGAGTCTTGATTGGAGTACTTGATGTAAACAGTAGCCACTGACGGCATCGCAAAGGCAACAGTTGGCATGAGCGCAAGTGCTGCAAGAATGAACGTTTTTTTCATGGTTTTAGCAAGAATTTTGAATCAGAAGAGATTGGAACAGACAGAGTAATAGGTCTGTGTTTCACTACTCTTCTTGCTTGACTATGGCAAAGCTTTGCTCTGAATTCGGATGAGCAAAACACGGGAATCATAAGGCTTAGCGTGCAATGTATTCTGCTTTAATTCAGTACATTTCCTGAAATCGCTAAAATGCATCTGGAATTGCGAGTCACGAACTGTAGCTAGTTCAAATATAGCTAGGGTAAAAATTGCAAACAATCACCGCGATCTCGAATTCCAAAGACTTTTTTCATCTTCTCTGCTGAACGTAACCTTGACATAGAACCCAAGCGATCGCACTCAGGATCAATAACCCGCCAATCCAAAATGAAATCCGAATGGCAACAATTACCCCAATTGCGCAAGTTCAGGAATTGAAGCAGCCTCTACAGGCTTGCTTTCAGGTGTCGGCTCGTCCTCTTCGATGATTTGCCAAATTCCTTCAATATGTGCCACCCATCGGCAGGGTTGAAATTCGCCGAAACTGACCAGAATTAAATCCTTGACCTTGGCTTGATCCGTTTCGCGAATATAGTAGCGCAAAGGCAAATCGTCTTCGCCCCGATACGTAGAAAGTTCATTTTGAGGATGGACATACCCTTGTGTTTCTACGATCGTCTGAAAATTTGCGTCTCCCAATTGATCCCTGAGTTGCTTGAAATCTTGGCGATCGATTTCAGCTAGCGTAAAATCCCACCGCGAAATTCCCATCGGCACTTTGACAGGACAATTCCAATCCTCACCATCAGGACTGCCATCATAGGCATCCATTCGTCGGGTGAGATCAAAGGGTTTCACAGCGAACGCTGGGCGACGAGAGACTTGCGGTGGATGCGATCGCGCTCCCACTTCAACCCGACAAAGAACTAACCGCAGACCATCCTCATAACCTGTAACAAATTTGACTTGATAATTAAAAATGCGCGTAAACAGCATTCCCTCGCCCGCAGGAGCCGAGTCAGTCCAAATTCGCTCACACCGACTGAGGAAATCGAACTGATTCAATTCTTCAGGCACGATCGATGCAATGAACCAATCCATACAAATCGGGACATTGGTTCGACCCGGTTGGGTATCTGGGTTCCATTGCAAACGCTCAGGCGAACTAGAATATTCACGAATCTGGTCAAACGCCTGAAGCAGTATGACGAGATTGGGATAGCCTTGGGCTTGGATAGCTGCAATTTGTTCAGGCGTGATGCTATCTGGGGAAAGTCCTGCGACATCGAGTTCGACTAGAAAGAAGCGACGCTTGGCAGATAGAGTAGCTTGACTATCGGAGTCATGCTGTCGTGCCAGTTGCACAATGTCGCCCGATCGCTTTTCGAGGCTATCTAATGTCGCTTGCTCAGGAATTGTCACCATGAGATGAAATCCGGGATAGTAATAGGTAATAAATCATACTTCTTCTCAGACCTGCCCAACCTGCCAAGCCAAAGTTAACGCCAGTGTCCCCAGAGCCAGCGTTTGTTTGCAAGCACTCTTGATTGCTGAGGCTACAAATCTTGAAACACAATGCTAGTTTTGAGCGATTGACAGCCATCCTAAAGCAACTCCGATTTGCGAATACGGATGCGAAGACTCTCAAAGATCTCCCAGTCTCAATAAAAACCTCATAATTGTTTTTAGAGAGCAGGCGAAGATAGTCACGCTCGACAAATCAGATAAATTTTGAGAATGTTCCTCAGAATGGATTTTGCCCAACACTAAGCCCCTTATGATGACGAGAACGCTTCACGAGCGAGTAACTTCAATCTCTTCATTGATGAACCTGAAGCAGCCCGATTAAGGTCTCTTTTGCTCCGAGGTCATATAGATTGCGGAGATGATGCGTCACTGCCTCAACGAAACGCGAGGACTGCGGGAGATCGCCAAAAAGTTCAGAAAGCCCGAAGAGACTACTGGGATCGGAACCGCCTGCTTGGGCACGTTGAGTGAGAGCATCTGCCATTGGATCATCAATTGAAATCGGCTTCTTCTGGTCATCCAGTCCATTTAAGTAGCGGAACCAAGCAGCGATCATCAAACTCAGATAGTCAATGGATTCACCTTGCTGTAGTTTCTCCCGCAGTGGACTGAGCACCCACTTAGGTAGCTTAGCTGAACTATTGAAACACAAGCGTGGAAGCTGATCTCGGATTTTGGGATTTGCAAATCGCTCAATCAATGTTTTTTTATAGGTGTCCAAGTCAATTCCAGGAACAGGCTGAAGCGTCGATGTGACTTCCTCCATCAATTGTTCAACGGCTTGTCGAATGAGCCGATCTGCCATTGCTTCATGAACATAGGAATAGCCCATCAATGTGCCGAGATAGCCGATCAGCAGATGGCTAGCATTGAGCAGGCGAATCTTCATCATCTCGTAAGGATGAACATTATTCGTAAATTGAACGCCCACTGCTTCGAGTTCCGGTCTACCTGCACAGAAGTTATCTTCGATGACCCACTGAAGAAAAGGTTCAGCAACGACTGGAAAAGCATCTTCAATGCCAAACTGATTCCGAACCATTTCAATATCCGCTGGAGTGGTCGCGGGAGTAATGCGATCGACCATACAGTTTGGAAAAGCAACATGGTCAGCAATCCAACGCCCCAATTCTGGATCGTGCAGTTCTGCAAACGTCGTTAGCATTTTTTTGACAATGTTGCCGTTCCCCTGCAAGTTATCGCAAGACAGGACAGTAAAGGGCGCTAATCCCTGTTGACGACGTTGATCTAATGCAGCGGTCAAAAAACCATAGACCCCGATCGGTTGATCTGGATGTTGTAAATCATGCTGAATTGTTGGGTGATTGACATCAAATTCACCGCTGCCCTCAATGTAGTAGTAGCCTCCTTCTGTAATCGTGAGTGTCACAATGCGACATTGAGGATGGGCTAAGGCATCAATCACAGCTTGCCGATTTTCTGGTGCAAATAGGTACTGTGTAATCGAACCAATGACTCTAGCATTATCGCTTTCGGGCGATCGCTCTACTAAGGTGTATAAGCAATCTTGTGACTTCAAAGCATCTCGCATCCGCTGATCGAATTCCAGCAAGCCAACTCCACAAATGCCCCAATCGCTGTTGGGATGCTGGTGAAAGTAATTGTCAAGATAAAGGGCTTGATGGGCGCGATGAAATCCGCCTACCCCAATGTGAATAATTCCATTTGTGATTTGATGGCGATCGTATTGGGGAATGTGAACATCACTCGTTAAACGAGCAAGAGAGGCTTCATTCAGCTTGATGGCTGATTCGGTTTTGATATTGGGGTTCATGGGATTCATCCATTGTTAAGTGGTGACGACGAGCTTTGGGAACAGATTCACCGTTTTGATTAAACAGATGGCACAGATCGCCATCTACATGAATAAATGCGCGATCGTGCATCCGGCTGGGATTGTCACCATCGGTTTGCACTACCAATGTGTCACCCCCCGCAATTCTGACGTAGAGAAATGTTTCTCCACCTAGTTGTTCTACGACAAGCACTTCACCTGTCAGAGTTGGATCATTGTGATCCAGTCTTAAGTGTTCTGGTCGAATTCCTAAGGTTGCTCCATCTCCAGTAGAAAGGCTTCCAGGTCTAACGGGAATGGTCACGCGAGCACCACCCGGAAGTTGAACTGTTGTCCCGGAGTCATTGACGGCGGATACCGTGACGGGGAGAAAGTTCATTTTCGGTGAACCGATGAATCCAGCCACGAATAGATTTCGAGGATGATGGTAGAGTTCCAGCGGTGATCCTACTTGTTCCACAATCCCGCCCTGCAAGACCACAATCTTATCGGCAAGTGTCATTGCTTCGACCTGATCGTGCGTGACATAAATCATCGTGGATTGCAGGCTATCGTGTAGGCTTGCAAGTTCTAGCCGCATCTGTACTCGCAAAGCTGCATCTAAGTTTGACAAAGGTTCATCAAACAAAAATACCTTGGGATTCCGAACAAGTGCCCGACCGATCGCGACGCGCTGACGTTGACCGCCCGATAGCTCTTTCGGCTTCCGGTTTAAGAGAGGTTCTAATTGCAGGATACGAGCAACATCTCGCGCCCGTTCCATTCGTCGTGCTTTTGGCATACCCGAGAGCCGTAGACTGAATGCCATATTTTCTGCCACGGTCATGTGAGGATAGAGCGCATAGGTTTGGAACACCATGGCTAATCCCCGTTTGTCGGGTGGTACATCATTCACCCGTTCTCCATCAATCAACAGATCCCCCGAGGAAATGTCCTCAAGTCCAGCAATCATGCGAAGTAATGTTGATTTCCCACAGCCTGATGGACCCACAAACACCACAAACTCACGATCGTTAATATCCAGATCAATGCCTTTGATGATTTCAACGTCAGTGTACCGTTTATGGATATTTCTTAAAGTAACTGTAGACATGAACTGCTCCTATCGATGATTAAAAACAAGCAGATGCTATTTCACGGCGCCAAAGGTCAGACCTCGAACTAATTGTCGTTGGCTTAACCAACCAAAGATGAGAATGGGTGCGATCGCTAACGTTGATGCAGCAGAAAGCTTTGCCCAGAACAATCCCTGCGGACTGGAGAATGAAGCAATAAACGCAGTGAGTGGAGCTGCATCAGACGTGGTGAGATTCAAGCTCCAGAAGGCTTCGTTCCACGACAGAATGATAGATAGTAGCGCAGTAGAAGCAATTCCCGGCAGTGCTAATGGCAGTAACACGTGGCGAAGTTCTTGTTGAGTACTAGCACCATCCATCCGATCGGCTTCTAGAATTTCTTTGGGGACATCTTTGAAGAAGCTATAGATCATCCAAACGACGATCGGTAAATTGGTCAGCGTGTAAATGATAATCAAAGCGAGACGAGTATCTAGCAGCCCCGCATTCCGACACAGGATATAGATGGGAACTAGAACGCCAACAGACGGTAGCATTTTGGTGGACAACATCCAGGTCAAGGTTCCCTTGGTGCGTTTGGTGGGGAAGAATGCCATCGCATAGGCAGCAGGAATAGCAAGTAGTAGTGCAAGAATCGTTGAGCCGAGGGAAACGGCTACGCTGTTAAACGCATAATTGAAGTAACTTGCCCGATCCTGGATAGTCACATAATTTTCCACGGTTGGCTGGAAGAACAACTGAGGTGGAGTCGCAACCGCAGCAACTTCAGTTTTGAAACTGGTGATAAACATCCAGAAGATTGGGAAGAACAGGAGTAAAGCAGTTAACCAGCCCAGCACTGCCCACAGCCATGTACGAGAATTTTTACGTGCCATTTTAAGTGCCCCAATTAGGTATCCAAATTACGAGCAACACTCCGCAACAAGAAGATTGCTACGATATTTGCCAAAATTACGGCAATCAAACCACCGGCTGAAGCACCACCGACATCAAATTCTAGTAGCGCTTTCAGGAAGATGTAATAGGCTAGGTTTGTTGTTGCTAAACCAGGCCCACCACCCGTCGTTACGAAGATTTCCGCAAAGATGGTGAGGAAGAAAATTGTTTCAATCATTGCGACAACGGCGATCGCACGGCTGAGGTGCGGCAGCATCACGAATCGGAATAGCGCGATCGCATTTGCGCCATCCATCCGAGCAGCTTCTAACTGCTCATGATCAAGCGACTGAATTGCGGTCAATAAGATCAGCAACGCAAAAGGAAGCCACTCCCATGACACAATGATGATGATTGCTAGTAATGGGAAATTGGCAAACCAATCGATCGCGCCTAATCCTAAGCCTCGTGTAATTTGAGCAAACAACCCATTGACCGGATGCATCAGCATATTCTTCCAAATCAATGCACTAACTGTAGGCATGACAAAGAAAGGAGAAATCGCTAGCACCCGCGCAATTCCCTGTCCGGGAAAGTCTTGATCAAACAAGATGGCGAGTAATGTCCCAAGTCCGATCGTAATTGCCAAAACGGCAGCAACTAGCACGATCGTAGTCCCAAGCGAAATCCAAAAACCTGAATCACCGAGGATAAAGGTGAAATTCTCAATCCCAATGAACTTTTGTGCATCTGGATTCAACAGGTTATACCGCTGAAAAGAAAACCAGATGGTCATCACCAGCGGTACAATCATCCATAGCAGCAGCGCAATGACGGAAGGCGCAACAAGCGGTAAGGTTGATGCCTGACGACGAGTTCGTCGTCTGGGTGGCGGTGTTTCGGGGTGACGTTCTACAACAATTGAAGACATAGTTTTGAAGACATAGTTTTAACGATCGCAAATTGAATGGTCTTTGAACCGCATTGGTCAGAAAGTAGGAACAGATCTCAAGCGATTGAGTAACCTTGAAAACTGCTGCTCAATCTGTCCCTACTGGATATAGCCTGTATGTCTCATGAAGCGCTCCGTTGTGCGTTGAGATTGCTGCAATGCTTGATCAACAGAGGTACTACCAGTCAGTGCAGCCGCGATCGTTTGTCCAGTCGATGATCCAATCGCTTGGAATTCTGGAATATCCACATACTGAATGCCTTTATAAGGTGTGGGTTGAGCCGCAGGTCGGGTGACATCAGCAGATTGGATAGAACGCAGCACGATCGAGGCAAAAGGAGCGGCTTTTTGATAGTTAGGATTCTGATAGGTGGAAGTGCGAGTACCCGGTGGTACGGCAACCCAACCATTTTGTTCAGCAACTAGCTGGATATACTCTTTCGAGGTTGCCCAAGCAATAAACCGTTCCGCTGCTTCTGGGGCCTTCGAGGTTTTAGGAACTGCTAAAGCCCAAGCCCAGAGCCAATTTGAACCATTGGGATATTTCTCGATCGGCGCACGAGCAAAGCCTAGCTTGTCATACACTTTAGACTCTTTCGGGTTCGAGAGGAGTCCCGCCGCAACGGTTGCATCAACCCACATTCCGCACTTGCCTGTTGAGAACAAGGCTAAATTTTCATTGAATCCATTAGAACTTGCTCCAGGTGGGCCGTAGTTCCGCATGAGATCTACATAGTAGGTGATCGCTTCTTTCCAAGCGGGTGTATTAATGGTTGGATTCCAGTTCGTGTCAAACCATTGACCTCCATAGGTATTCACGAGCGTTGAAATGAACCCCATATTTTCACCCCAACCCGGTTTCCCCCGTAAGCACACGCCATAAACCCCATTTTTGGGATCATGGATTTTACTTGCCCACTCTTTAATTTGAGGATAGGTGGGCTGTTCAGGAACCGTAATTCCTGCTTTTTCAAATAAATCCTTGCGATAATAAAGCATCGAACTTTCGCCATAGAACGGCACCGCATAGAGTTTGCCGTCATTAGAAAGTCCTTCTCGAATCGGTTTTAACAGGTCGTTGACATCATAGCTAGCAGGCAAATTTAGTGGTCTGAGCCAATCGCGTCTTGCCCAGATCGGAGTCTCATAAGATCCGATCGTCAAAACATCAAATTGCCCACCTTGGCTGGCAACATCAGTCGTGACCCGCTGGCGCAATACATTTTCTTCCAACACGACCCATCTCAGTTGAATGTCGGGGTTCGCTTTCTCAAACTGGCTGGAAAGCTCTTGCATGATCACCATATCGCCGTTATTGACGGTGGCGATCGTGAGTCTTGTTTTTTCTGCCGCTTGCGAACCTGACGAACAAGCATGTAACAGTTGCGTCAACATCATGCCAATCAGGAACACAACGATGATCTTGGCGAAGCGAGGTGTACGCATCGCTAGCTCCTTATATTAAAGATCGAGCAAGTAATATTGAGTTTATGCTCTACTTTTGGGCAAAAGCTCAATAATAGAAATCATACTGATCTCAGTTCTAAAACTAAATCGTTCATTCGGATTTGAAACAATTCTTGATTAACAAGGAGATAAGACCGTGACGGCAAACGCAACTTATTCGTTTGAGGGAAAAACGATTTTAATCACAGGTGGTGCTGGAGATATTGGAAAAGCAACGGCACAACGCTTTGCAGCCAATGGTGCTGGAGTAGTTTTGCTGGATTTGAATGAAACCAAAATGGCAGAAGTGGTGCAGGAATTAGAGGAGTACAATGTCCCTCTTGGTGCATTTCAGTGTGATGTGACGCTTGCAGACAGTGTGGCAAATGCATTTTCGGGTGCGATGGCGCAGGTTGGACAGATTGACTACATCTTTAACAATGCTGGCTATCAAGGAGTCTTTGCCAAAACGGATGAGTATCCAGCGGATGATTTTCAAAAGGTCATAGATATCAATGTCATTGGCGTTTTTCATGTGCTAAAAGCTGCGGCTCAACATCTCCGGGATTCAGGGGGTGGCGCTATCGTCAATATGGCGAGCCATGCAGGAGTGGATGGTCCTCCGAACATGCTGGCTTATGCAGCTTCCAAGTTTGCCGTGATTGGCATGACTCAAACGGCTGCAAAAGATTTAGCAGCTTACGGAATTCGAGTGAATTCTCTCTCACCTTCACTCATTGGACCGGGCGTAATGTGGACACGGCAAACTGAATTGCAGGCAGCCGTGGGTTCTCAGTATTTTGATCTCGATCCCAAAGTTGTAGAACAACAAATGATCAGCTCAGTGCCAATGCGCCGTTTAGGAAGTTTAGAAGAGGTTGCCAACGGGGTTGCTTTTCTCATGAGTGACGAAGCGAGTTATATAACAGGATTTAACCTGGACATTACAGGCGGACAATAGCGATCGCAGAATTTTGAGTAGATTTTTGTGAGAGAAATGTGATAAACCTGACAAAGAGATTTGAGCAAATGCTCTAGCTTTAGATATAGGCTCAAAAATCTCTTTGGGTAGATGCTTTTTTCTGGATGGTGAGATATGGGAGAACCTTTTATTGAGCGACGCGATCGTAAACTGGATCTTGCGGCTCATGCAGCTTGGCTCTATTACATTGGTGGCAACACTCAAGAAGAAGTTGCCAGTAAGCTCAATGTCTCCCGTCAGGCTGCTCAACGCCTCGTTGCACTGGCTGTTAGCGAAAAACTGATCAAGTTTCGCCTTGATCATCCTTTAAGGGAGTGTATCGAGCTAGCTGAAATGTTACGGGACAAATTCCAATTGTCTTTGTGTGAAGTAGTGCCCAGTGATACCAGCAAAGTTGACGATCTGAGTGGGATTGGCGTGTGCGCTGCTGATTATTTAGAGACTTATTTACTCGCAAAAGCTCCAACCATTTTGGCATTTTCTTCTGGACGGACATTGCGTGCAATGGTGGAACAGATCCCATCCATGGATCAACCTCAACACAAAATCATCTCTATTATTGGCAACCTGTCCCACTATGGGCGTGCAGGTCGTTATGAAGTTGTTATGCATCTCGCCGATCGCGTCGGTTCTCAAGCCTATCCTGTTCCGACTCCGGTTGTTGCGACCAGCGTTGAAGAACGGCAGCTATTACAGACACAGCGATCGTTTATTACTGTAAAGACCTTAGCAGAGCAAGCTAAAGTCACATTTGTTGGAATTGGTCACATTGCTTGGAATGCTCCACTTCATCAGGACGGCTTTATTAACGATGAAGAAGTTGCGAAATTGATTGAGCTAGGAGCAGTTGGAGAGATTGCAGGTTGGGCATATAACTACGAGGGAGTTTTGCTACAAGAAGGTATCAATAGTCGCGTCGCCAGCGTTCCTTTGCAGCAACCCGCTCAGCGTTTGGTCATTGGTGTTGCAGGGAGTGAAAAAAAGGCAGAAGCCATTCTAGCTGCGATGCGGGGTAAGCTCATTACAGGACTCGTCACTGATAAAGCCGTTGCTGAAGCAATTCTTGCCAAAGTGTAAGTGCGGTAGAACATCAACCCAGAATTGATCAAGAACGACTGTGTGAATTGAAGCCTTATACAGTCGTTCTTAATCACTCTCAAGGCTGGAAATTAGTAGCCTATCCATCGATGTTCCATAAATTTGCCCGTGAGCGCCGATAGATTTGTCTATCTAACCACTCCATGACTGCTTGCTCATCCTCGAAGCGGATAGTGAGATGATGCAGAGGATCATAAGCCTGCCAGTATAGAGTGCCAGAGCTATCCATTTTCTGTCGAACCTTGGGTTCGCTAGAAGGTAATTGCCAGAGATTCGACAAAACCTCCCAAACCCAGCGGAAGCTTGAGGCAGTTAATTGATCAAGTTGTGGCGGAAGTTGTTCAAGCCGTTCGTAGTTTCGTTGCTGTTGAAACGTTCGCATCATTAAGACTCCTTAACACTACAATCCCACCTTAGATTGTTTGAATCGTGAACAAACACCCTTATGATTGTTTGTCATCTCAACAAACCTGAAGTTGGATAGTTTCTTATGAAAGCAAACCTCAGTAAGAAACCCCTGGCGACGGATGCGAGCTTGCTGAAGCAAATTAACTTTACGCGAATTCTCAGCCTATTACGGTATTTGCCCCATCTGACTCGTGCCAAGATTGCCCATCGAACTGGCTTGACTCGTTCAACGGTTACTCTCATTACGGCTGAATTAATTGAGGCTGGACTGGTACGTGAGGGAAAATCAACGGCATCTGGAACTGAAGGCGGGCGACCTGGCATCGAGCTAGAACTCAATCCAGAAGGTGCTTTTTTTATTGGAGTTGCGATCGAAGATGAAAGCCTACGAGTGGTTGAACTGAATTTTGCAGCTCAAGTGACCCGACGAGTCGAAATCCCGATTACCGACACGGCTCCAGACATTATTGCTCAGCAGTTAATTGAGTTAATTCAACAGGTCTGGGAAGCAAACCCAGAGAGTAAAGCGCGATCGCGGGGAATTGGTATCACGATTCCAGGGAGCTTAGATCGGCAAGGAATTGTCCTTCGTGCTCCCAGACTAGGCTGGAAGAATATCGACTTACGAACTTATTTGGATCTATATCTGGATGTGCCGCTCTACATTGAAAACGATGCTAATGCAGGTGCTCTCGCTGAGATGTACTTGAGTGGATCGATGCCCAGTCATAGTTTGCTTTACTTATTTCTCAATGTTGGTATTGGCGCTGGCATGGTCTTAAACAATCGCCTAGTCCGTGGAGCGGGAGGCACTGCTAGTGAAGTATCTGAACTGATGATTGACCCGCACGATTCTGATACTCCAGCCGATGTGCGTCCTGGAACCTTTGAAGCTTTGTGCAGCAAGCAAGGTCTATTACACGCTTATTACCGCCGCACTGGAGAAATCATCAATCTTGAAACTCTGCTGTGCTGTTTAGAAGGGGGTGACGCGATCGCTCAAGCTGTCGTGAACGAGTGGGGAAAATATCTGAGTTGGGGAGTTCGAGGATTGGTTGGAGTACTGAATCCAGAACAGATTGTTTTTGGAGGACAACTCGCAGGATTAATCCCCTATGTGCGAGATCAGTTTGATGAAATGTTGCAAGGTTGCTTGCCGGATGGGAGCGGCTATGGTTTTGATCAGGCTGCTCGTTTTCGGCTCAAGATTTCTAGATTTGGAAAGGATTCTACAGCGATCGGGGGTGCAGTCCTGGTTTATCAATCACTGTTTCAAATGCCTGATTTATTACTGCTGCATCATATCGTGTGAATGGCTATTGAATAGTCGTGAATGATTCAACGCACTGCTTTAAGAGCTTCATATAATTGCTGATATTTTTGAAAAGCAGACTCATAAATTAGATTTTTCTGTGGTTGTACAACGTTTTCAGCTTGGGGAAGGATCTGAAATGCAGCTTCTAAATTGGAATACACCCCAACTCCTACCATCGCTAGAATTGCAGCTCCATAGGCAGCACCTTCTTCAGCTTTAGGTGCAATCAATTCTGTCTGCAAAATATCTGCTAGAATCTTGAGCCAAACACTCGATCGTGCTCCTCCTCCGGTTGCCAAGAGTTGCTTCATTGGAGTGATGTTGTGAATTATATCCAAGGCTTCTCGTAGACTGAATGCAACGCCTTCCAGTACAGCCCGGATGAGATCAGCTTGCGAATGGGCTAAAGCTAGATTGACCCAGGCACCCCGAGTTTCTGGATCAAGGTGAGGGCTGCGTTCTCCCGCAAGGTGAGGCAGAAATAAAACACCCCGAGCACCCGGCTGTGAACGTTCCGCCAACTGCATCAGATCCGCGAAGGCAATTTGGGGAGCGATCGTGTCTCGATACCAGCGCAACGAGCCGCCTGCCGCGAGCGTCACACCCAACAAGTGATAGCCGCCATCCGCGTGACAAAACAGATGCACTCGTCCCTCTGGGTCAGGGATGGGATGCTCCAAAGGAGCAAAAATCACGCCCGACGTACCGATACTCAGACTTCCTCGATTCAGATTGCTAGCTGAAATTCCCAACCCAATTGCGGCGGCGGCATTATCACCCCCTCCAGCAATGACGGGTAATCCGGCTGGTAGCCCCACGTGTGCTGCGATCTCTGGTTTCAAGCGCCCGGCGATCGCTGTAGACTCCACGACAGGTGGAAACCAGGCTGGATTCATCTTAAGCGCATTTAGAATATCAATGTCCCATTGCCGATTTGCTAGATTCAGACAGCCTGTTCCTGAAGCATCGGAGGGTTCTGTAACCGCGACTCCAGTGAGGACATAGCCCAAATAATCCTTAGGCAGCAAGATTTGCTGAACTTGAGCATAGGCTTGTGGCTCTTCTGTTCGCAACCAGACGAGCTTTGGAAGCTGAAACCCTGTAATTGCAGGATTGCCAGTTCGTTGAATCAATTCTTGGCGAGAAATTGTCGATTCGATCGCTTCTACTGCTTTTCCAGTACGCTGGTCGTTCCATAAAATGGCGGGTCTGATCACATGACCTTCTGCATCGAGCGGAACCATCCCGTGCATTTGCCCGGATAACCCGAGCGCGATCGCACGATGTTCACTAAGCTGTTGAGCAATGTCTGATAAAGCCTTCAGGCTAGCTTCTACCCAATCTGCCGGATTTTGCTCTGTCCAACCCGGTTGTGGTGTGAACAGGGGATAACTTTTTGTGGTCTGAGCCATGAGTTGTCCATGCAGATCAACCGCGATCGCACGCACCCCGCCTGTTCCTAGATCTAGACCGATTACTAAGTCAGCCAAGCTTCCCTCCTAGTTCTGAATGGTTTAATGGGTTTTCTTCCTGTGTAATCAGGCGAGAACCTCCTTTACGGCTGAAGTAATTCCAGGCCCACTGGATCATCACCACCAGCTTGTTATCAAACTCAATTAAGTAATAAATATGAGCAAACACCCAAATCAGCCAAGCCAGGAACCCAGACAGCTTTAACCAGCCCAAGTTCACCACAGCCGCATTCTGTCCAATCACTGCTAAACTTCCGACATCTGAATAATGGAAGGATGGTAATTCTCGTCCTTGTAGACGATATCGAATTAATTTAGCGATATAAGCACCTTCCTGCATCGCAACGGGAGCAAGTCCTGGCAGTGGTTGATCACCTTGGTGTTTGTAATGAGCGAGATCTCCAACAACAAAAATGTCTGGTTGTCCTGGCACGCTTAAGTCAGGATTGACGATCACTCGTCCTACACGATCGAGCGTTGCACCTGTCCGCTCAGCTAGTACTTTTCCCATGCCTGAAGCGCGAACGCCTGCTGCCCAAAGCACCGTTTGAGTCTGGATTGTCTCAGTTTGTTCCCCGTGGCGAACCGTAACTGTATTCTCCGTAATCCCTGTCACAAAGGACTGTGTATGTACGGTAACGCCTAAATTTTCGAGAGATTTTGCAGCAGCAGTTGAAAGCTCAGGAGGATAAGGCGGTAAAACGCGATCGAGACCTTCTAGTAGCAAAATCTGGGTTTCTCTCGTGTCAATGTTGCGAAAATCATGCTTCAACGCATAGTGAGCTAATTCGCCTAAAGCGCCAGCTAGCTCTACTCCCGTGGGGCCAGCACCCACAACTACAAACGTCAACCAAGCTCGACGCTTTTCTGGATCAGTTTCTTTTTCAGCGACTTCAAACGCCCGAAAAATTCGTCGTCGTATTCCGATCGCATCTTCAACAGTTTTGAGTCCGGGTGCTATCTCTGCCCATTGATTCTGACCAAAGTAATCGTGACTTACACCAGTTGCTACAACCAAGGTGTCGTAGGGGAGAACTCCAGTTTTTAGAATGACTTGATGCTGCTCGGGGACAATATCGATCGCTTCATCCATCAGCACTTTGACGTTGCGATAGTGGCTGAGGATTGAGCGTAAGGGTGAAGAAATATCTCCAGGAGAAAGCTTTCCGGTTGCAACTTGGTAGAGCAAGGGTTGAAACAGATGAAAGTTACGTTTATCGATTAACGTAATTTCAATCTGTTTAGAACGTCCCAGGGCTTTAGCCGCATATAAGCCACCAAACCCACCACCAACAATCACAACTCGGTGAGGAACGGGATGACCACCTGCATTTGCGATCGCAAACTGTTCCATTTTAGACATCCATGAATAGAATCCATTGAAAATAGACTTAGTTACCGATCACAGTTCACTTTTTACGCTGTAGCGATCGCGAAACAGAATCCTCAGATCCATGAGCAAACTGATATCAAATACCCTCAATAACGGCACCGATACAAGTTTTCTCTGTATCAGAACAAAGTCTTGAATGAATCACGCTTGCCTTAAGTGTATTAGAACTTCCGCAAAGCGTTCATACTCTCAGAAAATGACCCTGAAACAAAAAAAGACCCGTCAAATCTGACGAGTCTAGGTGAGATGATTGACCTTAAGATTTTAAAAAATCGGCAATCAATAGCTCTAGCGAAACTTAATTCGTGAATTCTAGATCGGGTTCGCTGCAAAAGTCGAACTCAGCAGCTTCAGAGGGGCCATCTGCATAAACTCCCCGGACTTGCCAAACGCAGTTCGAGTCATCTGTAGCAGGTGCCCACTGCATGGTTGCAGTTTCACCAGGGTCGATCGAACTGCCCTTAAATTCTCCCCAAGTCTCGCCATCCTCGGATGCTTCCACCTTGAGCAAAGGAGTGCTGCCACTATTGGTGACTTGAAACGTCCAGCCGGATGCTTGAGCAAATGGCATATTCAGCACAAAAATAGAAACAGCGCTGACAAGACCAATCAGAGGTTTGCGATAGCTATAGTTCAGGTTCATTGGATCATATTCCTATTAGGAGATAACCCTACAGTTCCCGGTTCTTAGATTAGAACAATAAGCTTATTGAAAATTTTACAGTTACGAAATTTTACTAGGATACCGTTTTGGTTGCTGTTCAGGGATTTTCTCAGCACCCTGTAAACATACGGAAAGTCTTCAACCAGACTTCTTTGCGTATGGAATAGCTACTGCCGACTTTCACATTAGATCTCAATGAATCACGCCTGCCTTTAAGTGTCTTGGAACTTCTAGAAAGCGTTCATACTTTGTCAAATGAAAGCTTTTCGCGTGCGGATCACTAAAAATGCTTTTATAAAATGTTATGTTTCAACGCGATGTCAGCAATGCTGCTCTAAATCCAGAAAATAGGCTTCAGTGTGATCCACGAGGGTGGGTTTGTCCTGCTGGATTGCCCAAATTTTGCCACCGCTAATGTGAATTTGACCATTGCTCAACACGGCACGATGCTTATGAATCCAGCCTAGAGCTTCTCCACAAGTTTTCACTTTCTCGATCGCAAACGTGGAGCAGTTCAAGCGATAGACTGGGGTTTCGCCGATAGTGCGATCGCCCAGATATCCCAAGTTACCGATGATGTAGATCCAACCCGCAACCCAAGTCGCAGTGTGGAAATCAGTCGGTGGAAAAACGGTTGTCGGATAGCCATAAATTTGGAAATTGCCTTGTCCATCGTAGACGACGACATCGTTGTAAAAGCGGCTCAAACACCTTTACTGCTATCTTGAGCCACCGACTGAATGTGCAGGAGCTTAAGATAGCAGTAAAGGTTCTAGAAGGTTAAGTTCAGTCTGAAACTGAGAAGGCAAATTACCTGTTGCTGATCCAAGTCAGGTTAGGCAAGACTTATTGCACACAATTTTAGGTAGACCTTAAGTAAAAGTCTGCACACCTACGAAATTGAGAAATTAAATTCAGATTATCGTGTAGAACGACGGCGCAATCGATCGATAACGACAGCTACAATAATCACTAAACCTTTGACAACAAGCTGCCAGAAGTAAGACATATTGAGGAGCGTTAGCCCATTGTTCAGGACTGCAATAATCAATGCACCAAGCAGCGTTCCTGGAATTGTACCAATCCCACCTGTAAAGCTTGTCCCGCCTAAGATCACAGCCGCGATCGCATCTAACTCATATCCATTTCCGAGCAAACCAGTCGCACTATATAGCCGACTAGAACTCATAATGCCAGCCAACCCTGCTAACAATCCGCTGACACCATAAACAAAGAGCAAGACACGGTTCACCTTAATCCCGGTCAGTCGTGCTGCTCGCTGATTTCCCCCAACCGCATAGATTTGTACCCCTAACACTGTCCGACGCAAGACAAACCAACTTGCTAAAACAGTAAGCAGTGCAATCACAACGAGCCACGGAAAAGGGCCTAAATAACTATTACCAACCCAGGCAAAATTGAGATTACGATTCAAAACCGTAGTGCCATTGGCAACGAGATAAGCCGTCCCTCGTAGCGCAGTCAAACCGCCTAATGTCACGATAAAAGGCGGGAGATCTAGAAACGCAATCAATGCACCGTTGATTAATCCGATGGCTAATCCAGTCAACAAAGCGGCTGGAATGGCAAGCCAGCTCACCGCAGACAATGAGACTAATACACCAACCACCGCCGACACGCCTAAAATCGATCCAACAGACAGATCAATTCCTCCGGTCAGAATGACAAAGGTGAGTCCCGTTGCTAAGACAATGTTGATAGATGCTTGACGAAAGATATTGACAACGTTTCCAGCGGTAGGAAAGTTCGGAGTGAGAATCGAGAAGAGAATACAGATGATGACCAAGATTGGCAAAATTCCAGCAATCTGAAGCCAGTTGCCCGTGGATTTTCGCCGATTCGGGGGGCGATCGCTGGGTTCTTTTAAAGGTCGTAGTTCGGTTTGACTCATAGTGCGGCGACCTCCGATGCGCCAGTAGCATAATGCATAATGTTTTCTTGGGTAATTTCTCGATGAGTTGAGCCACCAAGCTCACCCACAATTTGTCCTTGGCGCATCACTAGAACGCGATCGCTCAGTCCGATCACTTCGGGCAGTTCACTCGATACCATCAAGACTGCAACGCCTTGTTGTGCTAAATCGCTAATAATGCGATAGATTTCGCTTTTCGCACCAATATCAACGCCGCGAGTCGGTTCATCAAGTAAGAGGACGCGCGGTTTGATCGCTAGCCAGCGCGCCAGTAAAAGCTTCTGTTGGTTGCCCCCCGACAGATCCATCGCGCGAATTTCTAGATTGGCTAATCGAATGTTGAAGCTCTCGACCGCAGCATTCGCAATTCCGCCTAGAGTCTTCCAGTTAATGACGCCAGCTTTCGCATCTTGCTTGAGCATATTCAGCGTAATGTTCTGACCGGAACTCATTTCCAGGAATAAGCCTTGATCTTTGCGATCTTCTGGAACGTAGCCGATGCCTGCTGCGATCGCGTCTCCAGGCGTATGAATATCTAGCTTTTTCCCATTGAGAAATACTTCTCCACTGGTCTTCGGATCTGCCCCAAAAATCAAGCGTGATAGTTCGGTTCGTCCTGCTCCAACTAATCCGGCTAATCCGACAATCTCTCCGGCTCGCAGGACTAAATCAGTCGGTTGAACTTTATGACCGTCGCTAATTTGTCTGACTTCTAGCACCACGTTGCCTGGAGTCGTTTGTGGGTGGTGTTCGTAGAAGCCTTCCGTTGATCGCCCGACCATCATTTGCACGAGTCGCTCTGGCGTAATTTCAGACCGCTCTAAACTGCCAATGTACTGACCATCTCGCAGGACACTGACTCGATTTGCCAACGCATAGACTTCTTCCATGCGGTGACTAATATAGACGATCGCAATTCCATCCTGTCTCAGTTTGTGAATCACCTCGAATAGGCGCTCTGTTTCTCGCTCAGAGAGTGCAGCCGTTGGCTCATCCATCACGAGAATGCGGCTTTTGTCTTTGAGCGCACGAGCAATTTCGACTTGCTGCTGTTCTGCGATCGACAAACTTGAGACCAGATCATCTGGTGCAAAACTTGCCCCTAGATCTTGGAGGACTTTTGTAGCTTCTCGCAACATGCCTTCTCGATCTAGCAGTTGCCCATGACTGAGTTCACTGCCCATGAACATGTTTTCGGCAACGGTCAAGTTCGGTGCAACGTTTAGCTCTTGATAGATCAGATTAATTCCAGCTCGTTTCGCAACTCCTGGATCAGTAATATGGAGCCGTTGACCATTCACCCAAATCTCGCCTTCATCAGCAATGTAAGCTCCGGCAAGAATCTTCATGAGTGTGCTTTTTCCGGCTCCGTTTTCGCCCATCAGAGCATGGACTTCACCTGGATACAGCGTAAGATTGACGTTTTGTAGGGCTGGAACGCCATTAAAGCGTTTCGTAATGCCCCGCATCTCTAGCACTGGAGCTACGGTCGGAGCATGATCTGGCATCGTTTCTGGATTGGTTGTCATTACTGCCACCCTTTGTATTGGCTCACGTTGTCTCGCGTAATCAGCTTGACGGGAATCTGAATGTTGGGATCCGCAGGTTTTTTACCGTTTAGAATGTCATTGCCGACTTGCACCGCTTTCTGAGTCATGCCTAATGGATCTTGCGCGGCGGTTGCTACAAACAAGCTGCTTTTATCTTCGATCGCGCTTTTTGCTTCTGGTGCGCCATCGACTCCCACAATAAAGAACTCATTGCGCTTGGCTTGTCGGGACGCTAATTCTGCACCAACTCCACACGGATCATTAATGGCAAAGACTGCATCAATTTTCGGGAACGAGGTCAGTAAGTCCGTCATGACGCGCAACCCACCATCACGGCTCCCTTCAGCATTTTGGTCTTTTGATAGTAGTTTGATGCCAGGATATTTTGCAAAAACCTTCTCGCAGCCTTCAACGCGATCAAAAACGGATTGCACAGGAGGGCCATTGATAATCACAACATTGCCTTTCCCTTTTAAGCGATCGGCAATGTACTGACAACTGAGTTGTCCCGCTTGCAAGTTGTTCGAGGTAATCGTTGCATCGACTCCTCCATCTGCTCCTGTATCCACTGCAATCACTGCAATGCCAGCTTGTTTTGCTTTCTCAACCGCAGGGGCAATTCCTTTACTATCTCCCGCATTCAGAATAATCAAGTTAGTATTTGCAGCAATAAAGTTTTCGATTTGATTGAACTGTTGATTCAAGTCATATCCACTTGAAACCACAGTTGTCCGAACTGTATCGCCTCCAATTTTTCTAGCTTCTTCTTCTGCTCCTCGACCCATCAGCACAAAGAAAGGATTGCTCAAATCTCCCACTGTAACGGCTACCGATTTCAGCTTTGAATCACTCTGATTAGTCTGCTGTGTAGAGGAACAAGCTAGTAAAAGCCCCCCGATCAGACCCAATACGCCGATCGTGCTTAAACTACGACGTAGCGCAACTTTATTCACGCCTGTTTCACTCCCAAAAAGTAATTGAAGAGAATCAACTGAATCTAACTCTGCGGATTGGATGTAGCTTGCAGCGCTAGATTCAGTTGATTCTCTATGTTTCATCGTGCGCTGAAGCTGAAATATTTCACATCTATCGAATAGTTTATGCCTCAAGATAGAGCACTTAAGATGAACTGCTCAAATTATCTCCCTGTAAGGCTTTTCAGAAATGCGCTGTTGAAGTTCGGCGTGAACAGTTCATAAAATGTAACCTAACATACAAACAATCATATACATTCAGGGTCAGCGTGATGGCTCAATCCGATTTGTTCAACAAGGGCGGGAATCTATTGGAAAACATTGCAGCTTGAGTGCGATCGCGAACATTCAACTGGCTCAGAATGTGAATAATAGGTTCTTCTATAGTTCACTTTGAGATATATGGTGCAGCTGCGATTTCATCATTGCTTGCTTTGCACACTAACCTCAACCTCTATCCGATTCGTTCGGTCTAACTCTATCAGTTTTACAAATTTTTTACTATGAACTACAAATTCGCTGTCGCAGCGATCGCACCTTCGATCAGCTTTACTATTTTGCTGAGCACATCTGTCTCAGCAGCAGGCACCGAGCGAGCCGCAAGCGCAAACATTTCTAACGAGTCGTCAGTCAATCTGAGTCAAAGTCGCCTGGGTAGGGAGAATTGATAGGAGAGAGAAGTAATCTGCACTGCTTAGTTCTGCTTTCGTTTACTGAATTCGATAGATGAAGAAAATTGAGGAATCGCCTATGCTAATGCGATCATCAATTCCGTTTGTTTTTTATCAAATTTTCATCCCTCAAAAGGCACATAACTGATCTACACGGAGGAAAGAGATTACAACCATGCTGACTCGATACTCACCCTATATTTATGCAATCTTGCGAATCATTGTAGGATTGTCCTTTCTGCTGCATGGAACTCAGAAAATATTCGGGATTCCAAGTGGTAAAGCTCCGGTTCCGATCACATCATTAATTGGCATAGCCGGAGTACTCGAAGTTCTTTGCGGTCTACTCGTTGCCTTGGGACTCTGGGGAAGCTATGCTGCATTTCTTGCGAGTGGTGAGATGGCAGCCGCTTACTTTATCGCACATGCTTCCAAAGGATTGCTCCCGATCGTCAATGGTGGTGAGCTTGCAGTTCTCTACTGTTTCATTTTCCTCTACATGGCAGCTCATGGTTCAGGAATCTGGAGTGTGGACGCATTTCTCAATAAAACAGGCAACCAATTATCATCTCCCACTCAGTTAAGAAACTAAGAGGTTTGTGTGCTGTCAGCACAATAGCAATCCAGTCACTTGTTCAACAACTGCAATTTCAGCCGCCGTTAAACAAGTGACTGGCGGGTTAATAAATTATTCAGATTTGAGTGATGCCATATCGATCGAGAAACGATACTTGACATCGGACTTGAGCAGTCGATCGTAAGCTTCATTGACTTTTTGAATCGGGATAACTTCAACATCAGCTGTGATGTTGTGTTCGCCGCAAAAGTCGAGCATCTCTTGAGTTTCGGCAATCCCACCGATGTTGGAGCCAGAAAGATTTCGCCGACCCATGATCAGGCTGAATGCTGCGACCTCCAGAGGCTTCGGAGGCGCACCAACTAGGGTAATATTGCCATCGAGCCGAAGTAGATTGAGATAGGCGTTAATGTCGTGATTGGCGGCGACCGTATCGAGAATGAAGTCGAAACTGTTCACATGCTGCTGCATCTCGTCCAAGTTGCGGGAGACGACCACTTCATCAGCACCAAGCCGGAGCGCATCTTCCTTTTTGTCAGGTGAAGTTGTGAAGACGACGACGTGCGCTCCAAGTGCATGAGCAAACTTCACGCCCATGTGTCCTAGTCCGCCAAGACCAACCACTCCTACTTTTTTGCCTTTAGTCACGCCATGGTGGCGCAGGGGCGAATAGGTAGTGATACCAGCACAAAGCAGGGGCGCAACTCCAGCAAGATCGAGATTCGAGGGGACACGCAGCACGAAGCGTTGATCGACGACGATGCTATCCGAATAGCCGCCGTAGGTGATACCATCAAGGTGCTTGTCCGGAGAGTTATACGTAAGAGTCATGTTCGGGCAGAACTGCTCTAAACCTGCTTTGCATTGGGGACAAGTGCCATCCGAATCGACCATACAGCCCACTCCTGCAAGATCGCCAGGTTTAAATTTGGTGACTGCTGAGCCGACTTGAGTGATACGACCAACGATCTCATGACCCGGAACGATCGGATAAACCGTAGGCGCGACGCTCCACTCATTGCGCACCATGTGCAGGTCAGAATGACAAACGCCACAGAAAAGAATTTCGATTTGTACGTCCTGTTCGGTTAGATCGCGACGCTCGATCGTATCGGAAGCCAGGGGCGAGGTTGCACTGGCGGCGGAGTACGCTTTCGCGTTGGACATGAATGATTCTCCTAGATTACAAAATCTTTATCGATGCGGTTTCGGTTGCCCCCAATCGTAGAGATTTGACCCTGATCATTTGCTCTATCCGTAGAGATAAGAGTTTTTGAAACAGGGTTAAGCTGTATGCCGTTTGGGTGATCGATCGACAAGCGTTTAGTTCAGGAGAAACTGAGTTGGGAGTGCAAGGTATTCTGTGAGAATATACGACCTAGCACATGACCGAACCTTCTCTTAGATCCCTAATCATCGCCCTTCCACGCTTCAATGATGTCATCGACGGTCTTCCCTAAAATCCGAGACAGGGGAATCAATTGATGACTTTCAATCTCTTCTCCACCATAAATCTCGCGCAGTTCTGCTCGCGATAATCGATAAGAATCACAGAACTTAGCAAACTCATCATCTGTCAGATCCAAATCGATCTGACGTTCTTTTAGCAAGACCGCAATCAATGCACTGCCTTGGAGTGGGCGCTCTGCTTTTGCAAGATAGCGCTTTACCAACTCACCTACGCTTTCTGAAGACCCACCCGATCGCGCAACCAACTCATAACACGCTAATTGCAATGCCTTTTGAAGCACCTCCGCCTCATTGAGTGATTTGGCAATCTCAGTTGCACAATCTGGGCGACAAAATCCTACCACTTCTCCCTCAAAAGAAAGCGGTACATAAGCAGATTTGGTAGAGCATTCCCACGGTAGGGGAGGTTTTACTTTTGGCATAGTGACACCGCAACGAAAATCTCTGCTTAAGATTCCCGTTCGCTCGTGACATCACTCAGGCAAATCAAACAAAACTGTCGTAATGTAGCGATCTGCCCAAGCTTCCCCGAATGCCTTCTCCAAAACTCGCCGAGTCTTGTCATTCTTTTGCTGCTGAGAACAGTAATAGTGCTGACCTGCCAAAATTTCTGCCTTTCGCTCCGGAGTGGGCGCAGTCGCGATCGCTCTTTGACAATGAATCTTCAAATATGCCTTCACCTGATCGAGAAACGCATTCTCCTCTTCCGCACTGCCCGGACGCACCAATAAACAAAAATCCGAGAAAATATCCCCCCACTCTGGAACTGCCCGACGTTGCACAAATTTCGTTTCGGGAACTGCTTTCAACTCGGTCTGATATTCAAGTGGCAACTGGCGATCGTGACTCAATGCCGAGAGATCCGCGATCGCCAAACTCACCTGCCCGGTCTTTCCACCGACTAAATCCGCACCAAACATTGGCAGCACATACTCTGGGCGAGGAAACATGACACAGTGCAAGATATCGAGCGAAGAACCCAATTTCGCTAGCTCTAAATGCAACTTCCGAAATTGAGGAGTCTGAAAACACTTATTTTCAATCACCAATTTCTCCCCTTCCATGCGTCCCTCTACATACCCCAAATCTTCAGGGAGGTGATAAGGCGAAAGGTCTAAATGCTCATGCCAAATTTGCTCGATCGCATCCGCTAAATTTCGGATTAAGGGATGTTGCTGTTGACGCAGCGAAGGATTTGAAATTGAAGACATATTAAATCAGAGATAAAGGATAGGGGCAGAGCGATGAACTTTTGCTCAAATTCCTAGCTATATAAGGATATCAGCTTGCGGTTGGTAAATTATCAAAGCTATAACGGCTCTAGAATTCGGTGAAATTATGGCAGGGCAAATCCTGGGCGATCGTTATCAAGTTGAACGAGAATTAGGGAAACATGCAGGACGCTGGACGTTACTTGCACACGATCTCCATGCCAAAGAACGGGTTGTGGTGAAATTATTGTGTTCGGATGAAGACTTGCGTCCGGATGACCTGAAACTGTTCGATCGAGAAGTCGAAACTTTAAAGTCTCTTTCTCATCCTTGTATTCCAAAGTATTTGGGCTACTTCCAACATCGCCTCCCTGGAGGTCGAGCACTGGCACTCGTTCAAACTTACGTAGCCGGTAAATCTTTGGCAGATTGTCTCAAACGAGGTCGCACCTTTACTGAAGCAGAAGCCAGACAGATTGCGAAGTCAGTGCTCTATATCTTGATCTATCTGCAAGGTCGTAATCCCTCGATCGTGCATCGGGATATCAAACCGAGCAACATTTTACTCGGCGATCGCCGAGTGCACCTTGTCGATTTTGGCTCGGTGAAAACGATTTTGAATCGGCAAGACGGGACTTCAGCATTCACTTTGGTGAATACACACGACTTCACACCGCCAGAGCAATATACAGGTCGATCGGTAACGGCTTCTGATCTATATAGTTTGGGTTTGACGATTATGACAGCCCTGACAGGACTTCAACCCTCACAGCTTCCGCGTAAAGGTAGTCGCTTTGATTTGGAAGCGGTGGTTGATGTCAGCCCAGTCTTTGTCGATTGGTTGCAATGGATGACGGAAACTACACTGGAACGACGGCTTCAGTCGGCAATAGTGGCATTGCAAGCGTTGGATGCAGGTCAGGTCAGGAATGCGGTCGCGTTGTAGGAGTTTACGACGTTAGTTTTGCAGAGTGGTGAGATAGGGAGGGGTGAAATAGGGAGCGGCAACTATAATTTCAGATTTTTCTCGGTTCTTCTATCTCCCCGATGCTCAACCCGTTAAGCTGAAAATTTTGGTCATTGCGGCTCCGCTCAACGCAGCTTGCCTATTTCAGGTGAACACTCCAAGGTTTTCCATTCGCCTTGGAGGTTTGAAATTAACTCTCGACGAGAGATGGAGTGGATTGGAGTTGTTCCAATGCTTGCAATTCCTCTTCTTCTTGGGACTTCAATTCATCTAGCTCTTGCCAAACTCGTTGCATCAAGGAATCTAATCCCATATGCGCTACCGCTGAGATTCGATAAACCGATGTGCCGCTGAGTTGTTCAAGTTGAGACGCGATCGCTTGAACTTCTTCACTCTCTGGATCAACCGCGTCTAATTTGTTAATTGCAAGAATTTGTAGTCGATCGCTTAATCCGCGACCATAGGCATCTAATTCACCTTGAATCGTTTGATAATCTGCGATGGGATCTTCTGCAGTCACATCGACGAGATGCAACAGCAATCGAGTCCGCTCCACATGGCGCAGAAAATCATGCCCTAATCCGATTCCCATATGTGCCCCTTCGATCAGCCCTGGAATATCGGCAAAAACAGTTCCATCCCCACTGGGTTTACGAACCACGCCTAAGTTTGGAACGAGCGTTGTGAAAGGATAATTTGCAATTTTGGGACGTGCAGCAGAGAGCGCTGAGATCAACGTCGATTTACCTGCATTGGGTAAGCCGATAATGCCAACTTCTGCTAAAAGTTTGAGTTCGAGTCGTAGCGATCGCAGTTCTCCGGGTTGTCCTGGAAACGCATTCTCTGGCGCACGGTTGCGATTACTGAGAAAACAATGATTTCCGAGTCCACCTTTTCCGCCTTCGGCAACTTTCAGCGTTTGACCATGCGTGGTTAGATCCCCGATCAGTTCCTCGGTTTCAAGGTCATAAATCATCGTGCCGCACGGAACTTCAATAATGCGATCGCGTCCTGAAGCGCCAGTGCAATTACTCGTTCCGCCTTTTTGCCCGTTATCGGCTTTGAACAATCGCATATAGCGAAAGTCTAAAAGCGTTTGTAAATTCTCATCGGCTTGTAACACGATCGAGCCACCGCGTCCGCCGTTGCCGCCGTTTGGGCCTCCAGCCGGGACGTACTTCTCACGACGAAAAGACACCATTCCATCGCCGCCATCGCCTGCCTGAACTTGAATTTCTGCTTGATCAATAAACTGCATGGGTGGGTTGCGTCTGAATGTGAGTGAGGCTTGATTATATCAATTTGATTGCAACTCCTGCGCACCAAACGATTCTATAATCCGTCAAAATGGCAATAGGGAACACATCGCGCAAAAACTGGCATGGATATCAAACACGGATTCGTAGATACGATCGGCAACACTCCCTTAATTCGGCTCAATAGCTTCAGTGATGAAACAGGCTGTGAAATTCTAGGAAAAGCGGAATTCCTCAATCCAGGCGGCTCTGTGAAAGATCGCGCTGCACTCTACATTATTGAAGATGCGGAAAGACAAGGACTTCTAAAGCCTGGCGGAACGGTTGTTGAAGGAACCGCAGGCAATACAGGGATTGGACTTGCCCATATTTGCAACGCGAAAGGCTATAAGTGTTTGATCATTATTCCAGAGACGCAATCTCAGGAGAAAATCGATTTATTGCGAACCTTGGGCGCAGAAGTCCGAACGGTTCCCGCTGTGCCTTATAAAGATCCGAATAACTATGTGCGCCTGTCTGGCAGAATTGCGTCAGAAATGGAGAATGCGGTCTGGGCGAATCAGTTTGATAACCTGGCAAATCGTCGCGCTCATTATGAAACCACTGCGGCTGAGATCTGGGCACAGACAGATGGAAAAGTTGATGTCTGGACGACTGCGACCGGAACGGGTGGAACTTATGCCGGGGTAGCGCTCTATCTCAAAGAAAAGAATCCTCAAATTAAATGTGTGCTGGCTGACCCAATGGGAAGTGCGCTCTATAGCTATGTCAAAACGGGTGAGACGGTTTCTGAAGGCAGCTCAGTCACAGAAGGGATTGGCAATAGTCGCGTGACTGCCAATATGCAGGGTGCGCCTGCGGATGATGCAATTCAAATCGACGATCGAGAAGCGCTGCGAGTGCTGTATCAACTGCTCGAAAAAGATGGTTTATTCCTCGGTGGGTCTGTGGGGATCAATGTTGGGGCGGCAGTCGCACTTGCAAAACAGATGGGACCAGGACATACGATCGTGACGATTCTCTGCGATGGGGGCAGTCGATATCAATCTAAGTTGTTCAATCGGGAGTGGTTAGCAACCAAAGGACTTCTACCCGATTCTGAGTCATGATAACGGTGCGAATTTGTCAGCATCAGTCTTGCCGAAAACAGGGCGCAGCGAAAATTCTTCAAGTCTTTCAATCGCTTGCGCCTGTTGGGGTGAACATCGAGCCTTCTAGCTGTCTCGGTCAGTGTGGCAATGGCGTGATGGTGCTCGTTTTACCCGATCAGATTTGGTACGATCGCGTTCGACCGGAAGAAGTGGGAGCGATCGTCGATCGACATTTAATTCGAGGCGAACCGATCCGAGCTATGCTTTATCGCAAATTTCACCCCACGCAAATTTGATCAGGATTAATGCTCATCCGCAGGCCTGGCTAGAAGCACAGAGGAGTAGACCGATTCTTTTCGTCATTTAGGCTTGACTCTACGCTTTGGACAAATTAAGAATCGATCTACAACAATCGAACTTACAATCCCAACAAATCATCCAATTCGTCGATCGCATCACATGCAACTGCCTGACTATCTCGATCGACGATCGGTTGGGGTGCATGAATCATCGTTGTACCTTGCAATCGTCCGTATAGATAATCATCTGCATACTTGCGAAATACAGCCTCGATCGCAGCGCGAGAATTTTTCAATCCCCATTCTTCTGCAATCAATTCTGCTTTTTCAATCACATCTTTGCTCAGTCTTACTTTGTTGTCATACATAGCTGCCATCCTTCTGCGATCGGAAACAATCCACGAACATTTGCGAACTGCGGATCAGGCATCACCGCAAACAATTTTCGTCCTGCAAGCCGTTCTGCAATCAAATGAGAACTGCCACCTGTGACTAAAAATCGAGTCACGCGCGGCATATAAGGGGTGTACTGTGCCTTAATCGTTTGGAAAATTCCCTTAAACCAGGGATCTAAATACTCTTCTAACCACAATGACCAAGAGAGTCCTGTGTCGGCATAGACATGCCCGGACTTGAAGCCATCCATGACGATCGCCGGATCAACGGTTGTACCCAAGCCATCAATCAATCGGCGATCGAAGCTAATCGACGTTGCTAGCTCATAGGATCCGCCGCGATCCATCACGTTTTCATCGATCACATCGCCTTCTGCATCGACGAGCCGTGTTAACCAGGTTCCGCCACCGATGTCTACGACAATCGTATAGCCATTGTCAGGAATGAGTCCTAACTGTTGCGCATAGCGATATGATCCGATTCCTTCTCGTTCTACTTCAACGTGTTCAACTGTAACTTTAAATGGAATTCCATTGCGCTTGAATTCATGCACTCCCATCAATTGAGCTTTGATCTCTGCTGCATTGCGGTTTGGATCAGGAGTAGACGCATAGACATGCAGTGGAAACTGGCTCAGTTGTTCATCGCGTTCCGGTTCTAGGCAAGCATACAGATGCAACCGCGACAAATCGACCTTGTTTTCTACAACAGTTTGTTGCTGGCGGCGATACTTATACGCTTGTGTGCCAAAATGATATCGCGTTCCATCGGGTAACTCGATCAAGGGAGAGTGATCCGAGAAACGAACGGGATCGCGTCCTTGAGGGAGTTGAAACCTCACAGAGCGAATCGCTCTTGGATGTCCTGCACCGTTCCAAAACTTGAGATCATAGTTTCCAGCATCTAGAGCGATCGTGCGATGTGAAACTCCAATGGTCTCTTTGGGAGGTCTGCTGCGTGTACCTAATCCGTTCATGGCGTTTTCCTCAACGAGATTTGGGTAATACAAATGTTTTTAGTACTTAGGTACTATAGTCAGTTTGAATCTCTGTGTCAACCTGGGGACGGAAAGTTTTTTCAGATCAAAGTTGAAACCCTAGCTTGATATGCGTTCAAGCTAGGGTTTCAATCAGTTCAATTTTTCAATCAAGCATCGATTTCAAAACGTTGCGTTACACGTTCCCATCAGTTTGCTTTTTCAATCAAGGATTTCAAACTTGCGCGATCGCGATTTGCTGCCAATTGGGCGGGAACTGCTGAAACTGCTCCCCACTGATTTGCAAAAGTATTCACTAGCGACTCTTGCCCTGCCCGGAACCCTTCTAAGTTTGCGCCTCCGCCATTCATCACGACAAACCAAACCACTCCTTTCTGGCTCGTCGGCAATGCTCCTGCGAGCGCACTAACTTCATTCAAACTTCCGGATTTTGTAACTAATCCTTTGGGCAGCTTTCGCTGATCCAAAATTCCAGCATCCTCACCCACGATCGCAAAAATATCTCCCACGGTCATTTGACTCGGTTTGAGATATTGCTCGATCGCGAGAAACATCGCACATACTGCACGCGGCGAAATCCGATTTTCTGGAGAGAGTCCTGAACCGTTGACGAGAATCACTTCTTGTTGAGGGACACCTGCTGCCTGTGCAGACTTCAAAGCAACCACTTTTGCTCCACCAACCGCAAGTGCGACCATCTCTGCCATCGCATTGTTGCTATAGCGATTCATCTTTTTCAGCAGTTCCGGCAAAGGTAGAGAACGATGTCGAATTAAGGTTTGAGCGATTGAGGGATTGGTCGCAACTTTCACATTGCCCGCGATCGCAATTTGCGGTTTTGGAGTTCCAGCGGGTAAGGTGGCATATTGTTCGGCAACTTCACCTGTCCAAGTATTCGCATTCAGAGCTTGCTTAAACAACTCACCGGATGTGTTTAATTCTGGATTGAAGTTCATAAAGAAGCGACCCGACACAATCAGATTGCCTGTGACTTTTTTGATGCCGAGTTGTGAAAGCGCATTGGCAACTGCGATCGCTTCTTCCCAGACAAAGAGAGGATTACCATTGCCTTGAAGAATCAGATCGCCATTGAGAACGCCGTCTTTGATCGTGCCATTGGTTCCAATGACCGTCTCAAACCGATGATCAATTCCGAAAGTCTGAAGGGCTGCAAGAGAGGTGGCAACTTTCGTTAAAGAGGCAGCAGACAGAGGGATAGTTCCTTGATTCTGCGCTAATAACGTATTGCCGGATTGCATCCAGATGCCTTGAACCGTTTGCGGATAGCCTTGAGCAGAGATCTGGCTCAAATACTTTTGAACGATCGCGCTAGTGTTGGGATCGACTGGAGAAGTTGGAGAAACTGATAAAGGTGCAGTCGGGGGAGCAGGCGGAAATGTCAGCGTACGGCGGGCTTCTTCCGGTGTCGGATTTGGAGATGCAGTCGGAGAATCTGCGGTTTTCGGAGCTGTGCAACTCGTCACAAGCAGCAAACTAACGAAGCACACGAAAGAAGAGTAGCGCATGGAACATTTTGCCAAAATAGTCGGAATCAAGCTTAACGCAATCTTTCAACAATTTTGGAATGGTGTGACAGCAAAAATCGGGGATTTATCCAACCCCCGATGATTCACTCACTCTAGAGGCTATCGTGGAATTAACCGTTGCCGCCCCCCAACACCAGGATTAAAAATCGCAGCCAATTCGGATTCCGGGAATTGTTCCAATGCATTCTCTAGCTCAGTTTCTGTAAACTGATAGCCTCGATCGCTAGCAATTTTCACAAACGTCTGCGGATCGCTTGTTGCCTGCAATCGGGTTTTCAATGCCTGATCATTGCGAACCGATTTGAAGAACTCAGCAGCATGAAGTTGCGACATATGAAATTCCTCTCAGATTGAAGTGTGAAGAGACTGGAACGTAGCGCTAAGATCTCTAACTCTCAGAATAGAGGAACCTGAGAAAAGTAGGATTAAATTGATATCAAAGTTGATTACCCTGTAAATAAGTATTAATCTTGCTGTTGGCTTTATCGTTTCATACCTTCACCTGTGAAAGTTATCTTGTTCGATTTTGATGGCACGATCGTCGATAGTGTCGAAGTTGGAATTGCGATCACGAATCGATTAGCGGCTGAGTTTCGCTTTCCGCCGTTTGATGAAGAAACCTTAGAAGAACTCAAGCAACTCGGATCGCGAGAAGCCCTACGCCGATCCCGAATTCCGGTTTGGAAACTCCCATTTTTGATTCGACGTTTTACGCAAGAACTCAATCGAGAAATTTCCTCTTTACAGCTTTTCCCAGAAATGAGAGAAACGCTTTTACATTTGAAAGAGCATGGACATTTATTAGGAATTGTTTCGACAAATTCAGTTAGAAATATTCAGGAATTTCTCAGAATCCAAGAATTAACTTCGACATTCGATTTTGTTTCGGCAAGCTATGCTTTGTTTGGCAAAAGTCGCCTGATTCTTAAGATTTTGCGCCAGCATCAATTCCATCCGTCTCAGGTCTATTACGTGGGGGATGAAACCCGTGATATCGAAGCGGCAAGAAAAAGTGGAGTGTGCGCGATCGCGGCAACTTGGGGATTGAATTCTACTGAGATTTTACAAGCGAATCATCCTGATTTTTTGATTCAGTCTCCTCAAGAATTAGTTCCTTTAATCGTTGACAGATTCTAATTCTGAGGCATTCAGCTTTGTCTCCGTATCATTGCTTACTTAAATGGATTGACATTCTTTAGCTCATCTTAAAGAACGCCCCGTTTCGAGAATGCCTTCTTAAGATAGAAGTATCCGCACAGTCGCCTTTACTAATTTAGAGACGTGTGAAATAAAAACCCTGATCTCAGGGAGGAAACTGGAATGGTCGATGCTCAACCTCTGCTCGATCGCGATTTGACCCTCGATCGAGACTGCACTACTCTCTCTCGTCATGTTCTGGAACAACTGCAAAGTTTTTCAGCCGATGCTCAGGATTTGAGTGCGATCATGTCGCGAATTGCGCTTGCTGGAAAACTCATCGCTCGTCGCCTCAGTCGCGCCGGGTTGATGGAAGGCGTTTTAGGATTTACGGGCAGTACAAATATTCAAGGCGAGTCTGTCAAGAAAATGGATCTCTATGCCAATGAGGTCTTTATCTCTGTGTTTAAGCAGAGTGGGCTAGTCTGTCGCCTGGCTTCAGAAGAGATGGACGAACCCTATTACATTCCAGAGAACTGCCCTTTGGGTCGATATACGTTGCTATATGACCCGATCGATGGCTCCTCGAATGTCGATATCAATATCAATGTTGGCTCTATTTTTGCGATTCGACAGCAAGAAGGAGACGACGCAGACGGAACAGCACAGGATTTGTTAAGTCACGGTCGCAAACAGATCGCCGCAGGCTACATTCTGTACGGCCCGAGCACGATGCTGGTTTATTCGATCGGCAAAGGGGTGCATTCCTTCGTGCTTGACCCAAGTTTGGGAGAGTTTATCTTAGCGGATGAAAATATCCGAATTCCTGAACATGGCGCAATCTACAGCGTCAATGAAGGGAATTTCTGGCAGTGGGAAGAGTCCTACCGGGATTTTATTCGCTACGTGCATCGGCATGAAGGCTATACCGCACGCTATGGCGGCGCGTTGATTGGTGATTTTCACCGCATTTTGTATCAAGGTGGTGTATTCCTTTATCCCGGTACAGTCAAAAAGCCAGAAGGCAAGCTGCGATTGCTTTACGAAGCTTCGCCGTTGGCATTTTTGGCAGAACAAGCAGGTGGGCGGGCAAGCACTGGAACCCAGGAAATTCTAGATGTTGTTCCTGATAAGTTACACGACAGGGTTCCATTGATTATTGGAAGCACCGAAGATGTTGCGCTGGTTGAATCCTTTGTTCAAGAGCGCATCCGAGAAAAGACAATTTTAGGTTCGTACAAATAGGAGCAGACCCCATGGTAACGGTAAACCACATTCTCGAAATCAAAGATTACGGTCAAAGTATCTGGATGGATAACTTGGCGCGCGATCTGATTCAATCCGGCGAACTTAAGCGCATGATTGAAGAGCGTGGATTACGCGGACTAACCTCGAATCCAGCGATTTTCGAGAAAGCGATTAAAGGAAACAAAATTTACGATGCGGATATCGAAGCAGGGATTCGTGCGGGTAAGCCGTTGCTCGAACTCTATGAGTCGCTGATTTTTGATGACATTCGCAATGCCTGTGACATCTTTCTGCCTGTGTATGAAGAGTCCGGCGGTTTGGATGGCTATGTGAGTATCGAAGTTCCGCCCAATATTGCCAACGATACCGAGAAGACGATTCAAGAAGCGCGTCGATACTACAAAGAAATTGGTCGTCCCAATGTGATGATCAAGATTCCTGGTACGTCAGCCGGATTGCCTGCGGTGGAAGCGGTGATTGCAGATGGGATCAATGTCAACGTGACGCTATTGTTCTCGGTTCAAAGCTATGTCAACACGGCTTGGGCATACATTCGAGGCTTAGAAAAACGCGTTGAAAAAGGCGAAGACATCAGCAAAATTGCTTCAGTTGCTAGTTTCTTCTTAAGCCGGATTGATAGTAGTATCGATGCTCAAATCGACGAAAAATTAGCAAAAGGTGTAGATACTGCTGAACAAGAAGCGAAGCTACGTGCTGTGAAGGGAAAAATTGCGATCGCGAATGCCAAAATTGCTTACCAAGAGTACAAGACGATCATTAATGATCCCCGTTGGCTCGCTCTGAAAGAAAAAGGTGCGAATGTTCAACGCCTGCTCTGGGCAAGTACCGGAACGAAGAATCCAGAGTACAGCGATGTGATGTACGTCGATGAACTGGTTGGTCCGGATACCGTAAATACGTTGCCGCCAGCCACGATCGAAGCCTGTGCAGATCATTGTGACGTGGCTTCTCGTATTGATACTGGCGTTGAAGAAGCTTACAACTTGATTGAAAGCTTGAACGATCCCGATATCAATATCAATCTTGCAGGAGTGATGACGGAATTGCTAGAAGACGGCATTGCAAAGTTTGTGCAGCCGTTTGAAGCGTTGATGGCTTCGCTGCAAGAAAAGGTCGATCGACTAGCTGCGGTCTAAGCTTAGTCTTGGATAACGCCCCCAATCCATAGAAATCGCGGCGGACAGACAAAACCGCACAGATGGTCTATCCCATCTCCATAACTGTAAGTGTTCTTATCTGTTCGTCGCGACTTCAACTAACAGGCTCTCAGCTACTCTCTTCATTAGCTCTGCACTCCGAAATTCACTCCCCTGATTTCCCCTCCCAATATGGTTACTCTCTTACAGAATCCTCTGCGCGTTGGACTTCAACAGCAACGAATGCCCGAACCGAACATCATTGTGTTCTTCGGTGCCTCCGGCGATTTGACGAAACGCAAACTTGTTCCGGCTCTCTATCACCTCAAGCGAGAGCGGAGACTCCCTCCAGAATTAACGATCGTTGGTGTCGCCCGTCGGGAATGGAGCGATGATTACTTCCGCGAACAAATGCGAGAAGGCGTTGAAGAATTCTCCGATGGCGTTGGCTCCGATGCGCTCTGGCAAGACTTCGCGCAAGGACTGTTCTACTGTCCCGGTGACATTGATAACCCAGACAGCTATCAAAAACTCAAACAACGCCTAGAAGAAATCGACAAAATTCGAGGCACAAGAGGCAATCGAGTCTTTTACCTCTCGGTTGCACCGAAATTCTTCCCGGAAGCCATTCAGCAACTCGGCAAAGCTGGAATGCTCAAAGACGCGCAGAAAACGCGCCTCGTAATTGAAAAACCTTTTGGGCGGGATCTCAGTTCGGCGCAAGCGCTCAACCGCGTGGTGAATGAAGTCTGTCAAGAACATCAGGTTTATCGGATCGATCACTATCTCGGCAAAGAAACGGTTCAAAACTTATTAGTCTTCAGATTTGGCAATGCGATCTTTGAGCCGTTGTGGAATCGTCAATTTATCGATCACGTTCAAATTACCGTTGCTGAAACTGTGGGCGTTGAAGATCGAGCGGGTTATTACGAATCTTCTGGCGCTCTGCGAGACATGGTGCAGAATCACTTGATGCAGCTATTTTGTCTGACAGCAATGGAGCCACCGAACTCACTCGATGCCGATAGCATTCGGACTGAGAAAGTGAAAGTGATTCAAGCGACTCACCTCGCGGATGTGGCTCGCTTAGAACACTCCGCTGTGCGGGGACAGTATTCTTCAGGCTGGATGAAAGGCAAGCAGGTGCCAGGATATCGAGAAGAACCGGGAGTCGATCCGAATTCGCTCGTTCCGACCTATGTGGCGATGAAATTTATGGTCGATAACTGGCGATGGCAAGGGGTTCCTTTCTATCTCCGCACTGGAAAACGCCTGCCGAAGAAAGTCAGCGAAATCGCCATTCAGTTCCGGGATGTCCCCTATTTGATCTTTCAGTCGGCAGCAAAGCAGGCAAATGCGAATGTTCTCGTTATGCGGCTGCAACCGAATGAAGGAATTGGCATGCGGTTTGAAGTCAAAATGCCGGGAGCGGATCTGAGAACGCGATCGGTAGAAATGGACTTCAGTTATGGGTCTTCGTTCGGCGTAACCGGAGGAGAAGCCTACGATCGCTTACTGCTCGACTGCATGATGGGCGATCAAACGCTGTTCACTCGTTCTGACGAAGTAGAAGCCGCGTGGCGCGTTGTCACCCCTGCTCTAACCGCTTGGGAAGCCCGCACTGATCCGAGCCTGATGCCTCAGTATGAAGCTGGAACCTGGGAACCTTCTGAAGCTGAGCAGTTGATTAACCGTGATGGTCGTCGTTGGCGAAGACTCTAGAGAAATTGGAGGTTAGAGATTGGATGAGCGATCGAACTGCCCAGACTCTAAACTCCAGATTCTTCAGAAGCTTGCCTGAGGTTGGATAGCTGATCGCTTGACTCAGCCTCCAAACTCCAAACTCCAAACTCCAAACTCTAAAACTCCGCAGTGTTATGGCTCCTAAATCTGCTCCACTCGTTTCACTCCAAGCTCCTAAGGATGTCTCGCTCAATGAGATCGAACAAGAGCTAAATCAAATTTGGCAAGGGTATCGAGAAGTTGGTGGTGATAATTCAGGTATGGTTGCCACCCGGGCTACAACGTTTACCTTAGTCGTTTATGAACCAGAAGAAACCCAGCGATTGTTGGCGATGATGGGCTTTTATACTGGTCCCGTGGACGGGATTGACGGTCCGAGAACCGAAGCTGCCATTCGAGTTGCACAGGCAGCTTATGGGCTGGAAGTGAACGGATATTCCAGTCCTGAACTGTTAGCGAAGCTGCGCGAGGACCTAGCCAAGCGAAAGGGAGAAATTCCGACTCAGAACTCAGAAGCCCCTCGCTATGTATCAGATGCAGCAGGCTCTGGAATTGCCGATGTCGTTGCGAGCCAAAATCCTTGTCGAATTATTTCGCTGTTTCCTTTTGCGGGAGAAGATGAAGGCGTTTCGGCTCAGGTTTCGGCTTACTGTCCAATCAATAAAGCCAATCAGGCGGCTCTCGTCTGTTGTGAGTATGTTTCGTTGAAAGGAACAGAAGCCGCTTTGAATCGAGCCAGTGACTTAGCAACTTCTTTACTGATTAGCGAATTGCCCCGGATTGTTTGGTGGAAGGGCGCACCGCATCTTGATCAACCGCTCTTTCAACGGTTGTCGAAGCTTTCCAATCAGATTATTTTTGATTCCAGTCGGTTTGCTGCGGATGCTGAAGCAGAACTCTTAAAGCTTGCGAACTTACGTGAAGAGGGTGTGTTTGTCACTGACCTCAATTGGCGACGGTTAGCTGCTTGGCAGGAACTTGCAGCAGAAGCATTTGATGCTCCGGAGCGGCGGGATGCAATTTGGGAAGTCGATCAAGTTGTCATTGATTACGAAAAGGGCAATTCTGCACAAGCATTGATGTATCTCGGTTGGTTAGCCAGTCGTTTGGAGTGGGAGCCGGTCTCGCGCGAAAAAGAAAATGACATTTATGATTTGCAGCGCGTCTTCTTTATGGCGGCGAACGGGCGCAAAATTGAGGCGGAACTTGCGGGGATTCCGACCGCAGACGTGGGAGAAGTGAAAGGCGATATGGTGAGCTTGAAACTGTCTTCGACGAATTTGCGCGCGGATTGCTGCACAGTGTTGTGTTCTCAGACGACTGGATGTATGCGAATGGAAGCAGGAGGGGGCGCCCAGGCGTGCCGGATCAATCAAGTGACCCCACTGAATGATCAGAAGGCTGAAACGTTGTTGAGTGAACAGCTTCAGCGGGTCGGGCAGGATGTGCTGTACGAGGAAAGTATGGCTGTGACTGCAAAAATCATTCAGTTGTAACCGTTCAGTTGTCACCAAAGTCGTCAACGAATGCCTGATCTTCGAGTTTTCGGAGATCTTTTTTTGTCAGAAGTTCTATCGCGGTGGAGAATCGATCGCGCACTCAGTTTGGTTATCTTGGTCGATCGAGACTAAATTTCAACTGGATCTAGTCAGGGGATCAAACTCTGTCAATCCAATGCTGTATTTAAAAAATAGGAGGCTTAAGGTTGCGTCGTTTCGGCTTTCTTTTCGGTTTTGCTCTGAGCCTAATCCTAGTGCTCAGTCCAACGACTTTGGCACAAACCCCAATTCTGCCAACTCCTAAAATTGCCCTTCCCCAAATCAATAGCACCGATATTGTCACGACCGGGATTCAACTTGACGGACGGGAACTCTTCACGATCGCGCTGCCTGCGACGGCTCAGCCGAATCAACCGAACCAAAGAAGCGCGATCGCAGTTCGTCGTCAAAGTATTGAAGCCACATTGCAACGATTCGCAAATCAACGGAACGCCCCTGACCTTCAAGTTAATTCCACACTAGACGCAAATAGCAACCTGCCGATCATTTCCATCAATCAACGGTATTTGATGACCGTGACAACATTGGATGCCCAACTTCAGGGACAAGAACCGACTCCTTATGCAGAAGAACTCACTCGGATCATTCGCACCGCTTTACTCGAAGCAGAACGGGAACGACAGCCTGAAGTGATCACGCAACAAACGGGAAAAGCGATCGCGACTCTGGGTGGCATGTTTGCACTCAGTTGGCTCGTTTCCCGCTTGCAAAAATATTTGCGCAAGCGACAAAGGCTGCTTGAAGACGAAACGCCCTCCCCGGCTGACATTCTGCCGAACACACCAGAAACAGCGAGTCCGCGCACTCAACTCACTGTCAAACAACAGATGAAAAGTAGGCGGGAGCGAACCTTGCAAGATATGCAACGGCGATCGCTGCAACTGATGCAGATCGGAATCTGGATGGCTGGCATCTATTTCATTTTGGGACTCTTTCCAGATTCGCGTCCCCTCCAACCGCTCGTCCTTTCAACACCGTTAAAGGTACTTGGAATTATTGTTGCGACTTATCTGGTGATTCGATTGAGTGATCTGATCGTCGATCGCATTTTCGGAGCACTTGATATTTCTGAATCAACGCCAGATGCCTCTCAACGGGTGGCACTGAGAGTTTCAACGTTTTCGGGCGTTGCAAAAGGTATCCTCAGCTTAATGTGGATTAGCATTGGCATTGTGATTATTCTATCGATTATCGGAATTCAAATTCTGCCATTGCTCGCGGGTGCAGGAATTATTGGGATTGGTATCTCTTTAGCGTCTCAGAATTTGATCAAAGATATGATCAATGGATTTCTTATTTTATTTGAAGATCAATATGCAGTAGGCGATATTATTCAAGTCGATGATGTCAGTGGATTAGTCGAATTTATTAGTCTCAGAATTACTCAGATTCGTAGTGCAGATGGACGATTAATCACGATTCCCAATAGTTCGATCGCGATCGTCGAAAATCTCTCGAAAGATTGGTCAAGAGTCGATTTGTCGATTGTCATTTCATACGATGCAGATGTCGATCGCGCAATTCAGCTGATCGAAAAAGTTGGCAGAGATCTCAGCGCAGATCCCGATTGGCACACCAAAATTCTCGAAGCCCCGCAAGTGTTAGGCGTTGAGGATTTTAGCAATGCAGGGATTACCTTACGAACTTGGATTAAAACCCAACCTTTGCAACCAGCCGTGGTCGGGCGAGAATTCCGGCGGCGAGTCAAACAAGCTTTGGACGCAGCAGGGATTTCGATCGGAATTCCCCAACAGGTATTCTCGGTTCGAGAAGCATTCCAAGATGATCCATTTGACTCCCCGAATCGATCCAACCCAGAAAAGCAATAGAAATGGGTCTGCGAAGTTGGGGCTTTAGATTGCTTTTTTCACAGAGGTTTTCAGAATCCGGTTGACCAACTCAGGAATTTCTGAAGGTCTTTCCGCCACTGGAATCCCTGCCCGCTTAAATGCCGCCACCTTACTTTCAGCCGTGCCTAAATCTGGTCCTAGATCTGCTGCCTGCGAATCAATAATCGCGCCAGCATGTCCCATCCGGCGATTGCGAGGTGCACTCCGACCCGCAACATACGCAACGACAGGCTTATCGATCGCTTCTGCAATATAGTGCGCTGCCACTTCCTCACAATCTCCGCCAATTTCCCCAACCAGTACAATCACATCGGTCTGAGGATCTTCATCCAAAATCTGCAACCACTGCGGAAACGTCGAACCCATAATCGTATCGCCGCCAATACTCACCGCGATCGATTGCCCTAAGCCCGCTTGTGACAACACCCAAGCTACCTCATACGTTAGGGTTCCATTTCGACTCACCAGTCCGACTGACCCAGGTCGATAAAAGTCTGGAGGATGAATCCCGAGGAGCATTTGCCCTGGAACAATCACACCCGGACTATTAGGTCCCACAATGAGCGTATCGGTTGCCTCAGCCTTACGGATCAGATGTACCATATCTAAAGGAGGAATCCCTTGGCTAATCAGAATAATCTGACGAATTCCAACTGCGATCGCTTCTAAGGCAGCGTCTAAGGCAGCATAGGGGGGCGAAAAAATTACCGTTGTATCGATCGATCCCAGTTTCGGGATCGCTTGCTCCAGCATGTCAAATACCGGAATTCCAGCCAGCGAACGACCTCCTTTGCCAGGGCTAACCCCTGCGACAATCTGAGTTCCGTACTTCTGCATCAAAGGAGTATAAATTTCTCCCAATGGTTCCAGAATGCCTTGCACAATCACTTTGCTGGCTGGCGTAAATATCATAAGAAATAGATGATCGCTGGTAGACTAAAAATCATTCCGCTGAATGGCGCGCGAAACTGTTCAAAATGAGCTTTTCGCTAGAACTATAGACGGTTGACTTTGGCGATACAATCCGTTTAGGTTCAGCATTCTATGACACAAGTATTCGTATTTCTAATATCACTACGGAATTGCAATCTGCTCGAAGCATTCTCGTAGATCCCGTTATGATAACGCTATTCCCAGGATCAAGTCATCCCTAGAATTATAGTTGTGTGAGTTAAGGCACAGTTGCCTAGATTTGCCAAACTCCAAAAAAGAAACGATTTGGTCAAGCAAAAAATCCGTAAAAACACTCGAATTATATTTTGGTTAAGACAAGGTTAATACCGTCTTAACCTTCGCGCCGCTTTGTGAAAGCAATCAGTTGCTCGATCGCGCTATCGAGATCGTCTAGAACCAGGGCAGGAGTGCTTGCTAGGATTTCTTTTGCTTCATTCATGTTGGTGCCTAACAGCCGAATCACCAGCTTAGGAACTGGCACGCCTCGGCTAATCCGGAGATTATCTTTATGTGCCCCAATCGCGATCGGAGGCGCAGGCGGACGCTGGAGAAATTTTGAGATCGTTGAAGCAATACGATCGCTCGGAACCGTTCCACCGACGAGGTTCACTAAAATGACTTTGACTTGCTTGTTCTGCGACAGCATTTTCAAGCCTTGGTCAACCCGGTCACAGAGCGTTTCAGGTTGCCAATCGTGATGGGTTTCGCTGCCAATGTTGAGATAGTGCAGGAGCTTGCCACCCGCTTGACTGACTAAATCCATCGTTGCCATGGTCAACGCTGCCCCATTGCAAAGAATGGCAATCTGTCCATCGGCATCGATCGTGGTCAGCGAATCCGGTAAGCGATCGAGCACAAATTTTTGGGGTCGGTTATCCAAAGCAGCAAGCGCTGGATGCCGTCCTAGGGCCGCATCATTCACGCTGACTTTTCCGTCGAGTGCCATGACTTCGCCTGCGGCATTCACGCCCAAGGGATTGATTTCGACTAAATCGAGATCTTTATCAATGAACAGGCGATACATTCGCTCCACCACATCACTGACCAAGTTGATCAAATCGCCACTCAGTCCCATTTTGATCGTTAATCGACGCGCATAGAATGAGGAAAATTCTTGATCGACGACCACATGCTGCATCTCGTCGATCGAGGTCTGAACATCGATCCCGCCTTTCTTCGATCCCAGTAAGACAGGGCGACGAATCGAGCGATTTAACACAACCGCCAGATAAAATTCTTGCTGAGCATCGTATTTCGCTTCAGCCAAGAGAACTTTGGGGTATTCGCCGACGATCGATAAATTGAAAATCGAATGAGCGGCAGCAATGGCATCGATCGTATTACTGACAAAACGAATTCCGCCGACTCGTCCCCGTTCTCCCACGTATACCTGGGATTTCAATACAACGGGGTAAGGAATTTTCAGTGCTTTCAAATCAGTTGGACGCTCAATTCGCTGGGCTGGAAGCACTGGAATTCCAACTTCGCGAAATAGCTCTTTGGCTTGATATTCGAGTAAATTCATTACAGGGAGGGCTGACGTTGACGATTTTTCCACTCTTTGGCGACTCGATCGATGCCGTAAAACTTCTGCCAAAAGAGATCGACGATCCATGTCGGTAACACCTTAGTCATCATAAACAACAGGAATCCACCCGCCGTCGCTGCTACATATCGGGGTTGAGGATATTCTGCCATGATAGCTTTAACGATGACCGCTGCAACTTTGTCAGAACTCCAAGCCTGGCTTTTTGTGAGTTTATCTAGGTTATCTAGATTCTCAAAAGCTGCGCGATATGGCGTATCTTTCCCGTCCGGCATCGTGATATTCACTTCCCGCTCCACCACATCAAAGAATTCTGTACTGACGGGACCGGGTTCAATCACACTAACTCGAATATTAAACGGTTCTAATTCTCGCCGCAAACTATCACTGAGCGATTCTAGAGCGAATTTAGAAGCACTGTACATTCCACAAAATGGAAATGCAATCCGTCCTCCAAGCGAACTGACATTAATAATTTTGCCGCCCCCTTGATCTCGCATCACCGGAATCAGGGCTTGAATTAATGCGATCGCGCCAATCACATTGACTTGGAACTGGCGCTGAGCTGCCTCGATCGGCATCAGTTCGATCGGTCCCATTTGCCCATACCCCGCATTATTGACTAACACATCAACTCTGCCAAATTTCTCGATCGCGGTGTTTGCCAACGCTTTCACTTGATCCGGCTCAGCCATATCTGTTGCAACGGTGAGCACTTCGGCTCCTTTTTTTCGAGCACGATCGGCAACAAGATCAAGCTTGGCTAAATTCCGCGCCGCTAAAATTAATCGAATGTTGGGAATGCGATCGGCGAGGGCTTGAGCAAGTGCGGCTCCAATTCCCGCAGATGCACCCGTGATCAGAACAACTTGAGGCGACGCAGACATAAGCAAAAAGAATGATTTCTCCTTCTCAATCCTATGCTAAGTCGATAAATTGTAGCGGATCAGTTATTGCGCGGCTTATGAGATCGGCAGAGTGATACAAAATTGAGTCCCTTGTCCGAGTTCTGAAATGCATTGGATCGTGCCTTTATGTCGCTCTGTAATCACCTGATAGCTAATAGAGAGTCCCAGTCCCGTTCCTTGCCCTACAGGCTTTGTTGTAAAAAACGGGTCAAACAGCTTTGCTTGAATTGAAGCTGGAATGCCAGTGCCATTATCTGCAATCACAATCGAGACAGAATGCTCAGACTGCATCTCTGAAGTGATCGTAATGGTGGCTGGATTGGCTTCACACTCTCGTTTTGAGCATTGGGATGCAGCTTCATCCAGGGCATCGATCGCATTCATGAGCAAGTTCATAAAAACCTGGTTCAATTGCCCCGGATAACATTTCAGAGGGGGCAGATTGCCATAATTTTTAATGATTCTAATTTCTGGGCGGTCTATTTTTGACTTGAGGCGGTTTTGCAGAATCAACAGAGTACTATCGATTCCCTCGTGGATATCGGCAATTTTCATGCCATCCTCATCCAAGCGGGAGAAATTCCTTAAGGATTTAACAATTTCTTGAATCCGAATCGTACCGATATCCATCGAAGCTAAAACTTTCGGTAAATCCACACGGAGAAATTCAAGGTCAACCGCTTCGCTTAGATCGACGATCGTCGCGACCGGATGCGGATACGATCGCTCGTAAGCTTGCAGCATATCCAATAAGTCCTGCATATACTTCTCAACGTAATGCAAATTCCCGTGAATAAAGTTGACGGGATTATTAATTTCATGAGCAACGCCTGCCACTAATTGTCCTAGGCTAGACATCTTCTCACTTTGCACCAATTGCATTTGGGTTTGCTGCAATTCCTGGATCGTTTGAGAGAGATCTTGGGTTAACTGGCGGGCTTCGTTGAGTGCTGCATTTTTGGCTTGCATTAAAAACAGAAAATCGATGATCGGATCGTGAATCGCAAAATCCTTAAATTTCAAACCCAATTGGGCTAATTGCTGGGTGTCATTGATCCGAGGGGAACCGAGAAAGAAGATGACATTTTGTTCTTCGACATACACCATTTGCCCTCGAATGTGTAGATCACTATGCAGGAGTTCCAGCAAAAATAGAGCCTGCGACTGTTTCTGAATTGCCTCAAACTCGAGTTGTATTCTTGGACGGCTGATTTTGAAGTGATCGAGGAGGGAACTGCCGACCAAGGGTTTTCGGCTCATACGTTGCAACACTTCCCCGGTTTGAATGATCGTTAAACTGCGATCGTAAACAAAGTGAAAGGGAAATGCGGTCGTAAAGAGATGCGGGGGTAGGCTCCAAGCTTCACGGGGCAACTCAGGTGAAGTCATAGGTGATTAGTCTTGATGGTATTGAATCACAAACTCATCATGGTCAGCCCCTTCTGCTTTGCTTTGTGTCTGGGTCACTTCTACCTCAGTCTCAAATCGGTTGCCTAAGCCCTTAACCAATCCAACAACCATGGGGGCAAGTCCTTCTCGATGCGTGTGGTATTCCAAAGTCATTGATGCTTCATCTGTCTCAGTGCACTCAAACGAAGGAGGCTGAAGTTTGGGAAAGGCAACGCCAACTCGTGCATGGAGGGTATCGAGATTCTGCAAGAATTCGGGTAAGTTCTCTCCACTCATTGCCATCAATTCTCCGTACCCTTCTTCTGCGGTATACTGCACCCAAAATTCGCCAAATGCCTGCATGATTTCGGCAGAAGAGAGTCCCAAGACCTGGCTGGCTGCTTTCACTAACCGATGAGTCAAGTCATCAGGATATCCTTCCATCGTCAGAAAAACGTCGATCTCAATATCAGCTTTTTGTCGAATTTCGTGCCAAGTTGCCTCACCAAAATGAGCGCAAACCATGTCGCGAATTGCCTTATTCACTAAGCCATACATAAAATATCTTTCCTTAGATGGATGGAAAATTAGTGAGCCTAGTATTCCCAGGAGAATAATCGACCCAACAGAGCGAGATTGCGGTTCGGTGAAGTTGGGGTTGACCGATTGAACTCTTTTGAACTTAGTGCAGTCAAAAGAGTATCCTCAATAAATTGAAGGCACATCTTTCAGTGTTAGCGGTAGCAATTTCTTGGATAGGTTCTACATTTCCGGTGCAAGCAAATGATTCTTCCTCAAATTCTGCGGATCAGGGCGATCGCGAACTGATTTTAGCTGCGATCGAGGGAGATACTCAGAGCTTCCGTCATCTGTATCGTCGCTATCATCCGCGTGTGCGTGCATTGCTCTACCAACTTTGTGATGTCTACGCCATTGATGATCTGGTTCAAGAAGTGTTTCTGCGAGTCTGGAAAGGCTTGCCTAAATTTCGGCAGTCTTCGCAATTCTCGACGTGGCTCTATCGAATTGTTTGGAATGTTGCATCCGACTATCGGCAATCTGCGGCAAAAGGTCGATCGCGCTTAGAAGTTTTGACTCAACAAGCTTCCAAGCAGCAGGATGCACCGGATCTCATGCAATTACATTACGAAGATATTGTTAGGCGAGGATTACAAGACTTAAGTTTTGACCATCGAACGGTCTTGGTGATGCATGATTTAGAAGGAATGCAGCAAAAAGAAATTGCGGACATTCTACAAATTCCAGTAGGTACAGTTAAATCTCGATTGTTTCATGCGCGTGGTGCGATGCGTCAATTTCTCGATCGTCAAGGAGTCCAATTATGAAACCTTTTCCTGAAGATGACGAGGATCTGACTCAGTTTCTCCAACGTCATCGGTCGAATCCTCCCCCTCCTGCCCTCGGCTTAGAAGACCAGATTATTCAATCCCTGCCGCGCAGAACTGCGCGATCGCGATCGCTGATTTTTCTAGTGACTGGAATTGCTGCCTGCCTTTTGGCAACGGTGATCACGCGACCTGGACAAACGCCTTATCCGGTGGCTGATGCCGATGAGATAGAAAGCTTTATGACCAGCAATTGGTCCAGTGTGGTGGAGGGAGCATCGATAAACGATATGCCCGATTATCTCGCCTTGGTTGAACCAAATTTGAATGAATAGGAGTTGAAATCTATGTTTCGTCGTGTCGCGATCGTGGCAGCTTCAACCGTGCTTGTTTTAGTGGGAAGCGCGGCGGTTTTGCGGGCGATCGATTTTGGAAATGAGAATTCACCTACGATCGCCCAGGCTCCCAACGAACGTCCTGGCAAGCGAGGACCTGGATTGATGCGTGACTTAAATCTCTCTGCTGATCAGATGCGATCGATCCAGCAGATTCGATCGCGCTATCGAGATCAATTAGACAGCGATCGCACGGCTGCCCGTCAAGCTCAACAAGAGTTACGCAAATTAATGGCTGGCTCGGCAAAAGACGATGAGATTCGCGATAAATTTCGCCAGGTTCAATCTCTCAGAGCAAAAGCCGCAGAAGCGCAATTCAACAGCATGTTAGAAATGCGCGGCGTTCTGACTCAAGAACAACGTCAGAAATTTTCGGAACACATGGAGAAACGGCGCGGAGAAATGCGAGAACGGTTTAGAGATAGAATGCCGGGGATTTGATGGGGGAATGGGGAATGGCGAATGATAAATTCCCCACTCTCCTACTTTTCTAAAAATCTTCCTCGTAACCTGCCGACTCTCCACCGCCGCCTTCATTGTCACGCTTCGAGCCGAGTAATTGCAGCCGATCGACTAGAATGACAGGAGACGACCGCGCCGCACCCGAATTTTTATCTGTCCAAGTATCGAGCTTCAGCGATCCCTTAACCCCGATTAAGCTACCTTTACGAACATAATTGGCAGCCACATCTGCTTGCTTGCCCCAAAGTTCTAAATTAAACCAATCTGGCTGATCGCTATTGCGTGTCTGACGATTCACTGCCAGCGTCAGCCGACACTTGACGCTGCCTGACTCAAAATACTTGACATCCGGATCTCCACCGACTCGCCCAACCAGCGTGACAACATTTAAGCTCATGGTTCTTTTGTACTAAATAATGCAGTTGCCTCCCATATTAAATGATTTTCTGGGTCATTGCTCTTAACTTGTGCTAACCCCTAGACTCAGGGGTGAAACTGTAATAAAATCCACTATCGATCAGCATCATTGCTTACCATTTCATTTGATCAGCGTACTCATTGCAGTTAAAGAGGCAAGAATCTAGTGGGTTTTTTCAATCGCTTCTCCCTCTCGCGGGACATGGGTATCGATCTCGGTACCGCTAACACCCTGGTCTACGTATCCGGAAAAGGTATTGTTCTCTCAGAACCTTCCGTCGTGGCGATCGACCAGTCTGACAGAGTCCCCTTGGCTGTCGGAGAAGACGCAAAGCGGATGCTAGGTCGAACTCCCGGAAACGTTGTGGCATTACGCCCACTTCGAGATGGCGTAATCGCCGATTTTGATACGGCTGAGTTAATGCTCAAACACTTCATTCAGCGCGTGCATGAAGGAAAAGCATTAGTTTCTCCGCGGATTGTGATTGGAATTCCTAGCGGTGTTACTGGCGTTGAACGCCGTGCGGTGATGGAAGCTGCGTCTCAGGCAGGTGCACGTGAGGTTTATTTGATCGATGAACCAGTAGCCGCCGCGATCGGGGCAGGATTGCCGGTTGCTGAACCCACAGGGAATATGATCATTGATATTGGTGGTGGGACAACGGAAGTTGCTGTTCTCAGCTTGCAAGGAACCGTTTTGAGCGAGTCGGTTCGAGTTGCAGGGGACGAACTCAGTGACGCGATCGTGCAATATATGAAAAAAGTCCACAACCTGGTGATTGGGGAACGGACGGCGGAAGAAATTAAAATTCAGATCGGCTCGGCATATCCGGGTGCAGTCGATGAAGAAATGATGGAAGTGCGCGGACTTCATTTGCTGTCTGGATTGCCACGAACTGTGACGATTAAGGGACCTGAAATTCGTGAAAGTATGTCAGAGCCTTTGTCTGTGATTGTCGATGCTGTGAAACGGACGTTGGAAAGAACTCCGCCAGAACTTGCCGCCGATATTATCGATCGAGGCATTATGTTGGCAGGTGGTGGAGCATTGCTCAAAGGCATTGATACCCTGATCAGTCATGAGACCGGAATCGTCGTACACGTTGCCGCTGATCCTCTCAGTTGTGTTGTGTTGGGAACCGGGCGCGTGTTAGAAAACTTTAAGCAATTAGAGCGGGTGTTTAGTACTCGTCCGCCTCGCTAAAGTTGTCCTGATAGGGCGACCTTAAGTGTGAAAATTGTGTTTAATCTTGCTTCGGTAAGGTGTATTGTTAGGCTGCTCACTGATTGAGAACGCGCTGAATGTACGAACTGCGTCGCTGGTGGGATCGATTTGGGATTCCATTCACTCTTGCTACTCTTGGATTGGGAACTGCACTCTTGATACGTCAGAGTCAGGCCGGGTTTGTGATGGAAACTTACCAGTGGTTAACTCGCCCATTTCAGAGTAAGCCAGTGGCGATGGATCGGTTGATGAATGCTCAAACCCGTGAGTTACAGCAGCGCTTAATCGAGCTAGAAAGCAAGAATCAAAAGCTGGAAGAACTGCTGGGATTCGCCAAGTCGAAGAAGGCAGAAGGGATTCCAGCCTCAGTGATTGGGCGGAGTGCGGATCATTGGTGGCAGCATGTGACGTTGAGTCGTGGCTCGAACGATGGTGTGAAAGAAGGAGCCGTGGTCATGAGTCCGGGCGGACTGGTCGGACGGATCATTGATGTTAGCCCGAGTACGAGTCGAGTGTTGTTATTGAGCGATCCTTCTAGTCGGGTTGGGGTTGCGATTAGCCGTAGTCGATTTATGGGCTATCTGCGCGGGAAAACAGGAAATCGTGCGGTTATGGAATTTTTTGAGAAGGTTCCAGATGTCCGCAAAGATGATGTGGTGACGACTTCTTCGTTTAGTCAACTGTTTCCGGCGGGAATTCCGATCGGACGAGTTGAATCTGTTGATCTCACCAAAAGTCCGGCTCCTGAAGCCACGATCGAACTGACTGCCCCGATTAATTATTTAGAGTGGGCAATGATTTATCCGCATTCTCCTGCTCTCGCAGATCCTCAACCTGCAGCTAAACCAAATCTGGTTCCGTCTCCCTCTGCCTCGCCTGATCCCACTGTTTCACCGAGTCCTGATGCTAGTTTGACTGTTTCGCCCACTCCTGAAGCTTTACCGAGTTCTACGCCATGAGCCTGCGTGCGATCGAGAATTTTGTCGATACCTATCCGAGCGCTCGCCCGCTTGTGAATGGAGCCGTAACTGTCGCATCGGTATTTTTATGTTTGTTGATTTTGCCTCTGCGATTGCCAGGAATGGAACTGGCAGGAATTAGTCCAAATTGGCTCTTAATTTGGGTGGTCGCTTGGAGTGTCAAACGAGTGGTTTGGCAAGGTGCAATGGCAGGTTTAATCTTAGGACTGCTGCAAGATGGCATGACTGCACCCGAACCGACTCATGCGATCGGCTTGATGATTGTGGGAGCTTTGACTGCAAAATTACAAAAGCAACGGTACGTGCAAGAAGACTTTATTTCTGTTGCACTCATTGTCTTTCTCATGGCAGTGATTTCAGAAACGATCACTGCGCTACAGTTTAGTTTCTTAGGGGAACGATCGCTGTCTGACATTTGGACGTATCACCAATTTATTGCGCTGAGTTCTGCAATTTTAAGCAGCTTGTGGGCACCGGTCGTTTATTTTCCACTGAATCGGTGGTGGGAAATGATGGGCATTGACGAACAGAGCTAAATCGATTTTAGATTGGGATTTTTAGACTGGGGATGGCTCAGTCTGAATTTGCGATCGACATAAATTTTGAAGATCAAGCGTGAATGAGGGGGTTGAACTAACGACCTCAAGATTTCGCGCGCAACTTAGATTGAGTAGCATAATATACTCACCTAGACTGATTTTTTGCTGTGAAATTACTTGCATTATTTTCTGCGATCGTTCACCCGTAACCGCTAGCATTGCCTTTGTTGTTGAAAGTGAGCACGATTGCGAATGCAATGATTTGAAAAGTAGATCAGCGTGCTGAGTTCGTTATCTTACTTTGAGCCATGATATTTCATCGAGCTTCTCGCAACTTAACCCGCAGGCAGTTCACCGCACTTTCGACTTTTGGTTTTCTCAATTTAATGGCTGCTAGTGCAGGGGCAACGATCTCTCTGCCGGATCTTGTTACTCCACCTCGATCGATGAAATTAGGGACGACGTTTAGCCAGTTGCAATGTTGGTATTTGGGATTGGATTATCGTGAGACATTCCAAGCGATTTGCGATTTGGGATTTAAGCGGTTGCGGCTGTGTGCTTATTGGCATGAATTGCAGCCGCAGGCGAATCAGTTTGATTTCAGTAAGATTGATTGGCTCTTAGATGAGAGCCATCGACGCGGGATTCAGGTCGTATTAGCAGTCGGTATGAAAGCGCCTCGCTATCCTGAGTTTCATTTTCCAGATTGGATGCGAGCAAAGTACGATACGACGAGTGCGAGGGTTTTGGATCGAGATCCTGCGATCGCGGATTTGACGTTGAAGATGCTCGATCGTGTTGTCAGTCATGCGAAAACGGCTCCAGCGATTCGGTATTGGCAAGTTGAGAATGAGCCGTTTACAACGCTAGAAATTACGCATGGGCGATCGTTGAGTGAGAAGTTTGTTCGACAAGAAGTGAAATTAGTACGATCTCGCGCGCAAGCAGGTCAGAAAATTTTACTAACGAATGCAATTACCCTCCCAGATGGACAGGGACAAGAAGACGATCAAGCCTTTCGAGCCAGTCTTTGGTTAGCCGATGCGATTGGATTTAATGTGTATACGAAAGTGCCACAAGGGGCGAGTCAGGCATATCTTGAGGCGCAGCCTTCGTATTGGAAAAAGTTAAAAGATTGGCGATCGCAGTTGCGACGATGGGGGAAAGAGAGCTGGATTGCTGAAGCACAGGCGGAACCTTGGGAGGCGAATGAGTTAGTTCCGGTATCGCAGCTTGAGTATCCGAGTTCATCCCCACTTCAGGCAACGAGTATTGTCGATCGAGTTCAAGAAATCGGCTTTGATCCGGTGATGTTGTGGGGCTGTGAATATTGGTATTGGCAGCGCAAGCAAGGGCGCGATCAGTGGTGGCTGGCAATGCAGCAATTGTTGAGTTTGTGATATCTCTTAATTGCTTCTGAGCGAGTCATTGACCGCAATAAATCTGATAAGGGGATAGGGTGAAGATCTGAAATCATGGTTTCTGCTCCTATCTCCCCAAGCGCACTTTTCCTCTCTTCAGGCGACACCATAGTCTGTATAGGGTCGTTTGTAAGGCGGCTGTAATCCTAAAACAATGTCTTCTCTAGGTACGCCCATCTTGATTAGCTCCTCAGCCGGATTCTGATCAGTTAGGTTCTGTTGAATCCAAATTTTTTCAGCCTTGATATCAATGTGCATGACACAACGGTAGATCCGATTCAACCCTTGCCAACCAACATTCATCCACTGATAATGATCCCGTTCAGCGTCAAGAATGAGTTGCACCTCAACTTGCTCATCTGAAATATCATCGCTGGCGTACTGGCTCAACAGCGTTTGAACATACTGGCGGTATTGAATTAGTTTGTCCATTGCATGATCACCTCATTGGCAGGATCGTACACAATTATTAGAACTTGATAGCGTTGTATCGCAATTTGGGTGAATTCGTACTGAAAAAAGGTTTGATAGGTATCGAACGGAACTGCAAGGTATAAGGTTCGATCAGGATGAATCGATTCTAAGGCAAGGCGATAGCTCAGAAATTGCCCTAATGCAGCGTAGAAATCTGTAATTGCTGATGGATTAAGAAAGCTTTTGATTTCGACTGCGATTTTCTCGCCCGATCGCTCTGCGGCAAGCAGTTGTTCTGCTCCTAAATCAACTTGAAAGTTGACGTTGCCAAATTTGAACTTCAAAGGATCGTCTGTGATCGTCCATTGTTCTTTCTGCAATGCGTGTTTGACAGCATCATGAAAAAAATCTTTGGCAGACACAGATCGAATCTCATTACGGCAAACTTATGATACTTTGTGCGATCGCTGTATTTTTGATGCGATCGCACAAGTGCAAAGCGATTTGCTAATCGTTCAAAAACTAAATCTATCGCAGCGCTGCTCAAAGTCGCGATTAACAACTTTGAGCAGTTCACTACTCTTCCTCGACTCGATAGCCAAATTCTGCAAGCTTGACTCGCGATTGTCGCCATTTCGGCATGACTTTCACAAATAGCTCTAAGTGAATTTTGCCTTCAACTAGCTTTTGCATTTGCTCGCGGGCAGCAGTCCCGATCGCTTTAATCATTCCTCCACCTTTGCCAAGCAAAATGGCTTTTTGTGAAGGACGTTCAACATTGATGGCAGCAAAGACTCGCGTGATCTTTTCTTCCTCCACAACTTTCTCAATTTCAACCGCAACCGAATGGGGAACTTCTTCACGAGTCATCATCAAGATTTGTTCTCGAATCAACTCGCCCATAATGAAACGTTCGGGCTGATCGGTGACTAAATCCGGTGGATAGTAGTAGGGGCCGGGTTCAAGCTGTTCGATAATTGCCTGCTGCAATTCTTCCATGCCATCGCCTTGCAGGGCTGAAAATTTTGCGATCGTCCAGTTTCGATCCGCCGCTAAGGTTTGGTAGGTTTGATCGAATTCTACATCTGATTGCTGATCAGATTTGTTCAAACCCAGAATGACAGGCGTTTCAGTCTGGGCTAGAAGTTCTGCAACATAGCGATCGCCTCCTCCTGCGACAACAGAGCAATCGACGACAAATAGAACCACATCCACTGAGTCGATCGCACTTTGAGCATTTTTGACTAAGACTCGTCCGAGTTGATGATGCGGTTTGTGAATCCCAGGGGTATCCACAAAGATAATTTGGGCTTCAGGCGTGGTTAAAATGCCCCGTAACCGATTTCGAGTTGTCTGGGCAACGGGAGAGGTGATCGCGATCTTTTGACCCACGAGAAAGTTCATAATCGTGGACTTGCCGACATTGGGGCGACCAATAATGCCAACAAAGCCCGATCGATAGTTCTCAGGCGGCGTGGGAATCGTGAAAATGTCTGGATGTTCTGACATTCCTAAATGAATTCTGTAATCTGGGACACTGTCTGACGTGGCGTATTAAACTCACACAGCCTATTCAGTGTAGGGGATTTATGGGTGAAGTCAAACGGATTGGAATTTTAACCAGTGGTGGAGACTGTGCTGGGTTGAATGCGATCATTCGCGCTGTGGTGTATCGAGCGACGGGCTATGGCTGGAAAGTGTTTGGAATTTCACGAGCGACAAACGGGCTGATGGCTCGCCCGCCAGAGTTTACGGCTTTGGAGATTGAAAAAGTCGATCGCATTTTGACCCAGGGTGGCACGATGCTAGGAACGACGAACAAAGGCAATCCCTTCGCTTTCCCGATGCCGGATGGGCAAATTCTCGATCGCTCTGAAGAGATTATCGAAGGCTATCGTATGCTCAACCTCGATGCCATCATTGGTATCGGGGGCGATGGCAGTATGGCAATTCTTCGCAAACTGGCGCAACAAGGCGGAATGAACCTCGTCACCATTCCGAAAACCATTGATAACGATGTCGATATTACAGAACAATCGATTGGATTTGATACGGCTGTGAATATCGCTACAGAAGCGCTCGATCGCTTACATTTCACAGCGGCAAGTCATTCGCGCGTGATGATTTTAGAAGTGATGGGACGAGATGCCGGACATATTGCCATTAGTGCAGGAATCGCCGGGGGAGCGGATGTGATTTTGATTCCTGAAATTCCCTATACGATTAGCAATTTGTGTCGCAAATTGGATGAACGGCAAGCCCAAGGTAAAAATTATTCATTGATTATTGTTTCGGAAGCAGTCAAAACTGAGGCAGGTCAAGCCGTCAACTGTACTCATGCATTTGGAGAGATGCGATATGGAGGAGTCGGACAGTATCTTGCCGATGTCATCCATGAATGTCATGGTGCAGAAACACGAGTGACGGTGCTAGGACATGCTCAGCGAGGCGGCACACCTTCCCCGCTCGATCGCTTACTGGCTTCTGCCTTTGGAGTTGCCGCAGTGGATCTGATCGCGCAAGGTAAGTTTGATCGCATGGTGGCTTGGCGCGATCGCAATGTGATCGATGTACCGATTTTGGATGCCATTCAGCAGTACTGTGTGGTCGATCCAGATAGTACACTCGTCAGGACGGCACGAGGGTTAGGAATTTATTTGGGAGATTGAATGACGGTTATTTTGACAAATGATGATGGCATTGATGCCCCAGGCATTCGAGCTTTACTGAAAGCGGTGAATGGATCTGGAATTTTGGTTGCGCCAAGTGGTCATTATTCCGGTTGTGGGCATCAAGTCACAACGACCGCACCGATTCGAGTTGAGAAAAGAACTGATCAAGAATATGCGATCGCGGGTACTCCAGCGGATTGTAGTCGCATTGCGCTAAATTATCTTTTTCCTGATACTAAGCTAGTTCTGTCAGGTATTAACTCCGGTGGTAACATGGGCGTTGATGTTTATATTTCAGGAACGGTTGCAGCAATTCGAGAAGCAGCATTTCATCGTGTGCCTGGAATCGCCATCTCACAATATAAAAAAGGTAGAATTCCGGTGGATTGGGAACGCTCGGCACGATGGGCAGCCCGAGTTGTCGAGCATCTCGCAAATCGTCCCTATGAGCCGGGATTTTATTGGAATGTGAATCTTCCCTACGTTGAACCTGATGATCCTGAGCCTGAAATGGTGTTTTGTCATCCTTGCACTCAGCCCTTACCAACGGATTTTCGGATTGAGGGCGATGAGTTTTATTACTGCGGCGAATATGGGGCGAGAAAGCGCGATCGCGGTTCTGACGTTGAGATTTGTTTGTCTGGAAAGATTGCGATTACTTACCTCAGCATTTAGAATTAGTACAAAACAACTCAAGGCATACAAATGGCAAGGCTGAGAAGGATTTGCCCATTTATTCCAGCAGGTGACGATGTTGCAAAGACGATCGCATTCTATGAGCAGAAGCTAGGCTTCAAGCGTCAATGGCAAGATAGCGAAACACCTGAATTAGCTTTGATTACGCGCGATGACATTGAGTTATTTCTACAAAAGAATCCAGATCCAGAGTGCGCGGAATGGACAACTTTGAGAGTTGAAGTGCAGGACATTGCTGACCTATATCGGGAGATTGTGGAGCGCGATCGTACCCTGATTCATCCCAATGGCAGGTTAGAAAAGAAATCTTGGGGAAGTACTGACTTTACGATTCTCGATTGCAATGATGTTTGTATTACTTTTTATGAGTTCTAACGGGTTTTGGTAGTTCATTGCAGTGGTTTACATCAGTTCAAACAGCAAAGAAGCAAAACGACAAAGCCTTGGAACTAGGAGATTTAGATTCTAGTTCCAAAGCTTTCTCATGCACTAATTGCTAAGCAAATCGTTTACGCAAACGATTGATTCCACACAGCAGACCAGAAACCGCTAACCCTGGAAGCGGCGTGAAGCCGAAAGGCACAGGCGTAGCCTCTCCGACTTGAAGACTGCTAATTCCTGCTGCTCTCAGATCCGAGCCGCCTACAGCAATCTGGATTTGGTCGAATGTTACCCCTGTAAAGCCATAGTATTCTCCGGGAGGTCCATTAGTGACACTACTAGAGGTGAACGATTCTATCAGTGTGCCATTCAGTAGGGCTGTGAAGGTTACAGTAGGTGTACTACTGTAGATTTTGAAGGCTGCCTGCGTTTGGGGAGATGCGAACTGGATAGAGAAGGGGTTCACAGTTGTCATTCCATTGGAAAGACTAGTGATATTGAATGCAGATGCCGAATCTTGGTAAGGGAATTCGCCAAAACTTATAGTGTCAAAATCCGCAGACCCCACAAAATAAAGGTTAGAAAACGTGACTCCCACGCTGGAATATTGATTAGTAAGCGCAGTTGTACCAAATGATCCCCCGCCAGCCAGGTCACTAAAGTCGATCGTTTGAGCCGGATTTGCAAGTCCAGTGGGCGAGGTATCAATTGCTAACGCATGAGCCGGGGCAATATCAACACTCGATAGTGCGATCGCTATCGCTGCTCCAGCTTGAGCAACGAGCGTACACTTCAAAAATGAGTTCATCGTCTAACACCTGTTAGGAAACAAGACCATTTTGTTGATCTCTTAACCTGCGCCATCCACAGTTCTGCTTACATCTATTCTCTTGCATTTAGAGAAAATGTGAAGATATACTGACTTGTTTTTCCAATGCACCTCGCAATTCGCGCCATACTTTCGATGTCACCCCAATTATGCAAGGCAGTACAACGTTACGACGCACACTCACTTACTTGCTCCCGTCAACACAGGCTCAGGCAACGCTCCTTGCATTCGACCTAGCCAATCGATCAAATTGCTCAATTGTTGATCTGCACTTAGCGCACCTAAACCGCGCACAGTGACTTTTCCAGCCGTGAAGATAAAGCGCGATCGCAAATGATCGGGTAAGTTCTCTTTCAGCAGATTCCAAGCGGGTTCTTCCATTGGAGTCTCTAAAATCACATGTTGCTTGCCTTCGGGCTTGATGCGTGAGAAACCAAGCTTTTTCGCAATTTGCTTGAGTTCCATCACTCTTAGCAATTGTTGGGCAGCGAGTGGAATCTGTCCATACCAATCAATCCAATCGGCTGAAACTTGCATCAGTTCAGTTTTGGATTGAGCCGCAGCAACCGCGCGATAAGCGGACATTTTCTGATCGAGATCGGGAATGTAATCGGCGGGAATAAATGCCGTCAGGCTGAGATCAATCTGCGTGTCATCGACTTGCGGAATCTCTTGACCTCGAATCTCTTGAATCGCTTCTTGCAGCATTTCCATGTAGAGATCAAACCCGATCGCATCCATCTGCCCCGATTGTTCTGCACCGAGTAAGTTACCGACTCCTCGAATCTCCATATCTCGAACGGCTAATTGATAGCCTGATCCAAGCTGTGTGAATTCTTGCAAGGCTCGAAGTCTTTGTCTGGCATTGTCTGAGAGTTGATGTTGCTTGGGATAGAACAACCAGGCATGAGCTTGAATTCCCGCCCGTCCGACTCGACCTCGAAGCTGATAAAGCTGCGATAAGCCAAATTTCTGAGCATCCTCGATGAGAATTGTATTGACTCTGGGAATGTCTAACCCAGATTCGATAATCGTGGTACAGAGTAAAACATCTGCTTCGCCTGCACCAAACGTTAGCATCACTGATTCGAGTTCAGCTTCGGGCATCTGCCCATGCGCGATCGCAATTCTCACACCCGGAATCATTTCTCGAATGCGCGCTGAAATCTCTTCAATTCCTTCGACACGCGGCACAACATAAAAGATTTGTCCCCCACGATCGAGTTCTTGGCGAATTGCCGATCGCACCATTTCCCCATCGTAAGGAGAGAGATGTGTTTTAATCGGACGACGCGATGGGGGTGGAGTCGTAATTAAACTCATTTCTCGCACCCCTGAAAGTGCCATATACAAGGTTCTCGGAATTGGAGTTGCACTGAGCGTCAGAACATCAACTTGCGTTTTCAGGGATTTGATCTTCTCTTTCTGATTCACTCCAAATCGTTGTTCTTCATCGACCACGAGTAAGCCTAAATCTTTGAATGCAACGCCTTTTCCGAGAAGCTGATGGGTTCCGACAACAATGTCAAGTTCACCTGTGATCATTCGACGCTGAATATCTTTGCGTTCTTCGGCAGATCGAAATCGATTGAGCAATCCCACTTGAATCGGATAGGGGGCAAACCGCTCTTTAATTGTGTGATAGTGCTGCTGAGTCAGAATAGTCGTCGGTGCGAGTAACGCAACTTGCTTTCCAGCCGTTACTGCTTTGAAAATTGCTCGAATTGCAACTTCAGTTTTACCAAAGCCAACATCACCGCAGACTAAACGATCCATCGGTCGATCGCTTTCCATATCGAGCTTCACATCTTGAACTGCTTTTAACTGATCCGGTGTGGGCTGGTAAGGGAAAGAATCTTCCATCTCTTGCTGCCAAGGCATGTCAACCGGATAAGTAAAGCCTTGCTGCTGAGCGCGTTGTGCATAGAGTTGTAGCAAATCGACTGCAACTTTTTTAACGGCTTTGCGAACTTTGCTTTTCGTTTTTTCCCAAGCTTTACTCGACATCTTGTTTAGCTCAGGCTTGGCATCGCCCATGCCTCGAAAACGCGAGAGTGAACCGAGTTGATCCGCAGCGACTCTTAGCAATCCGTCTGCATACTTCAGAACGAGATATTCACGAGTTTCATTGTTAATCGTCAAGCTTTCGAGCTTGATAAATTGCCCGATGCCATGACTTTTGTGAACGACAAAATCGCCTTGCTCTAGCTTGTTTGGATCGACTTGTTTTGATGCGGCTCGGCGACGTTTGCGAACATAAGTTGGAGTTGCTAACGTTTGCTGTCCAAAGAATTCTTTATCTGTAACAACGACTAACCGAAACGTTGGGAGAATGAACCCTTCAAGTTCTGCTAAGCCAGAGTATTTGACTGCGACAGGAACGTGTTGAATTTGCAGTTTCTCGATCGCTAAATAATCTTTCGGATTCGGAACGAACTGCGCTGGACAGTCATGTTCTTGAAGCAAAGCAACCGAGCGAGAAGGCTGTGCTGAAACGAGCCAAATTGCAAAATTACGATCGCGTTCCCCCCTCAATGTCTCGGCTAATCGCGCAAACTGATGGGGAATTGCTGGAACCGGACGACTTGAAAGGTTCAGACCATTGTTGACCTCTGCTAACTCAGCGAGATTAATCCGCTCGAACCTCGCCAATTCGACCAGCGAATCCTCGAACGATCGATGAATCTTGGGCACAGTCGGCTTAACTTCTTGCCAATGCTCTTCGACATGTTCCAGCCAGCGATCGCTGTGGGCTTGCGCCATGTCTGGCTCATCGAGTGCCACCAGCGTATTCTCAGGTAAATAATCGAGCAAAGAAGCTGGCTGCTCAAATGCCAAGCCTAAAAAGCGGCGAATTCCCTCGATCGGTGTACCTTCGACAAATCGCTCTTGGTCTTCAGGTGAGAGAAGATCGAGAACGTCTTCTCCGAGTGCAGATTGAATAATCGGGCTAAAGCTCGTCGGCGTGAAGGTAACTTGCGTGACGCGATCGAGCGATCGCTGCGTAGACGGATCAAACTCCCGAATCTGATCCAACTCGTCGCCAAATAGCTCTAAGCGCACAGGAAGTTCTGCGGCAACGGGAAACACATCAATAATGTCGCCTCTACGGCTCCACTGCCCTTCGGTTTCGACCAAATTCGATCGCTCATATCCCAACTTCGCCAACGTATCGCTTAACTGAGCGAGATTGAGGCTACTTCCTTTCTCTAACGTCAGAAAATAGGGCAAAAAAGCGGCAGGCGGTGGTAAATGGGGCTGGAGCGCGCGCTCAGTTGCCACGATCGCAATCTTCTCTCCCGCTTTTACTAGATCCGCGAGCGTCTGCAACTGTCCCCAAGTCATCTCCGCTTCCGGGTCAAACGGTTCATACGGCGAAGATTCCGATGTGGGATAAAAATGCACCGTATTCCAGCCCATCGCATCCATCTGGACACTCCATCGCCCAGCTTCTTCCAAAGTCGAAGTTACGACTAAAAGCGTGCGATCGCTTGCCTGTGCCAACGTCGAAGCGACAATTCCTTTCGCCAAACGAGAAAGACCACTCAAATTCAGTGTCGAATTTTGTTTCAGTTTGCTCAGGAGTTCTGCCGTGAGCGGCGATCGACCCAGTGCGCGAATAATCGAAGAAAAAGCCATGTCGGACAAGAGGAGCTGAAATGAGTCTTTACATTGTATCGAATCCCGTTTCTGCTGGTTGGCAGAAGATCTCTCGCCTCAATGAACTCACCATTCAGGGATACACTAATACGGTCGGATTTAAGCTTTTTCAAATTCCCCGATGAATTCGTTCACTACAGATTTACTAATTATTTTGTTACTGACGCTAGCAAATGGGCTATTTGTCATGTCCGAGTTAGCGATCGTCTCGGCTCGCAAAATCCGACTTCAGCAAAACGCCAATCAAGGTGATACCCGAGCCAGAGCCGCACTCCGCTTAGCTGAAGAACCGAACAATTTTTTAGCGATCGTTCAAGTCGGGATCACGTTGATTGGGATTGCATCGGGTGCATTTGGGGAACAGGCATTAACAAAACAATTAGAACCGTTTTTCAGTTCAATTCCATTTTTACGTGGGTATAGTCAGCCGCTTTCTTTCGGGATTGCAATTCTGACTTTGACGTATTTAACGCTGATTGTCGGGGAATTAGTTCCCAAACGAGTCGCGCTGAATTCACCGGAGCAGATTGCATCCTGGGCAGCCGTCCCCATGAGTCTGATGGCAAAAGCTGCGGCTCCGATCGTCTACCTGCTCAGTGCTTCAACGAATGTCGCAGTTCGATTTTTGGGAATTCGCCCCTCGGATGATCCGCCCGTCACTGAGGAAGAAATCCGCGTCATGATCGAGCAGGGAACCGAAGCGGGGATGTTTGAGCAGGCGGAAGAGGACATCATGAAACGGGTATTTCGATTGGGCGATCGTCGAGTCAGTTCGCTGATGACTCCTCGTTTAGAAATCACCTGGATTGATTTAGAAGATTCCGAAGACGAAATTCGCCGCCAAATGATGGAAAGCGCTCATTCGAGATTTCCGGTCTGTCAAGGTGGACTCGACAATCTTCTCGGCATTGTCCAGACCTATGATCTGCTCGTTAAAACAATGTATGGTCAATCTCTGGATGTTCGCACTTCGCTGCAGCCTCCCGTGTTTGTGCCAGAAAGTACTCGCGCGCTGAAAGTGTTGGAATTATTTAAGCAAACCGGAACTCAAATCGCATTTGTAGTCGATGAGTATGGCGTGATTCAGGGCTTAGTGACGTTGACGGATGTCCTACAAGCGATCGTCGGTGACATTCCCACCGTTGAAGAGTTGGCAGAACCTCAAGCGATTCAGCGCGAGGATGGAACTTGGTTACTTGATGGCATGTTACCGATTTACCAATTCAAGGAAATTCTCCATATTGAAGATCAGGAATTGCCGGGAGAGCAACGGGGGAGCTATCAGACTTTAGGCGGGTTTGTGGTGATGTATTTAGGAAAAATTCCCACTGCTGCTGATCATTTTGAGTGGGAAACCCTGCGCTTTGAAGTCATGGATATGGATGGAAATCGAGTAGATAAGGTGCTCGTTGGGGAAGTACATCCAGGAACTACGACATCTTGAGGTTTCGCAAGTTTTGCAGTACAACAAAGATATTGAATCGAGCGATCCCCATGATTAATACTGAACATGCAGACTTGCTCAAACTCAGTCCTTCTGAACGTCTCTTGTTAGTGCAAGATCTGTGGGACAGCATAGAAGCAGAAGATATTCCTCTCACAGATTGGCAGAAAGACGAACTGGATCGTAGAAAAGCAGCTTATCAAGCCGATCCTTCTACAGGTCGTTCGTGGGAGGACGTGAAACGGCGCATTATTGAGAAACATGGCTAAAAGGATTACGCTCACTCCTGAAGCGGAGGACGATATCGACCAAGGATATTTTTGGTACGAAAGTAGAAAGATTGGATTAGGCTTACACTAGCTTCCAACGCCTTGCACAATATGTTTCACGGTCGTTAAGGTTTCTAGTCCAATCAATCCGCGTCGATGTCCTTTCTGATTGGACATGCCGAGAAAGATTGCATCGCCTCGCTTCGGATTGCGATAAAACCGAGGCGACGTATTGATATAAGTCGAAGCACTATTCACCCCGAGGGCAAACTGCCGACTCTCCTGATAAGATTCGCTGACTAAACAATCGGCATGACCACTACTGTAGTGATTGATCAAATCGATCGCGCTAGTCAAGCCATCTACCATTCTAAAGCTGACAATACGATCGAGATAAGCCTGTCCCCATTCGACATCTTCTGTTAGTCGCAAGCCTGGAAATTGTTCGACTAAATTCACATCACCTCGAATCTCAAATCCTTTCTCGCGCAAGCTATCCCACAGCATCACGAGAGACGAAAAATTTTGCTGTCGATGAATTAAAACTTTCTCGATCGCATTGACCGGATCAGGCTCACTCAAATGGCTATCGACGATCATCGATCGCGCCAGATCCAAACTGCCCGACGGCGACCAATATAAATAACAATTGCCCATTGCCGATCGTAAAACTGGAGCCGTTGCCTGTCTTACGACTTGTTGCACTAAGCTCGGTCTTCCGTAAGGAATGATCAGATTGAGATAGCGATCTTGACTAATCAAATCCCGAATCGGCGTACTTTCGCCGGGAAGCAGTTGCACACTCTCGATCGGGAGTCCTTCATCTTCTAAAGCCTGTGCCAGCGTTTCAGCAATTACACTATTCGAGTGGCTCGCCTCATTTCCACCTCGCAGCACCAGACAATTTGCTGTTTTGATACACAATCCAGCCGCGATCGCACTGAGTTCTGGAAACGCTTCATAAATCAGGGCGACGACTCCAAGCGGCATCAACTGCGAATAGGTCTGAGCGCGATCGACTTGAAAATTGGCAGGCATCACCCGTCCGATCGGATCTGGCAACTCACTCAGGCGATTGAGAATTTGCACTGTATTTTGAATCCGCTCCGGAGTTAATTTCAGCCATTCCAGCAGCAAGTCTGAAATCGCCATCTCTCGACTAATTTCGAGATCGAGCGTATTCGCCTCCAAAATATCCATTTGGCGACGACACAACGCTTGCGCCATTGCCTGCACTGCCCGACTCCGGTTCACACCACTTGTCGCCGCTAAAGCCAGCGAAGTTGTATGAGCCGATCGCAGCGTTGAAATCGGGTCAAATGCTCCCAGAGAATCCGTTGTCATTGGGCTTACCGCCGATAGGCTAACCAAACCATTAAGGCGGGCAGCACGGCTAACACCAGCGCTACGATCGCCCACAACATAATACTGGCTCCGGACGGCGAATGAAGCGCAACGGGTAGCCAAATACTCAACAGCACTAGGAGAATACCGAGTGCTAGGGGTAAATAACTGTCTCCAAGTCCAGGCTGGACAATATTCCACTGGTGACCTGTCCAACGCCACGATCGCTTGTAAGGATAGCTGGTCGCGAGCTGTTCGATCACGTAGCCGTTTTCTTCGAGGACGAAGATCTGCTGGCAGCGATCACAGCCAAATGCGTCAGTTAGCGCGATCGGGACAAGGCGACCGCGACGGCGGCACGGACAGGGATAATCCGTACTGAGTTCGATCTTTTGGTGCTTCTGGGTCTGCACGAGTAATAGAAGTTTTTTTAAATTCAAGTTGATCGGTATCTTTGCGGCGGGATAATTTCCACTGCACCCAGTCACATCCTAAACTTGAGCAGTATACTCAACTTCTGAAGGTGACGATGATCGAAATTCTATCATTTTCACTCTAGAGACACAGACTCTTTAAGATTGACATTACGATTGCTCTGTAACATTTATTCATTTATGGCGAAGAAACCCACCGATCGCAACGGTTCCGGCGCAGGCAAGCAGGATCGCATTGTTTACTCTGAGTTTGGCAATTCAGAGGAGGTGTTCGAGCGGGCGGTTCCCGATTTGCCTCCGAATCAGCAAAATCTTCGGGTGCAGGTGTCACGCAAAGGTCGTGGGGGGAAAACGGTGACGGTGATCTCTGGGTTCCAAAGCAAGCCGGAAACGCTGAGCGATTTGGTGAAGAAATTAAAAGCGCAGTGTGGAACTGGGGGGTCAGTGAAAGAGAACACGATCGAGATTCAAGGGGATCATGCTCAGAAGTTAGTACAACTCTTAACAGGACTCGGATATAAGGCAAAAATTAGCGGCGGTTAGTTTACGTAAAGATCAGTTGCTGCTTGATGCCGATCGAGGCTCGTGCGTGGAGATAAACCGGATCGGGTTTGTGCTGAATGGCGCGATCGTAAGACGCGATCGCGTTGCCATAGGCTGCCATTTCAGTTAGCATGGCTCCCCGATTGAACCAGGCTGCATGATAGTCAGGCTTTAGAAAGACCGCTTGATCGTAATCTCTCAATGCCTCGGCGTAGCGCTTTAATCCGGAGAGTGCATTCCCTCGATAGTTCCAAGCCGTCGCACAGGTTGGATCGGCTTGAATCGCTTGATCGAAATGGGCGATCGCTGTTAGAAATTCACCCTGCTGACAACATTCGCATCCTTGCTCTAGGCGGTTCATTTTTTTACTCCATAGGCTCACTTGAATTGTCGAAGCAAACTGCGTTGCTGTCCGGGTGGGATTTCTCACCAGAATTGAGCCGGATTTACGACTGCAATATTGACGAGTGCGATCTACATTTAAGAGTTAAAGCCCTTGAGGAAAATGCTGTGGATTTGACTCTTCATACGGTGATTGAATTGCTTCTGGGCATCAGTTTGAGTGCAGCGGCAGGATTTCGCGTCTTTGTGCCACTGCTAGCGCTGAGTGCGTTCTCGGTTTTGGGACACTACGATTTGCCGAGCAGTTTTGATTGGATTGAGAATCAGCAGGCATTGACGTTATTCGCGATCGCAACCGTTCTCGAAATTATTGGTTACTCAATTCCTTGGTTTGACCATGCACTTGATGTTTTAGCCACTCCAGCCGCAATGATTGTCGGGACAATTGTGGCAGCATCGGTTTCACCGGATATGAATCCGTTGATTCAATGGACGTTAGCGATCGTTGCTGGAGGCGGAACAGCCGGAATTACGAAGCTATTCACAAATCTGCTGCGCGGGACTTCGACAGCAGCTTCAGGAGGTTTGACGAATCCGATTTTTGCAGCGATTGAACTTGTGATTGCGACTGCATTGTCGGTTTTGGCTTTTACAGTTCCAGCGCTAGCAGGACTATTGGTGATTGGATTATTCGGATTTGGAATTTCTCGGATTATACAGCTTGTCATGCGCTGGCGGACTCGCGATCGAGGAGCAAGTCCAGCGAAATAGAGTCTCCCACTCCCCACTCCCCACCAAATTTCTAGTAGCCCAACCATTTACGGAACCTACTCTTTTGCTCGTGTGTCTTTACTTATGCAATCTCCATCAGTTTAGGAAAAATTGAGATTCCTGTTTTTAGAGGATGCCGTTTGTCAGTAAATGACCCTTGACAGTTCGACAACGCCATCTCGCTAAACTCTAACGCTACAGACACCCGAAAATGACAAACTTAAAATTGTTTTCTTTGGTTGGCACTGCTCTGACTTTAGTAAGTTGTGCCGTTATAAATTCTTCGCCGCGCGCAGTCTCTCAACCTTCGGCACAACCTGTGCAAGATAATCTCATTGGGCTTTTCATGCTCAAACGTAACAATCTCAATCAACAGTATCGAGGAGAAATTTATCCGATCGCACAATACAGGAACGGACGCTACACCGATGCTAGCCTCGACGTAACTCCAGAAGTTCGAGAAGATTCAAAAGAAGCAGAGATCGTTCAGCGCAATGCGGCAAACAGTGTGCTCAATACGAATCCGACTTTCACGATCGCGAATCCAGGTTATGCCTTGGGCAAATTCAGCGTCGATCGACTGGGAGTAGGTCAATTTGCTTGTTCTGCGGTTTTAGTTGGACGAGGAAAGCTTGCGGGACAGTCAGATCTCAACCTCGCATTTAATCAGCTTCCTCGCGCTAGCCAAAGAACCTCAAGTGGGGTCTTCAATGGTCAAGAATTTGATGAAACTTGGCGTTCCGCGATCGCTGCAAAAGTAACGACCCCGGCTACAACAGTTCGCCCAACTCGTGCCCAACTCGATCAATATCGCAAAGATTTAATCCGGATTGGGACAAACGAAATCGCCAAGAACCCACAGGCAAAATCAGTTCAAGGAACAGTCACACTCGTTGAACTCCGAGTGTTTGATCTCAATGGCGATGGTCAGCCAGAAGTGTTTGGAAAGTTAAGGAAAGCTCCGGCACGAGCGGTTCAACCCAACCGAGATCGACCAACTGTTAGCTCAATCTATGCCAATGTTTGGTTAGGCTATGGCGCGTCTCAACCGCAACTTCTTTCATCTCAGGCTGTTCCTTACTTTGTGCCTGCTATCGAGGCTGGACGAATCTATGAAATTGTCGGCACGATCGATGCAAATGGAGATGGTCAACAAGAAGTACTGATTCAGAACAATGGGTATGAAGCCATTACTTTCAGCCTTTACGAATTACAAGGAAACCAGTTGAAATCGGTGTTCACGGGCGCAGGCTATGGTTGCTAAACCCTGCTTTAAACTTGCATTTTAATCTCAACCTTCTTCATCGAACTGAATTGAAAAGCCAGCTTATCACTGGCTTTTGCTGTTTCATCTCTCTATTTCACCAACTGTTTGAGCACGTTGATGTAGCAGTCGATCGCGTGATCTTTGAACCGTTGGCTAATAAAGTTTAGACTGAAGCGTTTGCCAATCCGAATTTCCTTATCGACTGATTTATAACCTTGCCACCATCGCGGTAGCTCTGGTACGAGATCCATTCCATGAACAATTCGATAGGTATTCGGAACCCGCTCATTGTAGGAATCTCGAAATCCACCATTTCCCACTGCGGGTGAACCGTAAGTATAAGATTCGACCGTAATCTTTGCTGAAAAATTGTATTGCAGATCGACGGCACACAATGTTGCCAATGCTCCCCCTAAACTATGCCCAGTCGTAACCACATTCGTGACTTCACTCGTCCTAATGTAATCATGAATTTGATTGCGAACGGCAAAGTAAGCCGCTACAAACCCGCTATGCATCTGCGCGTTTGAACTATTCTTCGTTGCATAAGGATAGGTTTTCTCTTTAGGTTCGACAATTAACTCCTGAATCACATTTTGATCAAACTGGGCGCGCTCTAATCGTGTAGTAAAATCAGTTTCCCAATCCTGAGACGAATCACTACCTCGAAAGACGATCGTGGCAGATGTTCCTTCGGTGAGAATGGCGCACTGCGTATCTGTTTTCGCTTCGCTGATCAAGACTGGAGTGAGAGTGATGCCGTCAAAACGAACTGTATCAAAGTTTTCGTAGACTTTTTTACAGAAGAGGGCATACTTTGCGGCTTTTGAGTAGTCGATCGACATCATGACCCCTGGAATTATGGATATTATTGGTCAATACTGACTACCATAAGCACTCAGCAATTTCCAAACGATCGACGTAAATCTATACGTCTTAATCTTTGACAATCCTCGATCGCTGATTGGAACTCAAGCCCAAAATCTTGCAAGCTCATTTCTGTGCATGAATGTAATCTACAAAGTAAAACTTCGGACGAAGCCAAAACTTTAGTCCACCATAAATGCCTAGCCCCAAAACTGCGATCGCAATGCCGGGTAGACCGAGTTTCAATCGGAGCGCATCTGGCAAAAGTGCAACGATCGCAACCGTGAGCGCAAAGTAAATTAAGAGTGCTATCTGTAAGCGATCGATCGTTAAGAGTGCTTTACGACAGCTACTACAATGCTGTGTGTGTTGTTGATAGCGATCGAGAACCTGCTCACGATGATCATTCCAGCGCGGTTGTGCTTCGAGTCCAACTTCGCGCCACGGCAGATGTCCTTGGCAATATTGATCGAACCAGTTGCGAAACTCAATGACTAAACGATCTGCGCTCGTCGGTAACTTATAGGCAGTTTTCCAACTTTCGGCGCGCGTTTTTTGATGCAAAAAATACTCTTGCTGCTGAAGTAAAATCATATCTCCATCTAGCACCTGATTGCGCGTCTGGATATGTTCCCACCAGCGCGGCGTAAATCGATGCAGGGCTTGTGCAAAGTTGCGCGGGAACTGAGCGACAATTCTCGATTTTCCTGGAGCCACAGGAATGCAATAGGTCACGAGTCCCACTTGCTTGCCGCTATCCCCAAACTGAATGGCATACTCTAAACGGCAAGGAGGCTCAAACGTAATTGTTGCAGGAAATCGCCCTGAAGCAGTTGCTTCAATCCGTTCGGGTGTCGATTGCACAATTTTAATGGGCATTGGGGCGGCTTTATTGCGATCGCCTTGGACTCCGTGATGTGCAAAAGGCACATGACTCGGATCAGTGACATTTTCGACTAAGGTCTGCCAGTCGTATTCTAGATCGCGCACGAAAGAAGACCAGACAAAGCCTTTACTTGCATCGATCTGAGGCGATAAAGGCAACGGAGTTTGTGCAGCTTGCTCAGGAGATGCTGGATCGAGCCAAACCCAAAGTAACTCTTGCTGCTGTTGCACCGGAAACGCGATCGCGCATAAATTATCTTGATTTTTACTGACTAATTCTGGATTGTCCGCTTGGGGAATCTGAGTACAAACGCCTTGCGAGTCAAATTGCCAGCCGTGGTAGCTACACATCAAATTTCCCGTTTTTTCGTCAATTCGCCCTTCGCTGAGTGGAGCAAGACGGTGAGGACACTGATCTAAGAATACTTGAAACGTCTCAGCAGACTTCGGTTTCCAGATGACTAGCCGTAATCCTAGTACGGTGACTGCGGTAGGTTGATTGATCTCTAGATCTTCAATAGGAGTAAGCGGATACCAGTGCTGAAAGAAGTTAAATTGAGGTTTCATATATTTTGATCTGAATCGTTGAACTGAAAGAGCGATCGCTCATTGTGAGATCTCATTGTGAGACATCATCGCTTTTGGCAACTATCCTACCTCTAACTCTACCTCTGATGTTCTGTGTTGTGCTTTAATGGTGGCTTGAATTGGGTGCTGGATTGTGAAGGTAGTAGTTCCAGACAAACTTTTTTAGAAACGCTTGAGTTTTGAACAAGTGAGTTCATTCTCTTTGGTTCCAAGGGTGTGATCCAAGTCGGAATGTCATTGATTTTTAAGCAATATGAAAACATCCACGATTTTTTTAAGCTCGCGGCTGAGTATTGTGCTTGCCGCTGGACTTGTGCTTGGTTTATCTACAGTGGCTAGAGCGCAGAAACAGCCAGCGATCGACGAATCCTTTGCCCGTGCTGCTCTGATTGTGAAAGTGTTTGATCAGTTGTCTACTCAATGTGCAGCAGGGCGGAGTTTTAATGCTAGTGAATCCGCATCTATCGCTGCTTGGGAAAAGGGACAAAATGTGACTGCGCTTCGGACTCAAATTCAGGGGCTATCCGCGGATATGCAGCGCCAACTGGACAAAGGAGCTTCAATTTTGCTCACTGCTCTGACTCAGAAACAGCCCAATGCTGATCCCTGTAATCTTGCTGTATCGGTTACACGGCTTGCTTCACCCACAGTCGCAACCGCAGGTTCACCATCGACGAACAATACCAAGCCACAGCAGGTCACAAATTCTGGGTCTAGAACGACGAATCGTTCAAGCAATCCAACAGCGATGTCGTCTAAATCTGACTCTGATGTTTCCAAGGTAGTTGCGACGATCGACTCTTTTGGTTTCAATATGCGAACCATGATGGGCGTTGGTGGATTCTTGACGCAGGATATCTATCCGGTTGTGCTGTTTCGGAATGGCGAAGCGCTCACCGATGTGAAAGGTTTGATGTATGCGGGTGGCCTGGATGCCTATCGACGCGCCCATCCTGAAGACTGGACGCAGTGGCAGCGCAGCGGCGGACGGGTGCAATTAAAAACTGCTAAGGGATGGAAGGCACTCCCTTTTCCCACAACTTATCAATCTTTACCGAGTCAGTTTCGCTTAAATGGAACCTATCGATCTCTTTCCGGGACGGGCAACGTCGCGATCGGCGGGAGTGCTTCTGTAGCGGCGTGGCGTGCTTACACGTTTTTTCCAGATGGTCGAATCGTACGAGGTAATGGTGCGGGTTCATCCGCATCAAGTGGGGGCAGTAGTGTGGTCACATCCTCGGTCGCACCGAACCAACGGGGACGGTACCAAATCGATGGGTTAGTCTTGCGGATTAACTATGACGATGGGACGACAGAAAACCGCATCATTATTACCGATCCCAAAGACCCCAAGAGTGCGATTTGGCTGAATGGCACGGGTTATGTTAGACGCGGTAAATAAGTCGTTCTCGTTTGCATCTCGCCCCGCATTGAAAATACGGGTCTAACTGTGCGAAGTAGGTTGAAACCCACTGAATTCGGGGCGAGATAGAACGGAGCGAGAGAACTTGCCGAACTGGTGTTGAATTATGCTCATCTACTTGGAGTGTCGATCGCGCAATCCACGTTTAGTTTAGATTAAGAAAACTAACGCTTGATTGAGAGGTGGGCAGATCATGTTGATCCGAAAATTGGATGAGTGTGAAGAATTTTTTGCAGGAGATCAAACGATCCTACGTGAGCTTTTACACCCCGATAAGCAACCGATCAATCTGCGCTATAGTCTCGCTCATGCAATTTTGCCTGTTGGTGCAACTTCACTTCCGCATTCACTCACGACTTCTGAGGTTTACTACATTCTGAGCGGCACAGGAGAAATGTCGATCGATAACGAATTGCAAATGATTGAGCCTGGAGATGCGGTCTATATTCCGCCGAATGCGGTTCAATTCCTTCGCAATACTGGAACCGAAGCGATCGTATTTATCTGTATCGTTGATCCCGCTTGGAGAAAAGAAGATGAAACTGTGTATGCAGAGACTATATCCTGAGTCTTATTACAGAATTTAGGCTATGTCTTCTTCATCACATCCTGCTCGACTGATCGAACTCGCGCACCTGTTTCTGAAACTTGGCACGATTGGCTTTGGCGGTCCAAATGCGCACATTGCCATGATGGAAGAAGAAGTCGTTGTGAAGCGACAATGGCTCAAGCGAGAAGAGTTCCTCGATCTGATTGGGGCGACTAACTTGATTCCAGGGCCTAATTCGACTGAGATAGCTATTCACATCGGGTATCTCTATGCAGGGTGGTTAGGGCTGATCGTAGCAGGGGTGTGTTTTATTCTGCCTGCGGTGCTGATTACGCTCGGATTTGCCTGGGCTTATGTTGCGTTTGGCACGCTGCCACAGCTCGCTTTTTTGCTCTATGGCATTAAGCCTGCGGTACTTGCGATCGTCGTTGATGCTCTGTGGCGATTGGGCAAGAAAGCAGTCAAGAATCGCATATTATTCGCGATCGCGCTGATCGTGATTTTGCTCGTCTGGTTCGCTCGTGTGAGTGAAATTGTCGCTTTGTTGCTCGGTGGCTTTCTGGGAATGCTCTGGCTGAAAACACCGCACGATCGATCAAACGAGCAGGCGAATTTATTGATCACAGGGTTGACGCTTACCTCGGCTCTGAAAGCAACAGCAGCAGTCGGGCTGACTACCGTTCCATTCTCACTCTGGCAATTAGGCTGGACATTTCTGAAGATTGGAAGTGTGTTGTTTGGGGGTGGATATGTCTTAATTGCCTTTATTCAAGGATCGTTTGTTGACAATTTGGGTTGGTTAACTCAACAGCAATTGTTCGATGCGATCGCAATTGGTCAATTTACACCAGGCCCAATTCTTTCGACAGCAACATTCATTGGCTATGTAATCGGGGGAATTCCTGGGGCGATTGTTTCGACGATCGGAATTTTCTTACCGTCGTTTGTGTTCGTCGTGGTGCTGAATCCTGTGATTCCGCTCTTACGTCGTTCTGAATGGGCTTCGGCATTCTTAGATGCAGTGAATGTCAGTGCGGTCGGATTAATGGTTGTCGTAACGGTGCAACTCGCGATCGCAACGCTTGGAAAATCGTCAGCTCCATTTATCGATGTTTTAGCAACTATGATCGCACTCATGAGTGCCTTGCTTGCGATTCGATTTCGAGTCAGTGCCGTCTGGTTGGTACTTGGTGGAGCCGCGATCGCTTGGGCTGCTTCTTGGTTAGGCTATCTATAGAATTCGAGTCTAGATGTAGAGCGTTTCAGAGAGATGATATGGAAAAATCAACGTTTGGAGCAGGATGTTTTTGGGGAGTAGAAGCCGCATTTCGTAAGATTTCGGGCGTGAAATCTACTTCTGTTGGGTATATGGGTGGACATTTCGAGAATCCTTGCTATCTGGATGTGCTCTCGCGAATTACTGGACATGCGGAAGTCTGCCAGGTTGAATATGATCCGGCACAGGTCAGTTATGAGGCTTTACTGGATGTGTTTTGGCGAATTCATGATCCAACGAGCTTAAATCGACAAGGTGCAGATCGAGGCGATCAGTATCGTTCTGTGATTTTTTATCACACCTCAGAACAAGCCGCGATCGCGCGCCAATCTAAGCTTGCTTTAGATCGTTCAAACCGCTATGACAAGCCAATTGTGACTGAAATTCAACCTGCTGCTGATTATTGGTTAGCGACAGAGGATCATCAACAGTATTTTGAGAAACAAGCCGCACAGAGAGAAGTAGCAACATGATTACAGGCATTTACGATGTGTGCATTGGAGTCTCTGATATCGATAGCGCGATCGCGTATTGGCAGCAGTTTGGCTACAGTGTGGATCAAACAGGTAGCCTTTCAGCCGAGAGCGCTCAACGGTTATATCAATCAAATTCTGCTTTGCATTCAGTGCGACTGACGCATCAAACGGCGGATCATGGTTTGATCCGACTCATGCAGTGGGAGCATCCCCGAAATGAAGGCTTAGGGCTAGCTTCAATGCGAGTCAGAGGTAATCGTTGGGCAACGACGATGACAGCAGATGTGCTAACGATTCTCAATCAGGCAGAAGAAGCCGATCGCGCAGGATTTCCAATTCGTTACACAATGCCGTATTGGGAGATCATTTACAACAAAGATCGCAAGATGCGCCCGTTTCTAGACGATACGATCGGGGTTCGTGAAGCCCTACTATTGCAGCCTTTGACGCGACAGGTTTTATTTCAACGCTTTGGGTATAGTGTGCCGAACTATGGGCAGATCAATGAACAATCTGCATTCAAAGCCAGCCAAGTCACTCACATGGGCATGATTGTTCAGGATGATAGCAAGGAAACCATCCAGTTTTACGAAGATGTTTTAGGCTTGTTGCGAGTGCGGGACGATGTAGAAACGTTCTATGAGTTTTCAGAGGCGGGGCGCGTGTTTTTTGATTTGCAACCCGGCGAGAAGTTTATTGTGACTGCATTTGATGATCCGCGATCGTCTGTGACAGATTGGCAAGCCGCGCGGTCTGGACGATTGTACATTGTGAGATTTCCAGAAGCATATGTAGTACCAGAGCAATTTGAAAAGGCTCAGCCTGGATGTTTAGGAATGTCTTTGTATACCTATCGAGTTGGGGAAGTTGAGGAATATCGCGATCGCATTCAGGCAAGTTCTGCGCGGAATGTGACTGAAATTTGTGTAGATGAATTTGGCGATCGTAGCTTTTCTTTTACTGCTCCTGATGGTTACTTCTGGACATTAATCGAGAGTTAAGAGGATGTTTGAAACGTATCGTTCATCGCCTTCACCCGCCCCCGGAATAGAACGGAGCGAGGAAATTCTTGATACGTTTCAAACACCCTCATGAAGACAAGAAAAGAACCCCTACTTCCCACTCCCCGCTAAGTCGCCGGAATCGGAAAAGTCTCCCCCGCCAGATAAGCATCAAAATGCTTCTCAAAGTAAAGCCAAGAAGTCATATCTTCCGTATCTAGCTGATCTGCTGGAGCATCTCGATACAGTGGCATTCGCGTATTAATCTCATCTTGAAGCAACTGAGGCAACTGCTCAAAGCCATCGACTTTCTTACCCGTAGCACTGTAGATTAAATATCCAGCGCGATCGCCCATTTTCATCCAAGGTAGCCAAGGCCCAATGCGATCCCAACTCAGCCAGAGCTTAGAAATTGAGAAGACTTGGTCATCAAATAGCTCATCTGTCGGAATCATAAACTTAAACAACTCCGCAGCTTGGTAATCGGGATTGGGGAAGTACTCAGCAAACTTTGGATCAGCAAGGGGACTGGGATAAGCCGGAAAGATATCAAACGATAGAGTTGTCGTTTCATCATCGACTTGGGCAGGAAACTGTCCTTTGAAAAGTCCTTGAATCGGATTGTTTGCAACATGCATGACGGGCAGAACTTCCTCAGTCCAGGGATTTTTCCAAGTTTCGAGCTTCTCACCTGTCTGTGGGTCTAAGTAGTACGTTAATTCTCTAGAGGTGAACTTCCAACTATTCTCCTCAGTGGGAAGACAACGACTCACGCTCATTCCGACCATTTTGAACAAGCGCTGTCGCTTTTCACCAGGGATAAACGAGTGAATCGAACCTGTCCAGATTAAGAAATTCGATTGCGTCGGGTCGAGCGACGATCGCACTTTTACCCAATGTTTGGCATCGAGAAGCTGAGTTGAAACTGACATGTCAGGATTCCCCCATGTTGCACTGCCTGAATTATATTGGCGTTTCTCTCAAGTTTTACAACGCAAGTCGGTGGGAATCGTTGTATCGATGCTAGAATTCACGCGCAATCCTCAGCAGCAGCACTATGATGATTGACCATGAGCTTGCTTATCAAGCATTAGCACTTCAGGTAACCTGTCATGCGATTAATCAAAGCCGCGATCGACAAGAAGCCCGATCGCGTATGCAAAGTGCGATCGCACGGTTAGAACCTCAAATTGCTGCAAGTCTTGCATTTATTGGGTCGAGATGTCGCTTAATTGTTTTGCCAGAATATTTTCTCACTGGTTTTCCACTGGGCGAATCTCTGGAAGATTGGGCAGACAAAGCTTGTTTGGAAATGGCAGGCGCAGAGTACGAAGCTTTAGGCAAAATCGCTCAAACTCATCGAATTTTCTTAGCCGGAAATGCTTACGAAGTCGATCCACATTTCCCAGGCTTATATTTTCAAACTTGCTTTGTGTTAGACCCTACTGGCTCGATCGTGCTGCGCTATCGTCGCTTGAATTCACTGTTTGCGCCTACTCCTCACGATGTTTGGGATCGTTATCTTGATCAGTATGGATTAGAGGGTGTGTTTCCCGTCGCTCAAACCGAAATTGGCAATCTTGCAGCAGTCGCATCAGATGAGATTTTGTTTCCAGAAGTGTCGCGCTGCTTGGCAATGCGTGGGGCGGAAGTGTTGCTCCATCCGACTTCTGAAATTTATGGTCAAGCCCGTGCGCCGAAAGAAGCAGCAAAGATTAGCCGCGCTGTAGAAAATATGATGTATGTAATTTCAGCAAATACTGCCGGAATTGCAGATAGTCCGATTCCCATCTCATCTGTCGATGGTGGTTCTAAAGTTGTCGATTATCGGGGCTTAGTACTCGCAGAAACCGGAGCAGGTGAGAGTATGGCAGCTTTTGCAGAAGTCGATTTAACGGCTTTGCGGCGCTACCGTCGGCAGCCTGGACTGGGAAATTTACTATCGCGTCAACGGTTTGATGCTTATGTAGAGAGCTATCAGAATGCAGAGTTCTATCCTAAGAATACAATGGCAAATGGCGCGATCGAGCGTAAGCATTTTATTCAAACTCAGTTAGCAACGATCGAACGTTTAGCGAAGCGGGGAGTGATTTGAACTATGTCAAGCATTCCGGTTCGTAATCCTCGCACAGGAGAGATCGATTACTGGATTACTCCTCCAAAGCTCTCTGAAGAGTGCGATCGCTTACGAATGGCTCAACCTGTTTGGGCTGAAAGCTTAGAACAGCGAATCAGCGCACTCCAGCAGTGGCAACAAGCGATTCAAACTCATCGCGAAGCTTTACTAACCGCATTAGTTGCAGATACAGGTCGATTCGGTGTTTCAGTGTTAGAGATCGATTCTGTACTATCGAGTCTCGATCGCTGGTGTAAGCTAGCTCCAGAACTGTTACAAGAAATCGAGAAACCTACTGCAATTCCATTCATTCATCTCAAACAAGATTCTGTTCCTTATCCACTGGTCGGTGTGATCAGTCCGTGGAATTTTCCATTTTTACTAGCAATGATTGATACGATTCCAGCCTTACTTGCTGGATGTGCTGTGATTGTAAAACCGAGTGAGATTGCACCTCGATTCATTCAACCCTTGTTAAAAACGTTGGATGAAGTTCCGAAACTGCGCGAGATATTTACTGTTATTGAAGGAGCGGGAGAAACGGGAGCGGCTTTAATCGAGCAGGTTGATTTAGTGTGCTTTACAGGGAGTGTGAAAACTGGGCGAATCGTTGCGGAGGCGGCAGCAAAGCAATTTATTCCTGCTTTTTTAGAATTGGGCGGAAAAGACCCTGCGATCATTCTAAAATCCGCAGATTTAGATCTCGCAACTTCTGCAATTTTATGGGGTTCAGTGGTTAATACAGGACAGTCTTGTTTGTCGATCGAGCGAATTTATGTGGATCAATCGATCGCTGAACCTTTTACAGAACAACTCGTTTCTAAAGCAAAACAACTCAAACTTGCCTATCCAACTGTGAATAGTGGCGAAATCGGGCCAATGATTGCCGAGCGCCAAGCCGAAATTATTTCAGATCAATTGCAAGATGCGATCGACAAAGGTGCGATCGTTCAATGTGGTGGAAAAGTTGAAAATCTAGCAGGCGGATGGTGGTGCTATCCAACAGTGCTCACGAATGTGAATCACAGCATGAAAATCATGACTGAAGAAACATTCGGAGCAATCATGCCGATTATGCCTTTTACAACTGTAGAGGAAGCGGTGCAATTGGCAAACGATACTATCTATGGGCTAAGTGCAGCCGTATTTGCAGGGTCAGAAACAGAAGCATTATCTGTAGGCGATCGCATTCAAGCAGGTGCAATTAGCATTAACGACGCAGCCTTGACCGCTTTGATTCACGAAGGAGAGAAGAATGCGTTTAACTATTCTGGTATGGGCGGATCGCGCATGGGTTCTGCTGCTTTGAAGCGATTTATGCGCAAGAAAGCGTATTTGATTAAAACAAACCCTGTCGTCGATCCGTGGTGGTTCAAATCATAACTAGGAGGCAACAATGGCAAATATTCGCGAAGAAATGCCTGTTTTAGCTCGACATGAAGGGGATTGGGTGGGAACCTATTCTTTGATTGACTGTGATGGGAAGGTGCTAGATCGTCATCGATCGCATTTGACTTGTTCATTTCCAACCGACGATCCAACGAAGTACTATCAAATCAATCGCTACACTTGGGACAATGGTAAGCAAGAAGAACATCAGTTTCCCGGAGCTTACTGTGATAAAAAACTCTGGTTTGATACAGAACGCATTAAAGGTCATGCCTGGGAAGTAGACGATTCAACTGTGATTCTGTGGTTTGCTTACAAATCGGTTCCAGATTTCTACCTCTATGAAATGATTCAGATTAGTCCCTGTAACAATCATCGTGCGCGAACTTGGCATTGGTTTAAGCAGGACAAAATCTATCAACGTACTTTGATTCAAGAAGAACGGCTTAACTCAACTATTTAGCGACTGTATCAGAATTATGGTTTCTCGAATTAAACGTGCTTTTCTCGATACTGAAGATGGTCAAATTCATTACCGCGTTGGTGGTGAAGGAAAGCCGCTGTTACTCCTCCACATGAATCCTCGTAGTAGCGATGAATACCGCGAATTAATGCCGATATTCGTTCAACAGGGAAGACAAGTCATCGCAATGGATTTGATGGGATTTGGTGATTCAGATAAGCCATCTCGGTTATATTCCGTTGCGGACTATGCAAAAACTGCGATCGCACTGCTTGACGAACTTGGCATCGAGAAAACGGATGTTTTAGGCAATCACACAGGCGCATTTGTTTCTGGTGAAATTGCAGTGGCATATCCCGATCGCGTGAACAAACTAATTTTGGGCAATGTTGCAGGTTTTGGTGAAGCTGGAAAAGCAGAGCTAATGCGGCGATTTGACGAAGGATTTGTGATCAAAGACGACGGTTCTCATCTCATGGAACGTTGGCTTGCTCGCAGTCGCTATGTGGGTTCAGCCCAGTTAAATCACCGTTGGGTCTTAGATGATCTCAAGTGCTTCGGCTATCCGTTGTATGCAGTTTGGGCAGTGGGTAACTATTGCATTGATGCAGCAGAACGATTTCGATCGATTCAGTGCCCAACGATGATTTTGTGGGGCATTGATGATGTGCAAGAATTCGAGCATTTAGGATTGGCACTCGCAAAGGATCGTTACTTCGTATCTCAAGCGATTCCCCACGGCAAAGTCGTTGAGATTCAAGGCGGCACAATTTGCATGATGAATCAGATGCCAGAAGAAATTTCTAAGGTTGTAGTCGAGTTTCTAAATGAATAGCAATCTCAAACGATAGCGATTGTCTTGAAAAATCAGGAGGAAGACCATGAGCAGCAAACTACCGCTTATCATCGAGTGTCGCAGCAACGATACGGACTACCGTAAGGATAATCCCAACTGCCCACACAGCCCACAGGAAATCGTTCGGGAAGCTGTTCGTGCTTGGGAAGCGGGAGCCTCAGTCTTTCATTGGCACGGGCGAGATCCAGTCAGTGGTACGTGGATTAGTGATGTTGACATTTATCTTGAAGCGATTCAGGGAATTCGAGAAAAGACTGATCTGATTATCAATCCCACGTTGAACTACGTTACCAAACAAAGTCATGTCAGCGATCGCGTCAAGCACATCCTAGCAGCAAAAAACAATCCAGCGTTGGGAATTGATATGGTTCCTTTAGAGTTTGGCTCCCTGAATATAGACTTCTGGAACCCACAGACAAAGCAATTTCAAACATACGATCAAGTACATATTAGTTCTCGTGCTTACATGCAAGAAGTTCTAAAAATACTAAAAGAAAACGATATCTTTGTGAGTACAGTCTGTTGGGATGTAGGACAAATTCGTACAGCACTCTGCTTTCGAGAAATGGAACTGCTTCCAGAGAATACATTTTGGGAATTTGTATTCACAGGGGAAATCATGCCAAGTGGCATTCTGCCAACACTCTCTAATTTACAAGCGGTAGTCGATTCGATTCCCGCAGGTGAGCCTTGGCTAGTGATGTGTTGGAATGGGGACGTGATGCATTTGGCAGCCTGGGCAATCACACTGGGAGGTCACGTTGGCATTGGATTAGGCGATCATCCTTACACCCGCTTTGGAACACCGCACAACGGCGAGTTAGTCGAGAAGGTTGCACAGATGGCAAATATCCTAGGTCGGGAAGTTGCAACACCCACACAGGCTCGTGAGATTCTAAAAATGCCACCGCGTAATGCTGCAAGCTCTCCAGAGAAACGCTCCTACTAGAGGATGAGAGGTAGCGGATGATCAAATCGGCAGTGAAGGTGAGGCTCTACTTTTACTGCCCATGAACTCTACAGTAGCGATGATGTCAAAAACTTACAAAAAACTGATTGCAACCCGGTTGAGTGATAACTTTAGAAGCGCGATCGACATTCAAGAACTTCCCATTCCTACTCCAAATCTTGGCGAAATCCTGATTCGCAACAAATTTGCGGGCATCAATGCTGGATTTGATACTTTACTATGCAAAGGTAATGTTCCTTACGTGAATCTTACTCCTCCATTTGATCTTGGTGTCGAAGCAGTTGGTGAAGTTGTAGAAATCGGGCAAAACGTTCACACCTTAAAAGTTGGTGATGCGGTTGCAACAACCATTCGCGGCGGAGGCTATCGCGAATACCAAGTGATTTCTGCAAACCAAGCGATCAAAATCCGTGAAGCTATTCCTGAAGTTCTCACACTGATGCCCACTGGAATGTCAGCACTCGTTGCTTTGGAAAAAGTGGGAGAGATGACAAGCGGAGAAGTTGTGTTAGTCACTCCAGCAGCAGGAGGAGTCGGACATATTGCGGTGCAACTTGCTAAGTTGGCTGGAAATCATGTGATTGGAGTTTGTGGTTCTGAGCAAAAGGTGAAATTGTTGGAGAATTTGGGATGCGATCGCATCATCAACTACCGCAACGAAACATTAGATACTGTTCTCCAACAAGAATATCCCAACGGAGTTAATTTAGCTTTTGATTGCGTTGGAAAACAAACTTTCGATACCTGTGTGAAGCATTTAGCAGTTCGAGGGCGATTGGTTGTAGTAGGTTTTATTTCTGAGTATGCGAATGATTTAGAATCTGTGACTCAACCGCGAATTTATCAGAAGTTATTTTGGAAATCTGCTTCAGTGAGAGGTTTTTTGATGCCGCACTTTTCTGAATATGCAGAGGAAGCCCGAGATCGCTTACTCGATCTGTTTTACACAGGTAAGCTCAAGGTCGCGGTTGATCCTAGAGAATTTCATGGCATTGAGGCGATACCGGATGCCGTCGAGTATCTCCTCAGTGGTCAGAACTGCGGCAAGGTCGTCGTAAAATTCTAGGGCATCAGAACGGCTGTACATTTAATTTCTACAATTAACCCAGGAGTCGAAAGCGTTGTCACTCCAACTCCTGTCCAAGTGGGATAGGGATTCGTAAAATAGCGATCTTTCACCTGCATGAACAACGCGAGATAAGGAATTGTAAAAGGTTGTTGCTCTGATGCAGCATACAATTCTGGACTCGTCACATGGTAAGTTACCATTTCAACAACATGATCAAACGTTGCACCCGCAGCATCTAAGACTCTTCTGACATTTTCAAAAGTTTGAACAAATTGTGCTTCCGGTTCCGTTACGACTTGCATATTTTCATCTCGACCAACTTGTCCAGCGATATACAAAGTGTTACCAATTTTAATACCAGGGCAATAATGATAGCGTTCGTATAACATTTCCATCCCTTTTGGGACAATGACTTCACGAGTTGCCATGATCAACCTCTAGAACAACGTTAGAGCCATTTTAGTATGACCTCAGAATCTGCCAATACATTAGCTGTTGCTCAGCAAGCATTCACGCATTTTGAGCATGGACTTGCGACCGGAGACTGGCAAGCTTTTTTCGATATGCTGACCGATGATTTTTCGTTCTGGTTTCCGCTTGGGAAATTTTTGGGATTAAATGTCGGGAAGGAACGCGCGATCGAGTTTTTTAACTATGTGTCTGAAGTTTACGAGCAGGGCTTAACATTGACCCTCGATCGTGTCACTAGCAACGAAACGACAGTCGTATTCGAGTTCCGCGATCAAGGACTGATGCGGGGAACGCCTTACAAAAATCGCGTTGCAGTTTCATTCGATGTACGCGGAGACAAAATTTGTGGCTATCGAGAGTATCTCGGCAGTGATGGCAAATCGAATTAAGCTCCCAATCCTTTATCCCATTCCAACTGATGACTTAGCCCATATAGAACAAAGTCTTCAGGCTTGGCTTTGTCATTCTTGCCAAAAACACCCAAGCTATAAGGATCTTCCGCCATCCGCTGCTTGACTAACTCTTGCTCAAATCGGGCAACGTCTTCTCTCGGCTGATCCGTTTTGAAGAAATCGACGACTAGCACCGTTCTTTCATAGTCTGTATAGTTATGCGGGCAGTGCGGATAGCTATGATCGAGCACCATAAACTCGCCCTCATGCCAGTACAGCTTGTCATGACAGATTTTCATCGCAATATCGCCTTCTGGCACAATCAAACCGAGATAGCCCCGATTCATATGGGGATTGTAGTTCACATGCAGCTTGACATCTAACCCCGGCAGAAACGTTCCAAAATAGACGTTTCTTAAAACATCCTCATGCAAGGCGTTGGTTTGCGCGATCGCGGTTGCTAGCTTCGGGAAATAGTGATTTCTTAACTCAAGTACTTTTTCCGAGACATTCTGTAACTCATACTGCGGATATGTAAGGTGATGTGCCTGAATATATTGTTCAATAAACATTCCTTGAAATAGCACACCAAACGCACTATATTTCGACTTACCTTTTGTTTTAATTGTTTTACTTTTTGGCCCCATCACATTGAAGGCAAGCTCTATTTCTTCGGGAGAAGCATTCTGCCTGAATGAAATAAATTCATCTCGAATCGCTTGCCAATTTTCCTGAAGAAGATTTAGGAAAGAAAACTGTTTGGGATCTAAATGATACTCGTTAAACTGTGCCATAGGTTTTGCTCCCAACCTAGAATCTCACTTCATTCTAAGAGCTTTGGAGGCGTTGTGAATCTGCTGGATAAACTGATCAAAAATGTGCGGGTTGTCCGCCCCAACCAATCTGAAGTTGAGTGCCTCGATTTGGGCATCAAAGACGGGAAATTCGTTCAAATTTCACCCGAAATCAGCGCTGACCAAGCCAAAGAAGTCCTCGATGCTCAAAATCTGCTTGGCTTTCCGGGTGTAGTCGATGCTCACATGCATATTGGAATTTATCGACCCCTTGAACAAGATGCGATCGCAGAAAGTAAAGCTGCTGCAATGGGAGGCGTAACGACGAGCCTCAATTACATGCGCACCGGACAGTATTACCTGAACAAAGGCGGCTCGTACAAAGATTTTTTTCCAGAGGTGCTTTCTCTATCAGAAGGTAACTTTTTTGTTGACTATAGCTATCACATTGCACCGATCAGTGCTCAACATATTGATGAAATGCAATGGCTATTTGAGCAGCATGGCGTTGCTTCGTTCAAAATCTTCATGTTCTATGGAGGCTATGGCTTGCATGGTTTGTCTGATCAGCAAAATCTCTTCTTAATGATCAACAAAGAAGAGCGCTATGATTTTGCTCATTTTGAATTTATTATGCGAGGCTTGTCTAAACTCCGAGAGCGCTATCCCAATGAGGCAATTAGCCTCAGTCTCCATTGTGAAGCCGCTGATATTCTGAATGCTTACACCAAGATAGTTCAGCAAGATTCAAGTCTTACAGGACTCAGTGCCTACAGTGCTGCTCGTCCGCCGCATTCCGAAGGGTTAGCAATCTGTATTGCATCTTATCTCGCTCATGAAACGAACTGTGTCAATATTAATCTGCTGCATCTGAGTTCTCGTAAAGCGATCGAGGCAGCACTGATGATGCAAACGATCTTTCCTCATATCAATTTCAAGCGAGAAGTTACAGTAGGTCATCTTCTCTTAGATGTCGAAACGCCGACAGGCAAATGGGCAAAAGTCAATCCTCCGATTCGACCACGATCGGATGTTGAAGCGCTGTGGAATGCGGTAATTCAAGGTCAAATCGATTGGATTGTCAGCGATCATGCTTGCTGTTCTGCGGAGAAGAAAGCCAGCCTTCAAGATCCAGAGAACATTTGGCTTGCGAAAGCAGGTTTTGGCGGAACAGAATACTTACTGTCTGGAGTGGTCAGTGAAGGGAGCAAGCGGGGGCTGTCTTACAATCAAATCGCAAAGTTACTGTGCTGGAATCCGGCTCAACGATTTGGATTATCACAAAAGGGAGATATTGCGATCGATTATGATGCTGACCTAGTGCTCGTCGATCCAAATGAAACCTTTGTAGTTCGTGCTGCTGAATCTCTGTCACAACAAGGATATACACCGTTTGAAGGGATGGAGCTAACCGGACGAGTCAAGCAGACCTTCTTGCGAGGGAACCTAATTTACGATCGAGGACAAATCTTAGGAAACCCGCAAGGGCGTTATTTACCGCGATCGCGCAACTTGTAGAAGAAACAGAACAAAAGAAGCGATTCCCTTGATCAATCATACAAAGTGGCAACAAAAACTCGCCCTAAAATCAGTCTCCCCCAAGCCAAAATGGTATAACTCGGGAACAAGCGATCGCACACTCAAATGTAAGTGTGTGAGTTTAGGGAGTCATCATGTGTCAGTTATTGGGGATGAACTGTAATGTGCCCACCGATATTTGCTTCTCGTTTGAAGGATTTTGTGCGCGGGGTGGGAAAACAGACGATCATAAAGACGGTTGGGGGATCGCCTTTTTTGAAGGTTTAGGATGTCGGATCTTTCTCGATGACAATCCCTCAAGTTCTTCTCCGATCGCTGCCTTTATTCGCCAATATCCGATCAAATCGATGAATGTGATCGCGCATATTCGCAAAGCAACAATTGGGGCAGTTGGGTTAGAAAATAGCCATCCTTTTCGCCGAGAATTGTGGGGACGCTATTGGGTATTCGCTCATAATGGCGATTTACCATCGCTGCAATACGATCACAAAGGGTTTTATCGTCCGGTCGGACAAACCGACAGCGAGCAGGCATTTTGTCTGATGCTCAACTACATTCGGCAACAATTTCCTGATGGAAAACCTGCGATCGCAGAACTCTATGCTGCCTTGCAATCGATTACACAGAAGATTGCTCAACATGGCATCTTTAACTACTTACTATCCGACGGTGAACACTTCTTTGCTCATTGCTCAACCAAACTTTGCTACATTGTCCGACAAGCTCCGTTTGCCGCAGCACACCTGATTGATGAAGATGTTACCGTTGATTTTCAAGAGCTAACGACATCGAGCGATCGGGTTGCAGTCATTGCCACGACTTCATTGACAGATAATGAAACCTGGACAGTGATACAACCCGGGGAATTGCTCGTCTTTCAAGATGGTCAACCCCTCATCTTTCAAGATGGTCAACCAATCGAGCTATCTCAGCAGATTTGAAGATTGTTGCCAACGTCCTGTAAACACAAATGATTCTAGAGGTTTGCGCGATCGCGGAGCCGATAATCTTTGCTGCAATTTATCCGACAGGCTGTAAGGATCGCCGAGATAGCCTAATGCGACTGCATCGACAGGCTCATAACCTTGAGGAATACCATATAGTTCTCTTGCCTTTTCAACATCAAAGCCTGCCATTTGGTGAACATGCAGTCCTAGCGCAGTCGCTTGAATCGCTAAATTTGCCTCGGCTGCTCCAACATCATGAAAGGCGTGACGGTTCTGAGTTCCATTCTTCTCAAAATTGAGCTTAGCAACCGAAATCATCAGCACAGGAGCACTCTGCGCCCATTCTTGATTGCCTTCTGCTAAACAGCTTAAGAGCCGATCGAATTCTGCTGGATTGTCTTTTGTCGCAACAATGAAATTCCACGGCTGCTCGTTGTAAGAAGAAGCTGCCCAGCGTGCGGCTTCTAGCACACTTCTCAGTTTTTCTGGCTCGACGAGACGATCCGAAAACGCAAGCGGACTCCAGCGATTTTGGATCACAGCTTCGATCGGATACTGCGTTTCGACAACTTTATCAACTAACGGATCAGAGACAGTTTGGCTCATAAAAAACTCCTAACGGGGCGATCGTTCAATCGTGGTCTAATTTACTTTTTGCAACCTCACTCTCTAGAGGGTTGCCTGTTACTTCATGGCTTGCATTTCCTGAATCACAGCAAATCGAATATCTCGTTTTTCTGCGATCCGCTTCACTCCGGGCGCTTGCAGCGACAAAAATCCAAGATTTTGTTCGTTGCCACTCATCAGAAACTCACTGATTGCAATTCTATAACTTCGGTTCGTCTGAAGCGATCGCTCTTGAATCAACCATCCTAACTTTTCGTCATATCGCACATTCGCCATTTGCAAATATCCACCTGCACCTCGGTTTGCGCGACCTTGATCTAACACTCGTTTCAGCAATTCTCCGGGGATTTCCACCGAGAGTACTTTCCCACCAAATGGCAAAATCCGAATCACATCATACTGGGTAATTTTTCCGGGTGGAATGCGATCGTCAATCCGAATGCTCCCACTGTTAAAAATTGCAAGTTCTGCATCTCCAACTTCTCGAAGCATTGATTTTGCAATCAAATCAGTCAAATTCGTCGATCGATTGCGAACGCTTTCTTCTAGTCCATCTAAATATTCAGAGGTCGTCGCAATGGTTTGAGCCGGATCAAATCCACTATCGCGAAAGCCTTGGAACCCTTTCTGCTGCCACTCTTGCACAACCTTAGCTGTCGTCGGATCATCAGGAATCGCATCGGTAATCAGTTGCAGTCGAGAGTCGATCGTCAGACAGCGGCTCGTCGTGTCGTATCTGAGCGTATGAATATAAGCGGTTCGAGCATTGGCATCTGCTTTGAAAATCGGAGTTCCTCGGTCAAAGCAACGAGCCGATCGAGTTGGGCGCTGAACAAATCTCCATTGCTGAATGTTCTCGTGTTCGTGTCCACCCAGAATCAGATCAATTTCGGGAACAGCAACCGCAAGCTGCTGATCTTCTGCAAGACTGAGATGCGTCAGAGCCACAATTACATCTACTTTTCCACGCATTGCAGCAACTTGAGCTTTTGCAGTTTCAATCGGGTCACGATAGCGGACATATTGAGCGGGATTACTATCAATCGTTAGTCCAATTAATCCAATGCGAACTGTGTTACCGAGATCGCCTTGAGTAATGATGATCGGAGCGCGTTCTACATTCGGAAAAGGCTGCCCAAACTCATTATCGACATTGCTCGAAAACCATTTAAATTTTGATTCACTCAGACGTTGTAAAAATTCTTCTTCCGTAATGTCAAATTCATGATTTCCCAGAGTCGCGTAGTCGAAGCCAACTGCATTCATAGCAGCAACCATTTGCTGACCTGCGAGACGTTTACCATTAATTTTTGCAGTGCCTAACGCGGATGGACTCAGTGCATCACCTGCAAGCATAGTAAACGTTCGGGGATTCTTAGCAAGAAGCCGTTTTCGCAATGTTGCGATCCGTGCCATTCCGCCTCGTTTACCTCCTTCAATCGGGGTGATTTCATAAATATCATTGAGATGTAAAAGTGTAATATTCACAACTTCTGCAACCGAAGTGTGAGCAATGCTGAGCACAGCGCCAAAGCTGAGCATGAGACTTTTTGCAGTCAAAGAGATGCGTTGTTGTATTGAGCGTTTCGCGGCTCGCCGTTTCGAGAATTGCATACTAGGATGAACGATGTAAACTGAGTCGCCTAGAATACATCGGAATTCGAGTAAGTAGCGCGAGGTGTTTGGATTTCTTAAGAGTGGTCAGACTTCAACAGGTGCTAAATTCTGGTGACAAACTAGACAAGTGCATAGGGCACTTGCCTAGGACTTCTTTTGATCAATGCCAGCGTGAATAGAGCAGCGAGCAGGGTTGAACATGCTGCCATCATGAAGAAATACCTTAGGGTAACTTACCCAATTGGGTTTCTCCTTTCATTTGAGTCGCATCTAGTGCAGGCTCAGAGATTCACGGCGGATTATGGCACACTTGCTACGCTTACAAGCGGCAGTCTTGGTTTTGCTGAGGATGCAATGTTGTCCCAAAAGTAGTAAAACATGTGTTCTGAGGGACTGTAGGGAAGCGGTGAAAAAAGACTCGTCTGGTCTCATTAAATAAGCCCGTGAAGAGAATGCCTTCAGTCCGAATATCGGTCGCATTGAAAGGCACTTTAAAGCTGGCCGATCGGTTGATCACAACATCCCCTGTCTTATGAGTGAAGGATCTACCGTTAACCTTATAGCTCAATTCATAGCGAGCGACGTAGAGACCTTTATTGATGAACTGAAATAATCTGGGTGGGATCGTTTGGGCACTGCTGGGAGCGGGATTGATGGTCATGCTAGTCGCTGTCATGGTTGCAGTCGTCATTGCCATTAAACCGAGTGCTTGAATTGTTTTGAGAGAGGGACGAAAGTTCATGGTGCAATATCTCCTAATGGATGTAAGTGTTTTGTGGTTGTGATGAAATCCACGTTAGGAGTTTGCAGTTTATGCAGGCAGACCTGACAAATTAGGAGTGTCTTGGATCAGATTATTTAGAAAAGGCAAGCAGAGCGAGAAACTGAACGGCTGACAACTGACAATTTTCGGCACAAAGTTGCGTTGTCGTTGTGGACAACGTTCTAAATGACTGAAATGTGATGTTCTCAGTTTTTGGAGAACGACACTTACGCGGCTCGATTTTCCCAAGGCTGGCTGTGATTTTGCTCTTTCATCCATTGAAACGATACTAAATTGATCAACAATCCCAGCACAAATAAAATCAGCATGAGGAAGATCTGATACCAGAGAATTGGCGACACCAGTAAATCTGCGAGTAAATGCAAGAAATTCGATACCGTGTAGAGAATGGTGAAGCCAAAATGGAGTTTCCGATAGCGTTTTGAATCCAGAAACAGAGTCGCAACGATCGCGAACATGGGCAAGACAAAAAAGCCTAACATTGCCCAAAAAATTGGTGTAACCTCTGCGATATCTTTCGCCTGAGATTCAGCAACACTCAGGTCATGGAAAAGTGGCATCAATCCAAGATCAGTATGAAAGAGCAGCCCGAGCAAGAAAACAAGCCAGAGAATGATGATTTTCACCGGATGCGGAATTGCTGTCCTTGTTTGCGTGATCATAAGATTTAAATTGTTTTATTTTTTTCAAGGTGTAGCGACAGAGCGTGCTAGAGCAATGCGACCTGTTGTCCTAACATCAAGAGAGTCTTTGAACCAGTAGGAATCAAAGATGATTTACTACAAGACTACAACTAATGTGCCGACGATAATCAGCAGCACTCCTAGAAATATTTTGAGCGTCAGGGGTTCTCCGAGAAAAAAATGTGCGAAGAGAATCACCCAAACCAAACTGGATTTGTCGATCGCCACAACCGATCCAGTCGTGCCAAGCTGAAGCGCCCGAAAGTAGAAAATCCAGGATAATCCGGTTGCGATACCCGAACCCACTAAGAAAATTAAGGCTTTCTGAGGAATATGCAAGGCTTGTTGCAAGTTGCCTTCACGGATGACAATGCCCCAAGCGATCGCGAGAATAATCACCGTCCGAATTGCTGTTGCCAGATTTGAGTTGACTTCAGCTACGCCAAGCTTCGAGAAGATCGCAGTTAATGCCGCGAACAGGGCTGATAGAAGCGCCGGAATCAACCAGGCGAGTTCATGATTGAGCATGGCTGAATAGTCTCTGACACGAGCGGAGAATGATTTAACTTATTAACTTATGTAGTTAATCTTAAGCAAGATGCGCTAAATGCCCAAATCAGGTCTGAAAATTGTAAGTTGCGCTCCATGAGTACCATATGTCCTCCGGGAGACAGTACGCTGAGTTGTGCTTGAGGAATGGCTGTACTCATACGCTCACTGGCAAAAGGGCGTGTCGCAATATCAGATTTACCAACGACAACGAGCGTCGGTACTGCGATCGTCGATAAAGTGTTAGTCTCATCAAATCTCAGCATCGCAAGCACTCCTCGCGCCAATACACCCGGAGATGCTTTGATTCCGATCAAACTAGAAAAATTAAGCTGTCCCCGTGTTTCTCTGCCTGTAAATCCAGAAAGTTCAGTTGTGAGTAGCGTTGTTCCGTTCAAATAGCTTAACCAACTCATCACCCAGAGAACTGGAGATAGTGCGATCGTAAGGTAAAGCAAAGGTTCTAGTAAAGGCTTTTGCAGTGCTACTAATAGCCGATTCAATAAAGCTGTTTTGAGAGGATTTGTATAAGTGCCATCGACTAGAATTAAGCCTGCGACTCGCTGCTCTAGCTGCTCAGGGAACAGGCGGCAGAACGTTAGCAGAATCATTGCCCCCATACTATGCCCGAGTAAGATAGCAGGCTGATCCCCAACTAACGTTAATACTGCTTCCAAGTCACGCGCATACTTTTCTAACGAGTAGTCTCGATTCTGGGGCTTCTTAGATTTGCCTAGCCCTGGCAGATCCCAGACGATAACTCGAAATTGCTCAGCAAGTTGCTTTTTCGCGTAATACCAAACAGTGCTATCGGGACCCCAACCATGTGTCAAAATCAGTGGAGGCGCATGTTCAGACCCATAAAACTCAACATTGATTTCACTGCCATCGGGTCGTTGTAACCGTTGAACTCGCTCACTTCGGAGTGGACTAGGCTCATCTCGTCCAGGACGGCGAAGAAGTAAAATGGGCAGCAAGCCGAGAAATGACCAGGCGAATAGCCCAATACTCAGATACAACCAGCGATCGCTAATCAATTCACCCTGATACCATTCGTAAAAAATATAAGCGCCACTTCCCAGAATTGCGACTGTCACCAAATTAGACAAAAAACGTAGTAAAAAGTCGAGGGGCATAAACATAATAAGATTCAGCTATTTAAAGTAGTAGATTCAGATAGTGCTGAGCTTAAAGAACAATTGAAATGGACGTAACCCTCTGAAGTTAGAACACAATTTTTCCGAATAACATAATGATGCAATCCTGACTGTAAATAACCTCAGTTCGGGTTAACGTTTGGGTGGCTAGCGAATAGAATTCGCATCGGCACAGGGGCGAAATCTCTTATCCCGAATTCACGTTAAATACTTTCAGAAAGATGAGCCGACCACAATTCATCCCCAAGACGGTAACATTTCATTTGCAGAGATGATTTATTCTCTTTGAAGTATAGTACTATAGCCCTCTAATCTCTATGGAATTTCAGGAACTTCTCAACAGAATCGTCATGCAAGGCTTGCCTGAGGAGTTTTCTAGCTTTTTCTCAACTCATTTATTTACTTTTGGGGGAAAGCAGTTCTCGATGGGATCAGTTATCGAATTGCTTGTCCAAGTGATTCTGGTGCTGGTCATTTCTAATTTAATTAAACAGCTTCTAAAACAGCGAGTCTTTCCGGGATTTGGCTTAAATATTGGAACCCGAGAATCGCTGTCTACGATCGTCAGTTATGTGATCACGATTATTGGGTTTTTTATTGTTATTGAAACTACAGGCATTAATCTGAGTTCGCTGACGGTGTTTGCAGGTGCGATCGGGGTTGGGTTCGGACTCGGCTTGCAAAATCTAACAAGTAACTTTGTCAGTGGCATTACCCTTCTGCTTGAGCAACCTGTTAAAGTTGGCGACTACATTGAAGTCGATCACTCAGCTGGCATTGTCGAAGAAATTTCGATTCGCAGCACCACGATTCGGACAATTAATGGGGTATATGTGATTGTGCCGAATAGCCGATTTTTGGATAATAACGTCGTGAACTGGAGCTATCGCAGCTCAGAATGTCGCATTGTTCTGCCCGTGTCTGTTGTGGATGAAAGCGATTCTTTAGCAGTTATGGAAGCTCTACTTGCAGCATCGCGTCAAGAATCGCGCGTTTTAAGCTCGCCTCTACCCGAAGTGTACTTTAAGGGGTTAGATGCTGAGAATTCGATGTTACGGTTTGAACTGCTCGTTTGGATCGAGCGACCGATTGAGATGGACTCAGTTCAGAGCGCACTGCGATTTTTAATTGAAGCTGAGTTTCGCGATCGCGGAATTGACACGAAAGCAGCGCCAACTGATATCGTGTTCAACCATTTGCCAATTTTGGTGCAACTCCTCAATCAAACGCATCAAAATGGCTCAGTTCCAGAAATTACAACGTCTGACCAACCGATTGGCGGGTGGCTTTTGCGAGATTTGCTCAAAAAAGTGAGCTATTTTCAGAACTGTTCAGACGTAGAACTTCGCCAGGTGATTGAAAAAGGGTATCGTCAGAAGCTAGCAGCAGGTCAGGTCATTGCGCGCGAATCTGATCCAGGCGATGCATTTTATCTCATTCTGTCCGGTGCAGTTGAAGTGGTCGTCGAATCGATCGATCAGCAAGTTGCTGTCCGCCGAGCAGGTGAATTTATTGGAGAGATGTCTTTATTGCTCGGCACGCCGCGGACTGCTACACTCCGCACGATCGAAGATACGATTCTATTTGTTGTCGATCATGATAATCTACACAGCTTATTGAGACAGCATCGCACGTTAGCCGACCAAATTGCTGAAGCGCTGTCTCAGCGACAAGAATCGCTCAGAAGTTTAGGAGTCGCGGTCGTAGAAGAAACGAAAGAAGAAACAACGTTTGAACAGATTCGCAAACGGATTCGATCAATTTTTGATCTTTGAAGCATTGCTCCTGAGACCGAATCAATTGGTCAATGCTACAAATCAATTTGGGATGACACAGTTCATATCACAGCCCCAACTTGCAAGATCTGACACATCAACCCTCATCTCGATCGCAATCTCCCTGATTCATGCCGTCTCTAAAAGGCAATTTCACCGTGAATGTTGCCCCTTGATTGACTCCTAGACTTGCTGCTTCAACTGTTCCTCCATGCAGTTCAACGAGATAGCGAACTAATGCTAACCCCAATCCCAAACCGCCATAACTGCGCGTGAGTGTACTATCTTCCTGCCGAAATCGATCAAAAACATACGGCAGAAACTCAGGATGAATGCCTTGACCCGTATCGCTGACTTGAATTTGAATACCGTCATCCACTCGGGTTAAGGTCACGTTTACCCTCCCTTCAGCAGGCGTGAATTTCACGGCATTCGAGATCAGATTCCATACAATCTGCCGCATTCGATTTGGGTCGCAGAGGACTTGATCGATTTGGGGATCAAAATCCGTGTGAATGTGAATTCGTTTCGCTTGGGCTGCCGGGCGAATCGTGCGAATTACTGTTTCAATCACGCTTGCTAACCGAGTTGGAGAAAGCTGTAACTGGAGCCGACCTTGCGCCAGTCGCGCCATATCCAGTAGATCTTCAAGGATTTGGGCTTGGGCTTCGGCATTCCGTTCGAGGGCATCAATGCCTTGCGCAACCGTATCAGGCTTGAGCGATCGCGATCGCAATAAGTGAATCCAGCCGAGTACAGAATTGAGCGGTGTGCGAATTTCGTGTGACAAAATCGCGAGAAATTCATCTTTCATGCGATTGGCAGATTCTGCGCGGACACGGGCAGTTTGTTCTAAGCGAAATAAGCGATCTCGCTCCTCTTGCAGTTGCCGATGTTCTGTAATCTCAAAACTCACGCCACTGATGCGGACGGATCGCCCTTTTGCCGTGTAGAAACAGCGTCCCTTAGACGCAATCCAATGCACACTTTGATCGCCCCAGACGACTCGAAACTCGTCGTAGTAGTCTTGTTGCGTCTCGATCGCATCATTCAGATGGTGCTGCACCAAAGCTCGATCGTCGGGATGAATACAGCGTAGAAATGCTTCATAAGTTTCCTCAAAGCTCTCAGAGGCAAGGCCAAATAGCTGCTTTTGATACTCACACCATTGCAGTTGATTCTGTGCAATATCCCAATTCCATCGTCCCAAGTGAGCCGCTTCCTGTGCAAGCTCTACCCAGGTTTCATGGTCTTCAACCACGGCTTCCGCTTGCTGATAATCTTGACGAATACGAGTGAGGAGTGAAACGCTCCAACCAACGAGCAGCGTAAAGATTAAGGCAGTTTTAATCGTCAGAAATGACAAATGAAACAGGGTATCTCCTGGCGCTTGAGGTTGTCCCCACAAAGTCACGAATGCTTCGAGTACCGAGAGCGCGATCGCGGCGAGCAGCAGTTGGCACACCATGCCTTCACTCGACCCATCACTAATCTGCATCACCCGCATTACTGCTTCATCTAAGTGCAACGCCTGAATTCCTGCACTCAACACTAAAAACGTAAATGCGGTTGCCAGTGCCATCGTCGAAACAGGATGAGCAGGCGGCAACCCAATCGGATGCACATTGTTGAGTAACGCATTGACAGCAATGAGAGCGGTGATCAGCGTGAGCGCTTGAGCTAAGCGATGAAATCCTCGCTCAGGTCGGCTAGATAACAAAAGAGCATTTCCAATCAAGACAAAGTTCAGCCCAGTACTCAGCGCGATCGGATAAGGTGCACTCCATGCCTGAAGATGAAAAAAGAACGCCATATGATCAAGCTGCCAGGTCAATCCAGCTTCACTGAAGCTCAAAAAACCAAGCAGAATCACAGCGATCGCCAGTACTGGCGAGATCCAACGGGCAGGCGAAGCTTTAGAACGCCAGTGCAAGCATCCGAGAGATATCGCCGCTGCAATAAATGCGATCGCGCTTTTGATACTCATAGGGGCAAGATCATTTGCAAAGCTTCCTGTCAACAAAGGGCAATGCAGTTGCCAACCGAGTAAGACAAGCACAGCGATGAGGAGCACGATCGCACTACTCAGCCCAGAAGCCCGCTGAAAGAGCTTCGTCAAATTAAGATGAGCAGTGTGATGCAGCGGGGAAAATATCATAAGTTCTCTAGCAGCGCGAGGACCTCATTTTGAGGGAATATGCTTACTAGATTAAGGCGCGTCTCAGCATCCTCAATCCATCGGGAAAAGGAGCTTTGATGCAAATAGCGTCTCTCTTACGGAACGATTGCGCCGACTATCCCAAGTGAGCAGGGAGTAGCGAGAGGGAGGTCATCAGCAAAAATAGAAGAGATGTGATGGTTTCAAGTGTAGCAATAGATTGAATTCGAGCAGTGCGATACCAATCTTGCTGAGCCAGCACGATCGCAAATTTGCATAAAGCAATCACAAATGCCGCAGCCGTCAACGGAGCAAGCCAACCTAACCCCCACAGCCCAAGCACGATTCCAGTCGCGATCGCATAATACAAACTACTTGGAACAATTGTCGGTGTTTTCGACTTGCGAAACTTAACCGTAAAAATTGTGCCAGCGAAGAACAGGGTATTCAGGAGCCATAATCCTACGCCTGTCATCGAAAGAGTCCCAGTCGTAGCAATTAGGGCAAACGGAGCCGATAAACACACTGCCGCAAAGGTGATCACTTCGTTGAAGATTGATTTTTGTTCTCGCTGCCAGACTGAAATTGCATCAATGAAAAATGCAGCGATCGCACCCAGATAAATCCAGAGCAGCATCGAATAATTGAGCAAAAGTAAAACCGCGATCGTCATTGCAGCGATCGTGTAAATACTTCCCCAGAGACAGAAGCGCAATTTCAAACTCTTGCGCTGTCTAATTTGCATCGCCCAAGGATGCTCTGCTTGAAATCCACAAAAAGCACAGACGAGAGCCAAAGTTGTTTCGTTTGTCCAAGCTTGTGCGGCGGCTGCGCCCGTCAGAAAAGAAACGAACAAGACAACATAGATTCCATGCTCTGGAGAAAAAGTCGGGCGATACCATTGTTGCGAAGACGATCGAGGCGAAGTTAAGTTAGATGACAGTGACACTGGATCATCTCCTATATGAAACGGTTGCGCTATGCTCATTCTGACAAACTGCTGCAAGCTCTGAATATTCGCCGATGAAAGCCACGATCGAGCAACTTGCCAAGGTTGCGATATTTGCACATCTCAACCCAGAACAAGCTGCTCAATTGCTACCGGATGCAAACGTGCAGCATTATCAAGCTGGTGAAATGATTATGCAGGAGAACGATCGTCTCTCTGCTACCCTGTATGCGCTGATAGAAGGCAAATTGCGAGTTGTAAAGACAGCAACGACCGGGAAAGAAACTCTACTGCGGATTTTGAGTGCTGGAGAGTTTTTTGCGGCTCCTGCCCTGTTCGGTAACGCTATTGCACCTGCAACGGTGATTGCAGAAAGCTCAGTGCAAGTGCTAACCGTGAAACAAGAAACCTTACTCAAGGCGATTCAGGTGACTCCAGAGATTGCCCTCAGTATGATGGCAGTCTTTAATCAACGTCTACAACAACTCCACGAAACGGTGCATGGTTTAGTGTCTGAACGAGCGATCGTGCGGCTAGCTCGATTGATTCAAGACGCTGCCACCGAGCAGCAGATGAATCTTACACAGGAAACTGAGGTTAATTTGCAATCTCACTATCACATGGCTCGAAGAATTGGCATTACCTACGAAGAATGCGTTCGGTTATTTAAGCAGATGCAGGGGATTGTCTCCTACCGGCGAGGCGGAAAAATTACCATTCTCAATCAGCAAGCCTTGCACAGTCTTGCTCATGGCGAAGTTGAGCTATAGGTGCAAAAATGCCAGATTTTCTTCGGCTCGCACTGCATGACGGGTATTCGGCAACATGTGAATCAATACCCCAGGCTCCATGACGATTTCGCGTCCTTCTAGGGTAAATGTGCCCCGTCCTTCAATCACCACCAGCGAAACCGTGCGCGGAGCCGTATGCTCGGCAAGCTCAGTTCCTGCTGTCAAACACAAGAGCGCGATCGCGGGTTGGGTATCTTTGACAATCGTTTTTCGAGTCACACCGGGTTTGCTGTAATCAATCCACTCTTTGAGTTGAGTGCTAAAGGATGGAGAATGGGTTGAAGTTGTCACCATGATCTATGTTCCTCTACTCGTTCATTACAATCAATCTGATAGGGAAGTGGAGAAGTAGTGAAATACGGAGCAATCCGAGTCTAGGCTCCCCCCATTCCTCTATGTCCCACTCCGCAACATGAATGCGGTTGACTATTACTATGCCGCAGGCTGAGAAAAGTTTCTATGAGCTAGCTCATTCTGAGCAATATTTTCAAGAGAGTTAAGGCTTGAGCAAGCGGATCAGCTTTGAGAGTAATTCCAGCGGATCAATTGGCTTCGTAATGAACCCCTGGAAACCGGATGAAATCGCTTGCGCCTCGTCTTCTATCTGAGCATATGCCGTGAGTGCTAGGGCGGGAATTTCTCTGGCTTGTGGCAGCGATCGCACGCGGCGAATAAATTCAAAACCATCCACTTGAGGCATCCCAATATCACTGATAATCAGGTCGGGTTGTTTTTGGCAGAGGAAGTCGAGCGCATCGATCGCTGAAAGTTGAGCAGTCACGATCGCACCATATTCTTCCAGCAAAAAGCGCAATAGTTCTAGATTGTCTTGATCGTCATCCACGACCAGAATATGCAGTCCCTTTAAAGTGATTGTGAGATTAGCACTCGGTTGAACTTCTGAAGCGAGGACTTCGGCTGGCGCTGAAATAACAGGCGCGAGCGCTGGAGATGCGTTAAGAGGCATCGGGGCAAGATCTGCTAGATCATTCGGTGCGCTGCGCTGCAAACAGTTCGTGTGGTATGGAAATCGCACCATAAAAGTTGTGCCTTGTCCGATTCCAGGGCTTTCGACACTGACTGTACCACCGTGCAGTTCCACCAAATGCCGGACGATCGACAGCCCCAATCCTAACCCACCAAATCGGCGGGATGAACTACTATCTGCTTGTCGAAAATGGTCAAACACATGCGGCAAAAACTCAGGCGCGATCCCAATTCCCGTATCAATGACGCGAACTTGAACAGAACGAATCCCATTTCGATGAATGAAAATCGATGACTCGACTTTGATGCGTCCGTCTTCGGGCGTGAACTTCAGAGCGTTGTTGAGCAGATTCCAGAAGACTTGCTGTAAGCGATCGCCGTCTCCAAGCACAGGCAACGCCGCAGTATTATCCACTTCAATTTCGATGCGTTTGGCTTGAGCGGTAAACTGCACCGTCTCGATCGCATGAGCCACGACATTTGCTAAATCTAATGGCTGTAATTTCAGATGCAGTTTGCCTTGAATCACACTAGAGACATCGAGGAGATCATCGACTAAAGCAATTTGCTGTTTGACGCTACGTTGAATAATGTCGAGTGCTTCAGCCGTTTTCGCAGGGTTGAGCTTGTGATCTTGCATCAGCCGCGTCCATCCCAAAATTGGAGTCAGTGGCGTTCTGAGTTCGTGAGACAGCGCAGCCAGGAATTCATCTTTGAGCCGATTGGTGTGCATGAGTTCTTCAGTTTGCGCCGCTAAAACATCTTCGAGCTGTTTACGATCGGTGATGTCTGTATTGGTACCAAACCAACGCAAGATATTGCCTTGCTCATCTCGAATCGGAATGGCTCTAGAGAGAAACCATCGGTATTGTCCATCCTGACCCCGCAACGGAAACGTATCTTCCCAGACTTCACCCGTTTTAATTGCGTGGCGAAATCGCTGAGTCACCCGCTCGATGTGATCGGGATGTTGCACAACCTGTCGCCCCCCGTCCTGCATTTCTTCGAGCGTAATCCCGGTGTACTCAAACCAGCGCTGGTTGTACCAAAAAACTGAACCACTCGCGTCTGCAATCCAGGCGAGTTGAGCAATGTTATCTGCCAAGGTGCGAAATCGAGCTTCGCTTTCTCGCAGAGCTTGCATGGCTTGCGTTTGCCGAATCAACGCCCAAAAACGTGCTCCCACAGATTGCAAGAGTCTGACCTCATCCGATCGCCACTCTCGAATCGCGCGGGAATGCACCATCAGCGATGCGACCCAACGCCCAGACTCAATACAGGGAACTCCAATCAAAGCCCGAATCTGCCGCTCCAGCAAATGATGAGCAATGGGCACCGTGCTGCTGTGCGTTTCCACATTGTCAACGACAAGGGACTGACCCGCTTGATAGCACTGGATAATCTCTGGCGGAATGTACTCCGACAGTGAATAAACGCCTGCGATACTTTCGAGATCTGCTTGCCGCCAATCTTGCCGAATCGTCGTGATTCCCGCTTCTAAATCAACGCTATGTAACAGGCAGCGATCGACGTTGAGATAATGACCTAAACGACTCACAATTTCCCACATCATCGCTTCTGGCTCAGAGCACTGCCGCAACTGAGCATCGAGATGATTGAGGAAGGTATCGTTGAGTTCAGCCAGTTTGCGATCGTGGATATCGGTCGAAGTGCCATACCATCGCTGCAGTTGGTGACGATCATCGAAAACGGGCACTGCCCGCATTAAAAACCAGCGATACATGCCTTCTGCCGATCGTAATCGTCCTTCAAACTCAAAGAGTTGCTGTGTTGCTAGCGCTGTTTCCCATTGAGCGGAGGCAGAGGCTTGGTCGTCTGGATGATAATGGCTAACAATGAGAGTCTGATCATGACTTTGTTCTTGGCTCAATCCTGAATAGTCGCACCATTGCTGATTCACATATTCAAGTTCTCCGTGAGCACCGCATATCCAGACAAACTGCGGCATTGAGTTGCTGAGTTGCTCTAACTGCTGCTCTTTGTCACGCAGCGCAATCTCTGCTTGCTTGCGCTGCGTGATTTCTTGAACTACCACATTGATGCCGATCGGTCGTCCTGCTGCATCTCGGAGTGGATACAAATCTTCGAGCCAGGTTCGCTGAACGCCAGGTTGAGCAGCCGTTTCACCCATAATCTCTAGATTCAGCAATGGTTCGCCCGTCTCTAGCACCCGGCAGAGTAATGGTTCTGCGTCATCTGCAAGATCGGGGACAATCTCTCGAACTGTCCGACCGAGATGATCTGCGATCGACAATCCATTGATTTCGGCTAAGCGTTGATTGATCCGAGTAAAGCGCAAATCCCGATCAAAAAGACCTAGCCCAACCGGAGCCGTATCGTAGATCGCCTCAATTTCGGCGAGTTGTCGGCAAATCGTTTCCTGAGTTTGGGCGCGTTCTAGCTGCTCCTGTTTACGATCGGTGATATCCAACGAAATGCCGCGCAGCAGTGCAGGATTATCAGAAGCGGCTCTGGCTCGGCTAAACATCCAGCGCAGTCCTCGTTCTGGATGGTGATAGCGATACTCAAGTTCAACGGCATTCAGTGTCGTTCGCTGCTGCACAACGGCTTGGATAGTCGGCAGATCCTCGGCATGAACTTTTGACATAAACGCTGTCAGCAAATCTGCCTCCGTCGATGCAACGCCAAAGAGAGGATAGCAAGGGTGTGACCAAACGATTTTTCCCGTCTGAACATTCCACTCCCAAGTGCCCGTTTCCGTCACCATTTGTGCAAGCTGCAGCCGTTCTTCACTCGAACGTAACTGATCGAACGATCGTCTGCGATCGCGATCCATTCGGTTGAGGGTATCAGCATTTCGCCCCACCAGTCCCAACGATGCAGCAATGAGCGTCATCACCATCAGCGACACCGCAAAATTTGAGTCATACCATCCTGCCTTTTGCCCCTGCAAAATTAGCCAGCCTAGGATGACCAGAATCACAATTGCAGTCGGAATAAACCGTCGTGCGACAACGCCCCCGACGAGCGGACTGGTGAGCGATCGCATCACTCCTTGTTCGCTTTTGAGTGCCAGCATTCCGATAGTTAAAATGCCAAAGGTAAGTGCAGTATGCAGCGCCATTCCGGTCGTCAACCTTGGGGATTGATAAAAGACTTGCACCTGATAGGCATACCCAATCACAGCTTGTAGAGACATCAAACCGACGGCGATCGCAAGGAGTTGAGCAACAATCAAGCGATTTATTTTGCCGCGCTCCTCAGTCATCTGGGCAGGCTGACTCAATAGCCAAAGTGCGATTCCGATCAGAGCGAGATCGATCGCTGTATTCACCCCCATCCGACCCGGATATAACGTTTCAGCAGCATCGGGTCGTGCGTGAAAGAGCAGTTGATCAATACCAAGATCCCACCCGAAGCTATACTGACAGAGGGTCAGTATAGCAATGATGGTAGCGACGATCGCACAGCCTTGCGCGGCTCGAATCGTTCGCAAATTGTACCGTTGTCGAGTTTGGAGTCCGAGGGATAATCCAGCCAAGAGCAGCCCGATCGCGGTATTTGCCTTCATCGTGCTCATACCGGGAAAGAATTCTTTCAAAACCGGAATATCAAAGCTCCAGCCTAGGAGGACGAGACAGGCAACTGACATCGTGATATGACTAGCAGCCCGTGCTACCCGTTGATGGAAGTGGTGGCTGGAGAAAAACCAGCGTCTTAAGGCTCCTAGCAAGCGCGATCTCCGCATCCTCGTTTACCTTCTCAACCTAATTAAATCCATTATCGTAGCGACCAAAAGTTTTGGTTCTACAGGTTTGTCAGGTGGCTTTGAAATCCAGCTTACAGCGGGTGCTCTAGAGTTGCACTTTGTGCTCAATGTTCTTCATAATTTGTGTTAAGCGGGGAGATTAAAAGTGATCACTGATACACATTCATCCGCTCCACTTTGAAATCTACTTTCAAACCCTTGAAAGCCCTCAGCAAAATCGCTCAGGGCTTTCAAGGGTTTAGTTTCATATAGATCCAAAAGACAATGAGTATCCGTTGGATTGGTTAGGCATATCGCTAAAAGAGAATGGTTAAGTTCGCTTCCGCGTTTTCTTTAAGATGAGGTCAATTTAGCATTGTCTGATGGGGGAGCAGATCTATCCTTTGGGGGAAGAGTAAATCTCAGAGAGAAATAGAATCAGCGATCGTATCTTGTCCCTAAGCGTGATGCGATTTGCTCAGTCTCCATTGCACTGCTCCAATCTCAGAGCTTCAATCGACTCCTATAATTACTGAACTAATCCTGCACGTAATGCTCGCACCGCAATCTGAGTTCGATCGCTCACACACAGCTTGTTGAGAATATTGCGAACATGAGTCTTGACGGTTCCAACGGTAATGTAGAGCCGCTCTGCGATTTCTGCATTACTGCGCCCATCTACAATCAAAGTCAAAACATCAAGTTCGCGAGCTGTGATGGGATAAGTCGAGATGCTTTGGCTTTCTTCTTCAGACAATCGATTGATCGTCACGGTTGAAGCCGGGGCTGAAGTTGGGCTGTTTGTCTGGACTTGTTTCAGCACAATCTTCGCGATCGCTGGATCAATCCATCCATGTCCCTCTGCCGTTAATGCCACCGCTTCGCTTAAACGATCACCACTAATATCCTTCATGCAGTAAGAATCCGCACCTGCTGCGAATGCTGCTAATACAACTTCTTGATCATCTTGCATCGTCATGATCAAAACTTTTGTTGGAGAAACACCTGCTTCAGCTTGCATCGCTCTCAACTGCTGCGTCAGTTCGACTCCATTCATATCCGGCAGACCGATATCGACGATCGCGACATCCGGATGAGTCTCTTGAATTACTTTTAACCCCGATTTTGCATCTCGCGCTTCTCCAACCAGTTCAATGTTGCCATGCTCGCGCAGCATTGCCCGGACTCCAAACCGAGTCAGATCATGATCTTCTACTAAAACAACACGGATTGATGGCATCGCTTGATCTCCAAAAAATTCAACAAACAGGGGTAGACCTCAGAAAATAAGTTATTTCAAAATGCTGATCGATCTATCTGATGTAAAGCAGTTTAGAGGAAGAATATCCGAATCTCTGTCTGCCTGGAGAATGACTTTAAGATAAGAACTTCGAGAAGTTTCCGCCCCCTAAAGGTATAACCTAGATTTATTCCTCTCGATAGATTCTAACGAAATGAGGCAATTTTTGAATTCTTGCCTGTAGAACGTTACAAATTCAAATGCTGTCCTACTAGAAGTAGAAGTAAGGATCGACACTGATAGGTGAACTACAGATAACCTAGCTCTCATAGTGGCTACATCTGCCCAATCTAGCCTGGATTAATCATTTCAATCTTGCGAACCGTAAACCATTAAAACTCCTGACTTTGTGTCGAAACGTTTCACGGTTTTACTCAGTCAAGCGATCAGAACAGAAACTTTAGGACAGAAAGGAAAAGGAGCAGTTGCGAAGGGAGTAGAGTTTGAGATGGCTTCGATGAAGGCTTGTTTGCGATCGAGAATAAATTCACTGTAGTCAGCTAAGTCATCAATTCCAACACAGGTCAGCGCAACTTCTGAGACTGCCCAAATTGCAACTTGTACAAAGAGTGTTTTCCATCGCAGTTTCATTGTCTTGCCTCCATGAGTTGATCACGTTAGGTCTGGCATCCACTCTCTTTTACGCTTTGCTCGATCGAGTTATGCAGCCCACTTGATCACAAATCCATCACTTTTCCTAAGCTTCTGTCATCTATGGCTTTTGAAGTATGAGACTAAAAATCAGAAGTAATTTCATAATCATGCATCTCTAATCAAACAAGCTTAGCCAGGTTATTACGATCGTTCTGCTGTGTGTTTTCCCTGGAACGATGGTCGTTTGGCCCTAAAGTGATCGATGAGAAGCATAGGGGTACACTTCGCTTATCAACCTAAATCAGAACAAGACATAGACTCAATTATCTAAATTCCGATTGATCAATCTACGTATTTTACTTAAGCATTTTACGGAAGCAAAACTGTGAGGAGAGTGACCATGTTGAGCCGCGTTACATTATTGAGTTCCTTCGCTCTTACTGCGATCAGTCTAATTGCTGTACCACCAGCAAAAGCAACTCCGATCTCTGAGATATCACAAGTAACTTCAGTATCACAGCTTTCTGATGTGCAGCCCACGGATTGGGCATTTCAGGCATTACAGTCTCTCGTAGAGCGCTATGGCTGTATTGCAGGCTATCCCGATCGTACCTTTCGAGGCAATCGGGCGCTGACTCGTTACGAATTTGCTGCCGGGTTAAATGCTTGTCTCGATCGCGTCAATGAGCTGATTTCGGCTGCAACGGCTGATTTGGTCAAAAAAGAAGATCTCGCCATGCTGCAAAAGCTCCAAGAGCAATTTGGTGCAGAGTTAGACAGCTTACGAGGTCGAGTTGATGCATTGGAAGCTCGAACTAGCCAGCTTGAGAAACAGCAATTTTCGACAACAACTAAGCTAACTGGTGAATCGATCATTGCACTGACGAATGTGTTCGGTGGGTCGGATCTCAACGGTCAAACAGTTGATCGCAACCCCACTCTCTCGCATCGCACGCGATTGAACTTTGACACAAGCTTCACGGGGAAAGACTTGCTCAGAGTTCGCTTACAAGCTTCTAATGTAAGTGCCATCTCGAATTTGACAGGAACACCCGAAGGAGAGCTTTCTTTTGCACCTGGATTTCAAGAGCAAGAGGGTAGCGAGATCGAACTCAATGCACTGTCTTACCAGTTTCCTGTGAGCGATCGCACAACGGTATTCGTTTCTGCCAATGATGGAGAATCAGAAGAATTTGCAGAATCGATCAATCCCTTCTTTGATGGGGATGGTGGTCGTGGTTCGATCTCTCAGTTTGGCACTCGCAACCCGATCTATTATTTGCTAGAAGGAACCGGAGCCGGAATCACTCACAAACTCAATGATACGCTCGAATTGAGCGTTGGTTATTTGGCGAGTGACGCAGATACGCCTACGGGGGGAAATGGATTGTTTGATGGGGCTTATGGAGCGATCGCACAATTGACGATCGAACCTTCTGAAGCTTGGGCATTTGGGATAACTTACATTCATGCCTACAATACCGACTACACCACAGAAGGCAGCGCTGGCAGTTTGAACGCAAATCTTTTCACTGCAACCGGAAGACCGACTGTGACGAATTCGTTTGGACTTCAAGCTTCTTTTAGACCTAGTACAAGCTTTATTGTGAATGGATGGGTTGGGTATACAGGTGCGAGAGTCCTAGAGCTAGGCGATGCAAATATTTGGAACTGGGCAGTTACGCTAGGGTTTCCAGATTTGGGCAAGAAAGGCAATTTTGCAGGTTTGGTCATTGGCATGGAGCCGAAGCTGACCCGGATTGATTCTGCAATTACAGCCGCAACTGGAGTCGAACGAGATCGTAATACTTCTCTGCATCTTGAAGCCTTCTATCAGCATCAAATCACTGACCATTTAGCAATTACACCCGGTCTGATTTGGCTAACGGCACCCAATCACGATCAGCGCAATCAAGATTTGATCATCGGCACCATTCGGACAACTTTCACGTTTTAGCCTTTTGCGTTCGGCACGAGAAGAGGCACAACGAGGTTAGAGTCAGCCCCTGAAACTATTTAAATTCTAGGGCTGGCTACCGCCAAACGCCCGGACGTAGAGCAAGATAGAAACGTAGACCCAATTATCAGCGTTGTCAAGTTAGATAAAGGGGCAGTTTTTACCCTCTTCCTTTCGGTTTATTAACTGATGGGCTGGCGTACTGGAAGCTGAATCACAAATTCAGTGCCTTGTCCCAGAGTCGAGTGGCAATCCAGTTTACCGTGATGCTTTTCAGCCACAATTTGATGGCTGATCGAGAGTCCGAGTCCTGTGCCTTTGCCGATCGCTTTTGTCGTGAAGAAAGGCTCAAAAAGCTTCGCGCGAATGTCTTCGGGGATGCCACTGCCGTTATCCGAGATCGTAATGTTGGCTTGCCCTTCATAGACAGAGGTACGAATCGTGATGACTGGAGCCGAGTGAGCGCTTGCTTCTAGCGCGTCGATCGCGTTACCGAGTAAGTTCATAAACACCTGATTCAGTTGGCTCGGATAGCATTCTACTAGACAGGGCTGCTGATAGTCTCTAACAATCTGAATGGCAGGAAGGTGAGAGCCTGCTTTCAGGCGATGCTGCAAAATTACAAGCGTACTCTCAATGCCTTCATGGATATCCACTGTGGTGAGCGCGGTTGTATCTAAACGAGAGAAGTTTCTGAGCGATAGAGCGAGATCGTGAATGCGATCGCTTCCCAGTTTCATCGAAGCAATGAGTTTGAGCAAATCCTCTTTTACATAAGCGACATCTATCTCTTCTATCCATGCTTGAATTCTAGGATCAGGCTCTGGATAGCATTCTTGGTACAGATCAATGAGTGCGGTTAGGTCTCGCACATAGGCTTGAGCAGGCTCTAGATTCGCGGCAATGAAGTTGATTGGATTGTTCAGCTCGTGAGCAACTCCAGCCACAAGTTGACCCAAGGTAGACATCTTTTCGCTCTGTACCAACTGAAGCTGAGCTTGTTGCAGGTTTTCTAATGTTTGAGAAAGTTCGCGCGTTTGTCGTGCTAGGTTCTTTTGGGCGTTGCTCAGTTGTAGATGAACTTGAATGCGAGCCAAAACTTCTTCATGTTGAATCGGTTTCGTCAGGTAATCTACTGCGCCTAAACGCAGTCCTCTCACTTTATCCACTGTGTCAGAAAGAGCCGTCATGAAAATCACAGGAATATCGAGAGTTGCAGAATTTGCTTTGAGACGCTGGCAGGTTTCAAAGCCATCTATTCCTGGCATCATCACATCGAGCAGAATCAGATCAGGACGAAAAGACTGGAGCCGTTGCAATGCCGCATCTCCGCTTTTGGCAATCGCAACTCGGTAGCCAATCTCGCTGAGCACATCGAACAAAACTTGAATATTCGTCGGATTATCATCTACGACTAAGATGGTTCCGATTGGACTCGTTTCAACAGGCATCAGACAACTCCTAACATCGAGCAATAAAAGGTACACATCATCGAATCGCGAGAATTTCGTTAGAGATAAGGATCAAGCAGATTTAGAATTGCCTCATCATCAAAAGCTTGGCTCAGATCTAAGAGTTTGTTTGCAAAGAGCGTATATTGCGGATCGAGTTGTTTGAGACGGGCTGCTTCTTTCTGAATGTCTGCCATAAAACCATCTTGGGCAGCCTGATAAAGACGCTGCAGTTCCGATGCAGGAGGAACAACCCAGCTAGGCGGATCTACAACTGTAACTGAAGTTGCCTCTTTCTCTTCAGGGGTTTCATAGATCCATTGCACAGATAGATATCGTTCTAATTCACCCAGCAATCCAGTAAATTCGATCGGTTTTGGGAAAAATCCATTACAGCCTGCCTCGCTTGCGGCTTGGACATCAACTTCAGATAAGCTAGCAGGTGAGGCAATGATCGGAGTATCTGCAAAATCAGGGAGTTGACGGAGGCGACGAGTCATCTCTATCCCAGTCATTTCTGCCATGATCATATCGGTAATGATCAGGTCGGGGCGAATCTTTAAGGCAAGATTGAGTCCAATTTGACCATTCTCCGCTTCTATAACGTTGAAGCCCAAAGGTGTTAGCATTTCTGCAATGATGGTGCGATTTTCCGCCCGATCTTCAACGACTAGAATTTTACGACGCTCTCCTTGGTAACCAATCACATTTCGCTGCGTTGGAGATTCAGCCAGCCAGTCATTTGCCGCAGGAATATGAACTTCAAACCAAAAGCTACTTCCTTTGCCGAGAGTACTTCGGACTTGAATTGTACTTCCCATCATTTCAACAATTTGCTGACTGATTGCGAGTCCTAAACCTGTTCCTTCATGATTGCGATCGCGCTTTCCTGCTTGCTCAAACGGCAGAAAAATTGATTTCAGTTTCTCGGGCGCAATGCCGAGACCAGAGTCTGTAATCTGGAAACGGATGCGGTGGATTTTAGCAGTGGATTGATAGTTAGGGGGTTGAGAAGTGACAGGCAAGACACTCACGGTAAAGCTGACCTTGCCAAAGTCCGTAAATTTGACAGCATTGCTGAGTAAATTGAGCAAGACTTGGCGCAGGCGTTTGTCATCTGCATGGAGCGCTACAGGCAAATTTTCATCGGGCTGGTAGTCGAAAATTACTCCTTTTTGCTCGGCTTTGATCCGGCAGATATCGACTGTTGTACTCAAGAAGTTCGCAAAATGAAAGTCTTGAGGGTAGAGATCCATCTTTTGAGCTTCTAGTTTGGACAGATCGAGAATGTCATTGATCAAAGTCAGCAAATGAGAGCCGCACTGATGAATGACACCTAAGCCTTTGTGCTGCTTTTCTGTTGTCGCAGGATCGCGCTGGAGAATTTGAGCGTAGCCCAGAATCCCATTGAGCGGAGTTCGCAATTCGTGATTCATATTTGCGAGAAATTCGCTCTTGATGCGGTTTGCAGCTTCAGCAGATTCTTTCGCCTCTTGGAGATCAGTGAGATTCTGCTGTAAGGTGGCTTGAGCTTGACTGAGATTATCGACCATTTGATTAAAAGCTTGGGCGACTTGCTCAATTTCATCATTGCTGCGAATGGTGAGTTGATGAGCTAAGTTGCCTGCTCCAATTTCTGCGGCTCCTTGCTGAAGGTGTTTGAGCGATCGAATCATCGGGCGCAGAATCCGCCAGAATATGCCGAAAACCATCAAGATCAGCAGTAAAATCGTGACGTAAGAGAAGAGTGTACTGATCCGTCGGACTTGCTCTAACTCTTGTTGAGCTTGCTCGGCTTGCTGCTCGGCTTGCTGCTCCAGTCTTTCTAAGAAGAAGTTAATATCGCGCCCGAAGCCATTGATCGCTCGAAAATCATGCTGAAGATCAGTGATAGTAGCTTGAGAAGCTTGAGCCGATTCTTGCCGAATCGATTCAATTAAGTTTTCTTCGAGTTCTTCAAAAATTTCTGATCGCTGGTAAATTGCTTGAACTTCCGGTGTGGGGGATAAAGATTTTAGCTCTTCTAGTAGGACATCTAGATCGACATCTTCTTCGCTTTCTTTGTCGAGATCGAGATTGCGAAATAAGACATGGTCTTTAATCATCAGGATCTCGCCAGCAAGCTGATTTTGTACTAGCGTTGTCAGTCTGATCCGCCGCTTTGCTTGCGTGTATTGTTCTAGCGTGGCGGATTCCATGTAGTTGCGCCAGAGCGTACTTCCCCCAGAAATCAGTGCGATCGCACCAATTAATGCCGCCGAGATCCCTACAAATTTTGTCGAAATTTTCATCGGTTATGGCTCCTTTGTCAGATTGAGTTTCTGTCGCAGGTCTTGAACAGCTTCATAGTCTTCCGCTTCGACTAGGGTATAGCCGATTGTTTCAGCTCCCATCAGGTCTTGAATGCCTTGGGGAGTTGTAAGAAATGCCTCTTTCAGCTTCTCGACTAGCTCAGGGGGAAGAGTTTCAGAAATCAAGACCGGCGAATGAGGAACTGGCTCAGACTGCCAAATGATTCTGACTGGTTGTGCGGATAGTTTACCCTGCTGCTTCCATCGCGTGTAAGTTGCTAAGTTTGTCGCGATCGCATCTGCTTTTTCACCTAACATGGCTGCCATCCGATCGTGCGTGTCTCCAAAAATCACGGCTGCAAAATCGCGTTCTGGTTGAATGCCTTGTTCTCTCAATGCCGCTAGAGGCTTGAGATATCCTGATGTCGAGGAGGGATTCACAAACGCAACTCGTTTGTTCTTCAAGTCAGCGAGAGTTTTGATTGGGCTTTTTGCGGGAACTAAGATACAAGCGCGATACCAAGGGCGGATGGTATATCGATCAATCGGTGCAACCAGTGGCTTAACTTTTGCCCCTCGCTCCAGTGCCTCAAAGTAGGATACTCCCCCCATATAAGCTGCATTCGCTTGCCCTGCCACGAGTACATTGACGCTATCTTCATAGTCTTTGGCAACCACAAAATCAACAGGCTGACCCAGCACTTTTTCTAGATGAGCCTTGAGGGGAGCGATCATACGCTCTTGCTCAGACCTATTTTGAGTCGGCTGCACAACGATTTTTAGAGCGACTGGCTCTGAGGATTGAGTTGAGGTTGCTCGTGAATTAGATGGCGTGATTTTGCTACAGCTCATTGAGGTCAACGCGATCGCGATCCAGAAAAATCTGCGGATTTGACAGCCAGATATTTGTAAAAAGCCATGCTCTAAGGGGCTGGAGTTCGCGCAAGATGCAGATAAGGTCTGCGTGAGACAGGGTTTAAAGTTCATTGCCGGAGCCTAGAGGGACACTTCAAAGCGCAACTTGTCCAAAACGATTCGGCAAAACTGCGCGTTATGCAACATGCTTCTCAAGAAAGAAATTAGGGCAATACAACCAATTTCTTGAAGAACACAATCCCTAGCATTCCCAAGCAGAAAGGATTTGCGATTGGTGAGCGAAAATTTCTACAGCTAGAATCTTTTTTGAACAAAGCGCGCACAAAATCATGTGCTGCAAGCGTCTCCTCAGATAAAAATACAAAACATCGCGATCGTGTGATCCAATCAACTGCATTCTTCGCAAATCCACCTAGAAGCCCGATCGCAACTTTTGGGCATACCGAGAAAGTCGCGATTGTTTCATTTGCCCCATGAACATCCTCATGCTCTCGACCACGTTCCCCTATCCCCCCACCAAAGGCGGAACTCAGGTACGAACTTTCCATTTACTGAGATATCTCCATCACTTTCATTCCGTTACCGTTCTCACTCAACGAAGTGCTGATGTGAGCGATGCGGACATTGCTGCACTGCGAGAACATGTCAGTGAATTAGTCGTTTTTGACAAACCTACCGATCGCTCAAATAAACTGCAACGATTCGCGAATTTTCTCATGGAAGGCACGCCGCCTAGTGTGAGATCGAACTATTCCCCTGCGATGCAAGCCTGGATTGATCAACACATTGATAAGTTTGATGTCATCACCTGCGAACACAGCGTCAACGAAGCTTACATCCGTCCTGAATTTCGCCATAAAGCAGTCGTCAATGTGCACAGTTCAGTCTATGGTTCTTGTCGCAATCAATTGCAAACCGGGACTTCTGAGCATGAACTGCGCGATCGCATCAATCTACCCTTGCTCAAACGCTATGAGAAACGCTTTTGCAGCAAATTCTCACACATTGTCGTTACGACCGAAGACGATCGCACCCAGCTTCAAAGTTTTCATCCAAACGCTGCAATCCGTGTCATTCCGAATGGCGTTGATTTTACCGAATTTCCTTATCGCACAGCCGATCCAGGCGGACATCACCTGATCTTTATTGGTGCGATGGATAACTTAGCCAATATTGATGCAGCAAAATATCTCACGTTGGAAATCCTGCCGCAAGTACAAGCAAAATATCCAGATACCACCTTATCTCTAGTTGGCGCACGACCAACTTCAGAAGTTTTGCAACTGCAAGATCGAGCATTTGTCACTGGACGGGTCGAATCGATCGCTGAACATTTACACTGTGCAACAGTCTGTGTGATTCCGATGCGAACCGGATACGGAATCAAAAATAAAACATTAGAAGCAATGGCAGCCGGAACACCGATCGTATCAAGTGATCGAGGGCTAGAAGGATTGCAGTTTAGCCATCCAATGCGCGCATTACACGCCAATACGACCCCTGAATATGTCACCGCAATTTCCCGGTTATTTGACGATGCAGCGTTACGATCGCAACTTTCAGAAAATGCACGATCGCTCATTGAAACCGAGTACACCTGGGAACGCGCCGGACATCAATATTTACAAGTCTTAGAGGAGATTCTAAACAGATCAAAAGATTCTGGGCTTACGGGGTGATTTTGACCCAAAATTCTATTTCAGGGCAGATCAGACCTAAGGCAAGAATCTTTAGAGCATCCTCTTAGAAAGGAAATCGCGCGCAAACTCAGAGACGCATATACCATTCAAAGAAGGGCAGTTTTTTACAACGCATCAGTTTTAAGAAGCTATGAAAAAAATCGGGGCAGTTCCTTGGAAATCGGTCGGCTCATTTTTAGCGATCGCCAGCGCAGCAGGATGCGTTGTCACCAGCATTTGGCTGAGTACAGAATTCATCATGGATCCAAAATCGGTTGCATGGATGAATCGCTATTTGCCCGATGATGCGCAAATCCCCATCAGCGCGTGGGACGATCCAAAATCTCTAAAAGAAGTTCAAGCCGATCTGCGAAAAGCAGGATTATATGCAGGCGAGGTCGTTCGAGTCGAAACTGTCAAGCAAGGCAAACCAAAACAAATCGATATACTCATGCCTGTTTTTCGACCACAAGCGGATCAAGACGATCGCTTAGTCGAACTTCGGGCTTACCGCCTTGTCAAAAATTCCACTGCCCGCAAGCCAGAAGCACTACAATTCGTCAATCAAATCGAAGTGCGCGAGATGCGAGAAGATTTTGTCACCGAGCCACTGGTGCGCGCACGGGCGATGAATCCTAGTTCCGATCGCGAATTGCCGTTTACCAACGTGCAGCGCCTTGAGGATCGTGCCCCCCAGAACGGCATTTGGCTAAATGTCAATGGCAAACTTCAACAGGGAGATAGCTCGATCGCATATGGTCAAGTTATCTACTACAACCCGATAACCACGGCAATGAGCGCGATGCTGTCTTGGACAAGCCCGGATGGCGAACTCCCCACTTGGCAAGCTGTCCCGAAGGGGCGACCCGCCGAATTTGTGGTGAATCAAACGGTAGGATTGGAACCCGATTTTCAGGTGTATCAACTGAGATCAGTCAAACGTAAAAATATCCCCTTTCAACTCCAGCCAATTTCGCTCAGCCAACCTGCGATCGCCAATGGAGCGTTCACCGATGCACTCTTTCTCGCACGCAGCGGATTGTGGTCAAATGCCTCGGAATACTTGAAATCGGTCAAACGTCGAGTCGGGTCAGCCTGGACTCCTGCGGCTCAAGCTCAGATGGATTTGATCGATCGACATGCGAAAGTTACCAAAACTCAAGCCGATCAACCTTGGGCAAATGTCAGCCAGCAAATCCTAGCAAACTTGCTAGATGGACGCTGGGAAAGAGCCGCTCAGGTGATGGAAAAATCCTCGATCGATCATCCTGAAGTGCTAGATGTGCTCAAATACGATCCCGGACGCGTTCAAAAGCGAATTAATGCAGCGCTTCAATTTAATCCGTCGCGATCCGAAGTACAGATGTGGGGCGCACTGAGAATGGCAACTCAGCAGGGCAAACCCAATGCGATCGCGTGGCTGAAAAATCAACCCCTCGATTCGAGCGCCCGCCGTGCCCAAACCCTCAAGATGATCAACCAACTGGACGCGATGACGTTCGGCAACCTCATGCCCGCCGATGAACCAGCTAAAACTTCTCAAAACAAGAAAATATAGATGAGAATATTCTCAAGTTTTAGTAGCATCTGATAAGTTTTACAAGCTGTCATCGTCCTAAATAAAAGCTTAAATTTAATCACATCGATCGTAATCTTGTTGACAATGAGATTTATTATCAGAAAGTTACTGATGTGGTGTGAGATTTAGCTCCATGACAAAATCTTTATTCGTTCATTCCCTGGTGGTTGCGGCAAGCTTAGGCATTGCAACGAGTGCAACGGCTGCTGAAGTGGCAGAATTGACTGCTCAAGAACCTTTCAATCAAGTCACTTCGGTTTCCCAACTTTCCGACGTGCGCCCGACAGATTGGGCATTCCAAGCTTTGCAATCCTTAGTCGAACGCTACGGCTGTATTGCAGGCTATCCCGATCGTACCTATCGCGGCAATCGGGCTTTAACGCGGTATGAATTTGCAGCGGGACTGAATGCTTGTCTCGATCGTGTGAACGAACTGATCGCAGCAGCAACCGCTGATCTCGTGAAAAAAGAAGATTTAGCCACGTTACAAAAGCTGCAAGAAGAATTTGCAGCAGAACTGGCAACCTTACGCGGACGCGTTGATTCGCTCGAAGCTCGAACTTCCACGCTGGAGAAACAGCAATTCTCAACGACTACGAAACTCAATGCAGAAATCGTGCTTGGCGTTACTGGAGTCGCAGCAGGGCGCGATTTTATTCGCAGAGAATTCGATCCAGTCACAGGAACAAGTAATGAAGTTGTCGATCGCGTGTCTCGCAATACGATCGTCGGCAATCGGGTTCGTCTCAACTTCGATACCAGCTTTACTGGGCGCGACATCTTGAGAACTCGCCTCCAAGCTGCGAATCTTTCTGCTCTGCCCGCAGGCATCAACGGCAACACCCTGACCAATGAAGGCGCACTGCGCTTTGCAGGTGGAGAAAACAACGAACTGGGAGTCGATGCTCTGAACTATACGTTTCCCCTCGGTGAAAAGACCACCGTTGTCATCGAAGCGAATGCAGGTGCGATCGATGACTTTACCGATACGCTCAATCCGTATCTGGATGGAGATGGGGGATCAGGCGCACTCAGCCACTTTGGGACTCGGAACTCGATCTACTATCTAGGGAATGGAGCGGCTGGAACTGGGGTTGGAGTCCGCCACAAATTTAGTGATGCTCTAGAACTAAGCTTGGGCTATCTTGCGGGTGAACCTAGCTCTCCTGCGCCTGGAAATGGTCTATTTAATGGCTCTTATGGCGCGCTAGCACAATTGACCTTCCGCCCCAGTGAGCGATTAGGAATTGGACTCACTTACATTCATGCTTACAATGTCGATTTTTCTGGCAATGGCGCAGTCGGCAGTACCCGCGCAAACTTCCGATCGCTCGCTGAGAATGGTTTCCTTGCCGATGAAGTTCCAACATCTGCGAATGCGTACGGAATTTCAGCTTCTTTCCAAATTACGCCGCAGGTTGTTTTCAATGGGTCTGTCGGCTATACGAATGCTCAATCGTTGCAGCCTGGAAATCGAGGCGATTTGGACATTTGGAACTGGTCAGCCGGGCTTGCATTCCCAGATTTTCTCAAGAAGGGAAGCTTGGCTGGCATCATCGTAGGTATGGAGCCGAGAGTGTCGAGTAGCAGCGGCACATTTGGACAAGCAATCGGACGCGATCGCAATACCTCTCTGCACATCGAAGGCTTCTATCAGTATCAACTCACTGACAACATTGCGATCACGCCTGGGATCATCTGGTTAACAGCTCCAAACCATGACAATCGCAATGATGACATTGTGATTGGAACGATTAGAACGACTTTCACGTTCTAAGGCGAGACTGCTCTCTCTGATAGGGAGATGGGGAGATAGGGAGCAATCTGAATCTAGGTTCTCCCCACTCCCCACTCCGCAAAATGACAACTAAGTAGGGAGATGCAATTAATTGAAAGATCGTCGCTCTCGTTTGCGTCTCGCCCTGAACTGGAAGTTCGGGCTAACCGTGCGAACTGGGTTGAAACCCACTGAAGAAGGCGTTTTCATGGGCTGTTAGTCCCAGAGCGGACTTCGCGCCGTTAGCCCCGAATTCATTCCGGGGCGGGTGAACAACGAAACGAGAAAACTTGCCGAACTGATTATTAATTACGCCCATCTACTTAGGTTCTACGCCAAGCCTATATTTGCCACCAAAATCGCTCTCCCAACGATCGATTTTCCAACCTCCGATTCAATTCACGCGCCGTCGCCATTCCCGCCTGAAAAGCATTCTCAACCCGATTTCCCCCACACCAATCTCCCGTAAACATTAACGGTTGCTCGGTATCTGCAACCAGAAACGACTCCGGCAACGGTTGGATCGGAAAAGCATACCGCCACCGATGCACCTGCAACACTTCAGGACTCGTTAACCAAGGCAATCCGACCTCAGACGCTCGTTCTAGTAACCTTTCCCCAACTTTCTGAAGATCTAGATCTTCTAAGTACCGAGTTGCAAATGCTGCATTACTCTGAACTACAACTGCCGGCTGCACCGGATGTATCTGCTTCGTACTATCTAATCCAATCCATCCCAACTCCGAGTCAGCACAAATCAATGCTTTCCACGGCAATTGCTCAACTTCACTCTGTCGCTCTGCTGGATAAACCGCGATCGCACTAATACAGGGCGAATACTCAACCTGATTTAACTTGTCCCATTCATACAAGTGTGCCGCCTGTGGAGCCGGGATCGCGATCACCACGACCTGAGCCGAAATTGTTTCGCCTGATTCGCAGTGCAATTGCCAACCTGGTTTGATCTCGGTCACGCGATGATTCAGCTTTAACGTTAAACCAGCCGAGAGAAACTTCGCGATCGCCGAAATTCCCGTTGGCGAAACATAACAAGCTGCTTGAGATTCAGGAGCGCGGATCTGCCCGTCTACCCATTCGTGAATTCGATCTGTCCAGACTCGGCTAACTTGACGATCAACTAGCTGATCCAATAAATTCTGAAACTCATCCGACTTCGGCTTGAGATAACACACGCCATGATCGGCATGAGTTCCGTGGAGACGGCGCGTTGCCATGCGTCCGCCCAAACCCCGCGATTTATCCAGCACGACAACCTTATACCCGGCTTGGTGCAGCATTTGGGCACAAGTGAGACCGGACATGCCTGCACCGACGATCGCAATTTCAAATTGAGAATCTAACATATTGATGAAACCGTAAATTCCGAAGTACCGTCTTGCTTAGGTAGAATGAATCTTGACGCTGCATCGGGAGGAAAGTAACCAGTGGATGAGTTTAGAGCCGCATTGGAATTAGCAACAGATGATGAACTGCGCGAACTGACTGAAATCTTGTTTCGTCCCAAATTCAATCCTCTCGATTATGTCAATGCTCCTGATCCGATCGATTTGCAAAGCCTGTGTCGAGAAGACTGGCTTGATGCGATCGACGATCGTTTCCGCTTTCTCGCTGCCGATGGCATCACGGTCTTGCGCCGCAAAACTGGGCAAGTGAGCTATCGCCAAGTACTCATCCAGGTCTGCCGATATTTGAAATTGCCTTATTCAGCCTCAATGTCTACGACAGACTTAGAAGCAGAAGTTTTTCTCAGTTTATTAAACCGAGCTTGGAAGCAATTGCCTGCATCAGAACAAACGGCTTTAACGAACCGTATTCAGAATACTTTATCGAAAACTGATTTTGTTGCAGATTTGCCGCTGTCTCTACAAAAGAATCCGATGTCACTCGTGGTTAAAGGTGGCAGCGCTTTAGCGGTGAATACTGTTCTTCAGCCGCTCCTACTGCAACATATCGCCCGCCAGTTTGCGCTGCATTTTGCCCGCTATCAAGTGGCACAACAAGCGATCACCCAAGGCGGAATTGCTGCGGCAACTCAGATTCAAACTCAGGTTTCGATGCAGCTAGCTCGACGCGGAATGACGATGGCATCAGCGCGATATACAGCATCTCGTGCAGCATTTGCCTTTGTCGGATCAGCGCTTTGGGCTTGGTTTTTAGCGGATTTGGGATGGAGAGCGATCGCGACGAATTACGGACGAGTCATCCCAACAATTTTTGCGCTGGCTCAGATTCGCTTAACGCGATCGGAATGTTTTGAACCGATTTAGTTTAGAGATGAAAGCACTTCAGCCTCACCCCGATCCGAATTTCCAACGCCATTGGAATGTCGTGCAAATCGGATTATTTCTGCTGCCCTTTAGTGCTTTTTTGGGCGGCACTTCGATTTTGATGGTTGCGATCGCAATCTGGGTGAGAAAATTTTCGAGCTTAAGTCGTGAACCTGTCAATCGAGGCTTTGCGATTCTAGGACTGGTGATGATTGCAGCCGCTTGGTTTGCAGACGATCGCGCAAATGCTTTTCTTGGATTGTTCAATTTTTTGCCGTTCTTTTTCACGTTTGCAGCACTAGCTGATCTGATTCGATCGCCAAAACAACTCACGCAAATTGCTTGGATTTGGGTAATCACTTCTATCCCTGTCACTGTGATCGGGATTTTGCAACTGCTCAATTTCGGTAGTATGCCTTCGCTGCTGTGGGGGTTAATTTCTTGGAAAGTTTTCGCCGGGGGTAATCCTGTTGGGCGAATGGCATCGGTGTTTGAATATGCGACGATTTTGGCAAATTACTATGCGATCGTCTTCATTCTCAGTTTGGGATTATGGCTAAAAGAGCGCAGAAAACTCCTAATCGGAATTGTTTTACTCAACGCAATCGGACTCATTCTCACCAATTCTCGTAATGTTTGGGCGATCGCAGTTTTAGCCTGTCTAGCCTTTGCCCTGTATCAAGGCTGGAAAACTATCGTTGCCGCTGTGGGAGCGATCACAGGAATTATCCTAGGAGCCGCGTTTGCTCCAGACTCGATCGCACTGCCCTTACGCAAAGTTGTGCCAAGATTTTTCTGGGCAAGACTCAACGATCAAATGTACAGCGATCGACCTGTGAATCAACTGCGATCGACACAGTGGAAATTTGCCTGGAACATGACCGAACAGCGACCGCTAACAGGTTGGGGCTTGAGAAGCTTTGCTCGTCTCTACACTGAACAGATGCAGCTTTGGATAGGACATCCGCATAACTTATTTCTCATGCTCTCTTCTGAATCCGGTTTACTTGCTGCTGTAATGTTGTATGGACTCGTCGGTTGGATCATGGCACAGGGCATTTGGATTTGGAAAGCACTCTCCCCGACAAACCGCCCGATCTATTTCACGTTCTGGATTGCCTTTTTAGCCTGCACCTTGTTCAGTTTCTTAGATATCGCCCTGTTCGATGCGCGGATTAATTTGATGGGATGGGTGTTGCTTGCGGCGATTTGGAAGATGGAAGAGAGTGGAGAGTGGGGAGTAAGATTGCGAGGGTCTTAAACCTGCCTACTCCCTACCCCCTACTCCCCACTTTTTCTACTCCTGCTGCGCCCTCACCTGTGACATCAACATCTCCAACTGTTTCTTCTCGTTCTTCAGTTCTTCTTCCAACTCCTGAATCTGCTCGCGTCTCGCCTCAAGCTCGATCGCTCGTCTCGCCAACTCTTGGCTTTCCAGCGTCAAAGACTGCCGCCACTGTTCCGCCCGCTCTGTCTCCTGCTGCAAAAATGCAGGCGTAATTCCATACGTTAGATAGCGCTGAACCAACTCCAGCACCCAATCTTTCGCTTCGCGAATATCTAAAATCTGATTGCTACTCGAAATCTCAACCAAAACTAGCAAGCCATCCGCATACGTATTGGCTTCAGCCGAAAGAACCGTTTCTTCTTCCGGGAGCCTCGTCCAAACATGCTCAGACTTTTGAGCAGCCAATAAGCGCAATCCTGCCTTGCCTAGATAGCCTTTTTTTTGAACTTGCGCCAAGTGCAGCATTAATTTACTCTCGATATCATCTCAAAGGGAACGATGCAAGTCAGGGGTGTCTACAAGACGCTGGAGATGCTGCCTGGGCTGATTCGACAACATACTACGCTGTATCCCCGTTTCATCGCCCGTAGGTGCACTGACCTGATAAGTACCGTTATTGAACTGCCTCCGTTATAACCCGGGTGCTTCCACTATCTGTACCTAACATGACAGTATAACTTTTCCGTTTTCTCTGGCGATGCTCATTCTCCCTGCCTCATCGAATTAAAAAAAAAGACGCTAGATTTCAGCGTCTCTTGTTGAAAAATTAAGAATTGATAAATTTATAGGCGATCGAGCTTCGACTTGAGAATTTCTGCCTGTTTTTCTGCTTCGGCTAATGCATCGCGATTTGATTGCACCACTTCAGGCGGTGCTTTATCCACAAATTTCGGATTACTCAAGCGTCCCCTCAAAGATTGAATCTCGGCATCGACTTTCTTCAAATCCCGCTCAATCTTAGCTTTCATCGCTTCAAAATCGACCAGTCCAGCCAGAGGGATCGAGATTTTCACAGTTCCAGTAACCCCGACGATCGTTTGAACATCATCTATTTCGACATTATCCGCTGCTTCCGAGATCTGCGGTTCTTCAACGGGTGCAACTGCGACGATTGGCGCAGGTTCTCCAATCACTTCACGAGTAAAGGTTTGCACTTGCTTGAAGAAAACTTGGCGATCGTCTTTGTTCCAGAGTCGCGCTTTGGTAACCCAGATTGTATAGATAATCCCAACCACTTCAAGGAATGGTGCGAGCAATGGAATTTCGTGAATTCCACTGGTGACTGTCGCAGCAATCTTAATGGCGAAAATAATCGAGCCAATCAGCAACAGCGACAACAAAATGTTCTGATTCTTGGCAATAAAAGAACCAACGATGTCGAGAGCCATGACTAAAACTGGAGCATCGTCCGCGATCGCACTCGCTTTCGGGGCAGATACGGTTCTAGCAGGCTGATCTGCCGTACTCGTAATCGACAAGGTTTCAACTCTTGCCAAGTCTTTGATATAAGACTGTCCCGCAATCAGAGTTTGCTTTTCTTGCGGATCTTCGGTTTGCATCGCAACCGTGATTCTCGCTCCTGGCTTAATTTCCGCCCCGGCTCTCAAGTTCCGAATTGTGCGAATCGAGTTGATAATCAGGTCAAACTGCCGCTCTAAGTTGGCATCGATCGCACTTACGTCTGGGTTCGGATAAGGTTGGAGCGCTAACGATTCTGTGTCAGGCGCTTGAGTCAGCGTGTGCCAAATCTCTTCGGTAATGTGTGGCATAAACGGATGTAAGAGTTTCAGCGTTCCTTCCAACACATACGCCAGAGTTTGCTGAGCCGCCAAACGCGAAGTTGTCGGCTCTCCTTGTAAGCGCGATTTTACAAGCTCGATATATTGGTCGCAAAAATCGCCCCAAATGAACTCATAGAGACTCTTTGCGGCTTCTCCGAATCCATAGCGATCGAGCGCTGTTCGGACATCCTGCGCCACTTGATGAAATCGCGACAAAATCCAGCGATCGCTCAACTCCAACTGATCCGGCGCACCCAATTGAGCGGGAGTCTTCCCGTCCAAGTTGAGCATGACGAACCGCGACGCATTCCAAAGTTTGTTGGTGAAATTGCGCGAGGCTTCAACTGTTTCGGATTCATCGGTTTTGCGATCGTATGCGATGCGAATGTCTTGCCCTGCACCCGTCACTTCTCGAATCAGGGTATATCTCAGCGCATCCGTGCCATATTTATCGATCAAGATTAGAGGATCGATGCCGTTGTTGGCAGATTTCGACATCTTTTTATTGTTCTCATCCCGGACTAACCCGTGAATGTAGACATCCTTAAACGGCATTTGTCCGGTGAAATGTCCTGCCATCATCGTCATCCGGGCAACCCAGAAAAAGATAATGTCGAATCCTGTCACCAGCGTGGCAGTGGGATAGTAGCGCTTGTAATCCTCGGCATCGGTATCCGACCAGCCCAACGTCGAAAAAGGCCACAATCCAGAAGAAAACCAAGTATCCAACACATCCGGATCTTGCTCAATCTGAACCGATTCGCCAAACTGCTCGATCGCTTTCTGTTGCGCTTCGGCTTGAGATCTCGCCACAATAAACGGCGTATAGTCGGTGATCTCCCCATTGGTTTCACTCACTGCATACCAGGCTGGAATCTGATGTCCCCACCACAACTGCCGCGAGATACACCAATCTTTCAAACTCACCAACCAATCGCGATACACTTTCGTCCAGCGATCGGGCACGAATTTCGGAGAAGTCTGATCGTCTAAAAACGATAACGCCCGACTCGCCAGCGGCTCAATTTTGACAAACCACTGCGTTGACAGTAACGGTTCAACGGGAACTTTTCCGCGATCGCTATACGGAACCGTGTGCTTATACGGCTCAATTTTCTCTAAACAGCCTTCTTCTTCCAATCGTTTGACAACATTTTTACGAGCGACAAAACGATCTTGTCCCTGGAATTCTCCAGCATTCTCATTCATCGTGCCGTCTTTGTTCATCACATTGATTGACGGCAATTTGTGACGCTGACCCATCTCGAAATCGTTTGGATCGTGAGCAGGCGTGACTTTTACGCAACCTGTTCCGAAACTTGGATCAACGTGATCATCTCCAATAATTGGGATTTCGCGATATACCAGCGGCAAGATCAGCGTTTTACCGATCAGATGTTTATAGCGATCGTCATTCGGATTCACTGCAACAGCTGTATCTCCCAACATCGTTTCCGGTCGAGTCGTTGCCACAACTAAAAAACCGTCTCCATCCACGATCGGATATTTGAAGTACCAGAGATTTCCGTCTACTTCTTTGTTTTCAACTTCGAGATCTGACACAGCAGACTGACTGGACGGACACCAGTTGACTAAATAATTACCGCGATAGATCAAGCCTTCGTCGTGCAGCTTCACGAAGGCATCTAACACCGCAGCTGAAAGTCCTTCATCCATCGTGAAGCGTTCACGCGACCAATCGACGGACACCCCTAAACGTCGAAGTTGATTCACGATCGTGCCGCCGGATTCGGCTTTCCATTTCCAGGCACGTTCTAAAAACTGCTCGCGCCCTAAATCATTGCGCGTCTTACCTTCTTCTTTTAATTGCCGCTCCAGAATCGTTTGAACCGCAATACTCGCGTGATCGGTTCCAGGTAGCCACAGCGTATTCTTACCGAGCATCCGCTGATATCGAATTAACACATCGATCAGCGAACTCTCAAAGGCGTGACCCATATGTAAGCTACCCGTGACATTTGGTGGCGGAATCACGACACAATACGGCTCGCCAGGTTGACTCGGATCAGCCTTAAAGACCTGATTTTCCTCCCAGAACTTTTGCCATTTCGCTTCGGTGGTGCTTGCGTTGTATTGAGTTGGGAGAGAGGCAATCATGAGAAGTTTTAAAAAATCGGGGACATTTAGCCATCATAAACGCTTCTCAGCGTGAGCAGGCGTTAAAAATGGGCACTCCTTTTCAGAAGCGCCCATCGATTCAGATTGAATGAAATCTCTAGTCGATGAAGCCCATGAGCGTCGAAGGATCGTCAACATCGTTTGTGAAAATCGGTCGATCGCCCGGCAGTTTCTCAGCGTGCATCAAGCCGGATGCGCTTGCCATCACGGGACGATCGCCCGCTAGGGTCAATGCCGAGACAGAATGGAAATCGCTGTAAAAAATTGGACGATTGCCAGGCAGCATTTCAGCGACTTTCAAATTGCTTGCCAGAATGGGACGACCATTCAAAATCGTGCCGAATACTGCAAGATGGCTTGCTTCGATCGGGCGTTCACCGGACGAAGTAATGGTGCCAACAATTTCGATATCACTGGGCATGACGGGACGATTCCAAATCGAGAGACTGGGAACATCGCTACGAATTTCAATCGCGCTACCGTTTCCTTCAGCGGGAGTTGCTGTTGCTTCGATCACGTCTGCGTTACTCATAGGAGGTTCCTCCGGGATTGATTCTTTTGGAGTTGATTCTGTGGATGCTTCTTGAAAATCGCTGTCTAAAGCGGTTTCTGAAATGGGGTCAGTCGGTTCGCTGACTTCGGGTTGTTCACTGACGATGGGCGGTTCGTTAACTTCTAGCGATTCGCCAACGTCTGGACTTGGAGATTCTGAAGTCGCTTCTGGGGTCTCAGCCGGAGCAGGAGCCGAACTCTCAGGAGTTTCTGTGACCTTCGCGGCAGTGCGTCGATTACTGGTCCTGCGAGTACTGGTTTGAGTTCTGCGGCTGGTTGCCATCGCGCCATAACCTCAATATTGTTTACAGAATTACACTGTGCCAACCACCGGAAGAGTTTACCCAGGGCGCAGTATGTAAATTAGAAAATTACGATTCTTAGGAGATCATTATAAATTAAAGCGTTGCTTCAGATTGCATCAGATTCCGAAGCAGAACTTATCAAACCGATTAGTCGATCGCAACTCATTGCCGCGTTTCAGCTTCCCTTCGATCCGGATCAAGACTCAAGCACGAACTTTTCAAGATGCTTTGACCAAAACTGATTCGCTACGCGAGTTGAGTCGATTCAGACCGAACGCGATCGTCCAAAACCTTTATGACGAAATTTCTGACAAAAAAGGGACGCATTTCGCGCCCCATCATCATCATTTCAAATGGTTCTAGACATTTGCAGGCACTTTTGTTGCACCAGCTTGATTGGTCAGACGCTCGTACGTTGCACGCATCTTCAGACCCGTCAACACCTGGAACAAGCCTGTTCCATTGTTAGAGCCAGGATACTCACGGTGTTGCAACAACAATTCGGTTACTTCCCCGTTGTACTTCGCAGAAGTCTTGCTCAAATGCTGTTCGATGTAGATGACTTCTTCGAGCTTGTCGAATTGACCATCCACTTCGAGCACCGAAACTCCGTGCTTGTAGTACACATCCGGTCCGTAGTGCATTCTGATGCCGGGATATGAACAGGTCAGCTTCCGTCCACAAGGAGTCCAATCGATCGTCGAACCCTCATCAAACAGATAAACCGGGTCGTAGCCTTCAATGCCATCGCGTTGAATCATTTGAACACGCAGAACTTTCCGTTCTTTGTCCTCTTTGATCAACTGGGTCGGCAACACCTGAATCACAACATCTGCAAACTCTTTCTGCGGATCAATGTACGCATCAAAGTCAGGTTTGCGTGAGTTAATTTGTGCCAACACATCTTCGTAGCTATGACCACGCTCAGCCATATCGCGTTGAATCTTCCAAGCGATTTTGACTTCATCGCTAATGTCGAGATAGACGCTGAAATCAATCAAGTCGCGCACGCGCTTGTCATACAGCGGATGCAAGCCTTCGATCACAACGATGTGGTTCGGTTCGATCTTCTCAGGTGGATCAATTTCCCCGGTTTCATGGTTGTAAATCGGCTTATCGATGGTTTCTCCACTCTTGAGCGCTTTGATCTGCTCTGCCATCAGGTCAAAATTATTTGCCTTTGGGTTGAGTGCAGTGATGCCCGTTTCCTTGCGTTGTTTCCGATCCAGACTGTGGTAGTCGTCCAGGCAGATGACGGTGACGAAATCTTCCCCAAACAAATCTGTGATTCGGCGCAGAAACGTGGACTTACCGCACCCGGAGTCTCCGGCAACGCCAATCAGAACCACGCGGTCTGGCTTACTGGTCATAAGTTTCCTCTAAAAACAAAAAGTCAACGACGTTTTTTTGGGTCAGCCAGGAGAGTCTGGACTGTCTCGATAGCACTCTACCCTCACAAGTCACAGCACAAGGGTCTTTGGGCAAGAGCGATTGCCACAAAAAAACACCCTGCAAGCAGCCCCGCAAAGGCTCAAGGCATAGCGTAAGTATTTAGTACTATCAGCTAAGGGGATTCTACCAAATCGCGATCCCACGGACAAGGCTTAAAAGAACTTAAAATTTGAAATTATTTTTTATTGTGAAATTAAAAAGATTAATCTGAGTTTTATATTTTAGAGTGATCGAACGGTTCCAAGCCTCTGTAAAGTAGGGACGGTAGCGAAGTTGTCGCGTCCGATACGGTCTTGGCAGGTTGGGGAAATTTGCGATCGATCCCCAAACCATGCATATTTATGTAAATGGGCAGCTTGCAGCACAATTCATTCTAAATTAGGTCGGAGAAACACACAGCGATGTATTATTCCAGCGCGTCGGGTGCTGCGAACACCCAATCGGGGAACCGAGTTTTTCGGTATGAGGTCATTGGTTTGGGTCAAAGTGACGCAGACGGTTCCTCAGGTTCCACGGTTCGGAAAAGCGGGAGCACTTTTTTTAATGTCCCTTATAGCCGCATGAATTCGTTTATGCAGCGGATCTCCCGAATGGGGGGCACGATTGTTAGCATTCAGCCTTTAGATGCAAACGGCAGTGGCACTGGAAACGTTACTGTTGAACAGAAAGCTCCTGCGATCGCGCAGGAAAATGCTTCTGCGAGCAGCTCAACAGGATCTAAGCCGATGACACAAGCCAAGGCTAAAAAACACGCAGATGTTCCAGTCAACATTTACAAGCCGAACAGTCCGTTTATCGGGAAATGTATTTCTAACGATGAATTAGTGGGCGAAGGCGGAATTGGAACTGTCCGTCATATCAAATTTGATATTTCAGCAGGCGATCTGACTTATGTAGAAGGTCAAAGTATTGGGATTATTCCTCCCGGTCTTGACAAGAATGGTAAGCCAGAGAAGCTGAGACTGTATTCGATCGCATCGACTCGCCACGGCGATGATGTGGATGACAAAACCGTGTCGCTTTGCGTGCGCCAACTCGAATACAAGCACCCTGAAACAGGCGAAACTGTTTATGGGGTTTGTTCGACCTATCTCTGTAACCTAGAGCCAGGTGCAGATGTGAAGATCACAGGGCCGACCGGAAAAGAAATGCTCTTACCGGAAGAGACCGATACGAATGTGATCATGATGGCAACCGGAACCGGGATTGCTCCGATGCGGGCATACTTGTGGCGGCAATTCAAAGATAACGAGAGAGCAGCGAACCCCAACTATCAGTTCAATGGTTTCTCTTGGTTGATCTTCGGGATTCCCACCAGCGCAAATATTCTCTACAAGGGCGAACTTGAAGAGATGGCGCAGAAGTATCCGAATAACTTCCGCTTGACGACTGCGATCAGCCGTGAGCAGCAGAATAAAGATGGCGGCAGAATGTACATTCAAGACCGCGTCGCTGAAAATGCGGCTGAGTTGTACAAGCTGATGAAAGATGAGAAAACTCATACCTACATTTGCGGTCTGAAAGGCATGGAAGATGGTATTGATGCCGCTCTCGGTGCTGAAGCTGCAAAAGAAGGCGTGGAGTGGAAAGAGTTCCGCAGCGCGATGAAGAAAGCAGGTCGCTGGCACGTTGAAACGTACTAGAGTTCTGTAATTTTTAGCATAAGAAACCGGGGAAACTGAAAGGTTTTCTCGGTTTTTTGTTGAGATCCCACTCCCCACTCCCTACTCCCTACTTCTCTCACCGTGGAGATTCATCACGATCGCGTTCTGATCTACCAGATTTTCCGCTATAGTGCCGAAGGGAAAGCGTGATTTGATGTTAGGAGAGTACTGGTGTTAGGGATCATGCGCTGGCGAGGGACGGCTAAAACTCTTTCAGTCTCATTCGTGTTGGCAATGTTGTTGAATTGGGGGACAGCCCCTGCGTTTGCTGCCTCTTCAACTAAGCTAGCAGGCAAGATTTCAGAAGTGTCGCCGCCTGATGTAATTCAGCAGTTGCACGATCTGACTGATCAATATCAGCCTCAAGTCTCGATCGTATCTCCTCGTCAAAATGAGGTGCTGCAAGACAATACCGTTTCGGTGAAGCTGAATGTCAAAGACTTGCCGCTGCGCAAAGACGAGAAATTTGGGCTAGGGTCGCATTTGCACGTCTTTCTTGACGATCAGCCGTATCAAGCGGTTTACGATACGAGTCAGCCGCTCATTTTCAAGGATTTAGCAGCCGGAACCCATACTTTGCGAGTCTTTGCGGGTCGTCCTTGGCACGAAAGCTTTAAGAATGACGGAGCATTTGCTCAGACGACTTTCCATGTGTTTACAAAAACACCGACCAATAATCCTGATCCAAAATTACCGCTTTTAACTTATAACCGACCGCAAGCGACCTATGGCGCAGAGCCGATCTTATTAGATTTCTATTTAACGAATGCTCCGTTGCATCTGGTCGCTCAGGAAGACGATAAAGATGATGTGTCGGATTGGAAAGTCAAAGTAACGGTCAATGGCGATAGTTTTACCGTCGATCGCTGGCAACCGATCTATCTCCAAGGCTTTAAACCTGGCAAAAACTGGGTACAACTGGAGTACGTTGACGACAAAGGCAATCCCGTTGCCAATGTATATAACAATACGGCTCGCGTCTTCACGTATGAGCCGAACGGGAAAGATCCACTGTCAAGGTTAGTTCGTGGCGAAATTCCGTTTGCAGAGGCGGTGTCGATCGTTGATCCAACCTTTAAACCCGCAGCCAAAGCGCCTGAAGTTGCTCCAACTCTAGAACCTGCACCCGTAATTCCGCCTGTTGTTGTCCCTGCTCCTGAACCAGAATTCTCCAAGCCTGTTGAAGAACCGAAGGCAATTGAAGAACCCAAGCCTGTTGAGGAAGCTCCAAAACCGAAAGAAGCTGAAAAACCCGCAGGTGGATTCTTTAATCGATTCAAACGGTCTGAACCTACGAAACCGGAACCAGCCGTTGTAGCTCCTGCCGTTGTAGAACCCGAAGTTTCCGAACCGGAAGTCATTGAGCCAGAAGTGTCTCAACCCGAGGAACCAGTCATGGTCGCCCCTGAGACTCCTAAAGTGCCAGAGAAACCTAAAGGTGGATTCTTTAATCGCTTCAAGCGCCCCGAAGCTCCAGTCGTTCCGCCTGAACCGAGTCCTGCACCCGAAGTCATCACAGAACCAGAAGTGAAGGCAGAAGAGCCGGAAGTTTTAACGCCAATTGAAGTTCCGCCTGTGAAGGCTACCCCTGCACCAGGTGGATTCTTTAATCGCACTCAGCCGCCGATCATTCCAGTCGTTCCAGCTCCAACGGAAGTACCAACAATCGAGCCGTCACCCGTCGAAACAATCCCAGAACCTGTCGAAGTTGCGCCTGCTCCAGCAGTTCAAGAAAAACCAAAATCGAACTTCTTCGATCGCTTTAAGCGTCCAGAACCCAAACCCGCTCCAGTCGAAGTAGCGCCCGTTGAAGAACCGAAACCTGTTGAAGAACCACCAACAGTTGAAGCAGAACCTGAAGTAATTGAAGTTTCGCCTGCTCCGGCAGTCCAAGAAAAACCGAAATCGAACTTCTTCGATCGCTTTAAGCGCCCAGAAATCAAACCTAATCCGGTCGAAGTAGCGCCCGTTGAAGAAACGGCTCCAATCGTTGAAGAAACGCCAACGGTTGAAGCAGAACCCGAAGCAATTGAGGTCGCTCCGGCTCCAGAGGTTAAAGAGAAGCCAAAATCAAGTTTCTTCGATCGCTTTAAGCGCCCAGAATTCAAACCTGCTCCAGTCGAAGTAGCACCCGTTGAGGAACCGAAACCTGTTGAGGAACCATCAACCGTTGAAGCAGAACCTGAAGCAATTGAGGTCGCTCCGGCTCCAGAGGTTAAAGAGAAGCCAAAATCGAGTTTCTTCGATCGCTTCAAGCGTCCAGAACCTAAACCTGCTCCAGTCGAAGTAACGCCGATTGAAGAATCAAAACCCGTTGAGGTTATCCCTACGCCAGAAGTGAAAGAAACGCCAGTTGAAACACCGAAACCCGTTGAAACTGAGCCAGAAGTAAAAGCGACACCGAAAGTTAATCCGTTCGATCGCTTCAAACGCCCTGAGCCGAAACCCATCATTGTTGCTCCAAGCCCAACTCCAGTTCCTGATGCCGTTTCTGCTCCAGCAGTCGAACCTCCAGTCGTTCTAGAAACAAAGCCTGCTGAAGAAGTTAAACCCGAACCCAAGCTGAATCCTTTGGAAAAATTGCGTCAGGCAGTTCCCAAACCTGTTGAACCGCCAGTCGTGGAGAAAGTAGAACCGCCCGTAACCGAGGCAGAACCTGCTGCCCCTTCAGACTTTGAGCCTCAGACTGAGCTTGAGCGTCGTCTCGGTATGCCTCTGAAGCCTCGTGTTGCTGCACCTGCGCTATCGTCAGAAGGAAACGCAGAATAAAACGCTCATGGTTCGCGCACCGGAGTTTCCGAAAAATCTCACTTGGTTAAATGTTCAGCGTCCTCTGTCTCTCAAAGAGTTTAGGGGACGCATTCTTTTGCTAGATTTCTGGACGTATGGCTGTATTAATTGCATTCACAGCCTACCGGATTTGAAATATTTGGAAGATAAGTATCACGATCGCTTAACTATCCTCAGCATTCACTCCGCAAAATTCGAGAATGAAAGTTCGATCGAGAATATTCGCCAAGCCATTTTGCGCTATGAAATTACGCATCCGGTCTTAGTCGATCGCGATTTTCAAGTTTGGGAGTCTTATGCTGTTCGCGCTTATCCAACCTTCGTTTTGATTGACGCAAATGGGCGAATTGTAAGAACGATCGCTGGAGAAGGCAGAAGAGAATTACTCGATCAACTGATTGGCGAATTAGTCAACGGAATCGAGCCAAAAGACATCCAGTTTGAGTTAGAAGACATGCCAATTTCGCCATTAGCTTTCCCGGGAAAAGTTTTGGCGAGCGATCGCTTATTCATTGCCGATTCAGGACATCATCGAATTGTCGTTACAACCTTTGAAGGTGAAGTCTTAGACATTATTGGCACAGGTTTTTCAGGCTTAAAAGACGGTTCATTTGATGAGGCACAATTCTCAAATCCCCAGGGAATGACGATTCACCAAAATATTCTCTATGTTGCTGACACTGGAAATCATGCAATTCGCTGTATTGATTTAGAGAAGAGAATTGTCTCGACGATCGCTGGAACTGGCAATCAAAGCAAAACAATCTATCCGCATGGTGGCAAAGCTTTAGAAGTGGATCTGAATTCACCTTGGGATTTGGTGTGGAACGGCTATCGCTTATTTATCGCGATGGCAGGCGCACATCAGATTTGGGAAATGAAAGAAAATGTCATTCAAACTTTTGCCGGAACTGGAGCCGAAGCCAGTTTTGATGGAGCCATTCAAGAAGCGGCTTTTGCTCAACCGAGTGGGATTACGACAAATGGAAAAGAATTATGGATTGCCGACAGTGAAACAAGTTCGATTCGATCAATTGATTTAGCAACTTCTCAAGTGAAAACAGTTTGCGGTGGTGGAGATTTGTATAACTTCGGTGATGTTGATAGCATCGGGGAAACGGCTCGATTACAACATTGTTTAGATGTCGAATTTGCAGAACAATTGTGGATTGCAGATACTTACAATCACAAAATCAAGCGCGTAAACTCCGATGGATTTTGTCAAACCGTTTTCACAGAATCGTTTTCTGAACCATCTGGAATTAGCGCAACTGCAACGCACTTATTTATTGCAGATACAAATCATCATGCGATTCGGAAAATTGATTTGAAAACTTTGGAAATTTCATCGATCGACTTTCCAAGTCTCTGTGCTCCAACCGTCTGCTTTCCGCACTACATTTCAGCACTAAAAAAGGGGGACTCCAAAGAGCGCCCCCATGAACAAGGTGAATAGAAACTTACTGAGGATTTTGGCGATACCAATCGATCGTCTTTTTCAGTCCTTCTTCAAAGCTCACCTGAGCTGAGAATCCAAACTTCTCCTTCGCCCGCTGCGTATCCAAACAGCGGCGAGGCTGACCATTCGGCTTATCCGTTTCCCAAACGATCTCGCCCTTAAATTCCATCAAATCGCAGAGCAACGTAATCAAATCCCGAATCGAGATTTCATAACCCGTGCCTAAATTCACAGGTTCGCCCTCGCTGTAATGCTGAAGCGCAGTGATAATCCCGCGCGCTGCATCATCCACATAGAGAAACTCACGCGTCGGACTGCCATCTCCCCAAACGGGTAACGTCGCCGCACCCGCTTGTTGAGCTTCATAGACCTTCCGAATCAAAGCGGGAATCACATGCGAACTGCTCGGATCAAAATTGTCCTCCGGCCCATACAGATTTACAGGCAGGAGATAAATGCCATCAAATCCATACTGTTGACGATACGACTGAAGTTGCACTAAAAGCGCTTTCTTCGCGACACCATACGGCGCATTCGTCTCTTCTGGATAACCGTTCCAGATATCATCTTCTTTGAACGGAACAGGTGTGAATTTGGGATACGCACAAATCGTTCCTGCACAGACAAACTTCTGTACCCCTGCTTCGTAAGCAGCATGAATCAATTGCGTTCCCATCATCAAGTTGTCGTAAAACAACTCAGCAGGTTTTTCGCGATTTAGCCCGATGCCCCCAACATGTGCCGCCAAATGCACCACGACATCTTGTTGATCAACCGCTCGTTGGCAATTTTCCATCTTGCGAAGATCGAGATCGTGCGATCGCGGTACGGTAATTTTTTGTGGGTCAGCCCCCGATTCGCACAACTGACGAACCACTTGGCGACCCAAGAATCCTGCTCCACCTGTAACCAGAATGCGCTTATTGTGAAGATCAAACGTTGTTGAGGTCATGACTTAATTTCCTTGCTTAGAAAGAGACTCCAGCGAGGTTCTGGCGAACAGTTGCATAATCTGCTACCTTCGCGTGCCCATTACCAGGGGTACTGATTCCCAAAGCTTGCAGATCAGCATCCACCATCAGATGCACCAACTCTTCAAACGTTACAGAAGGTTCCCAACCCAACTGTTTCTTCGCCTTCGCTGGATCGCCAATCAAGAGATCGACTTCCGCCGGACGCAAGTAGCGTTCGTCAAATTCAACATAGTCCTTCCAATCTAAGTTGACGCGACCGAAAGCAATATCTAGAAACTCATGCACTGAATGCGTTTCACCCGTTGCTACAACGTAATCGTCTGGCTGCTCTTGCTGCAACATTAACCACATTGCCCGCACATAATCTTTCGCATAGCCCCAGTCGCGTTTTGCGTCGAGGTTACCCATGAACAGCTTCTTCTGACGACCTGCAACGATTTGTGCTACGGCACGAGTAATTTTGCGGGTCACAAATGTTTCACCCCGGCGTGGAGACTCGTGATTGAACAGAATGCCATTACAAGCAAACATGTCATACGACTCACGATAGTTCACGGTCTGCCAGTGCGCGAATACTTTTGCACACGCATAAGGACTGCGAGGATAGAACGGTGTTTCTTCGGTTTGCGGAACTTGCTGAACTTTTCCGTACATTTCTGAAGAACCCGCTTGGTAGTAGCGGACTTGTTCCCCGATGCGTTGCTGATAGTCCCGAACCGCTTCGAGAATTCTTAACGCGCCCATGCCAACCGCATCAGCCGTATATTCTGGAGCATCAAAACTGACGCGAACATGAGACTGCGCCCCTAAGTTATACACTTCCGAAGGCTTCACTTCTTCAAGAATGCGCCGGAACGTCGTACCATCGGTCAAATCCCCGTAGTGCAGGAAGAGGCGTGCGCCTTCAACATGAGGATCTTCGTAAATGTGATCGATACGATCGGTATTAAACGTCGAAGTTCTTCGGATAATTCCGTGGACTTCATACCCTTGTTCGAGTAAAAGTTCACTTAGATAGGAACCATCTTGACCCGTGATACCCGTTACCAGTGCGCGTTTACGTTGCGTCATTCTTTACTTTCCTCACCTGCAATTACAGAAACTGCTGGACATCAATTAAACCTGGGTTGTTGCGCTCGATCGCCATTTTCGGCGCACGAAACAAGCTGTACCTAGTTAACCCTAAGTGCAGCGCAAATAACACCAAAATAACACCCAACCTTACAGCAAAAGGTTCAACTTGTCTGTGAAAGAACCATGGACTTAGAATAAGATTCGCTAAATTTTAGAAGTTTCAGCCGCTTCAGTCACAATTTATCCCAGTCACAATTCGTTGATGGAGTCATCGATATGGCATCAGAACTCAATCGCTTCCAACTCGAAAATGGAAAGGATGCGAACTCGCCAAACTGCTAACCATTACGGAGATGATTCACGTAATCCGGATTACTCGACTCAATTTCGCAAGTTTGAACGCCAAACGGCTTAATACGCTCCGTTATTTTTCGGAAAGACAACGACTCCGATCGTTTTGACAATGATCCAGAGGTCGAGCAGAAAATTGTGACAGCTCGCATAATAGACATCAATGCGAACCCGCTGCGGGTAGGGAATATCATTACGACCCGACACTTGCCACAAGCCGGTAATTCCTGGGCGAATCGTTAAGACTTTATCGATATGAGCGCCGTATTTGGGGAGTTCTTCGACGACAAGCGGGCGTGGACCGACAACACTCATGTCTCCGACCAAGACATTCCAAAACTGGGGAAACTCGTCCAGGCTAGTAATTCGTAAGAACTTGCCGATCCAGGTAATGCGTGGATCAGATTTCAGTTTGAACGTCGTTTCAAATTCTTCGCGCATTTGTGGGGAGGTGCTGATTAGATCCATCAGCACTTCATCCGCGTTTCTCACCATTGTTCTAAATTTGATGCAGCCGAAGCGCTTGAAATCTTTTCCAACTCGCTCTTGGACATAAAAGATCGGCCCTGAAGAACTCAGAGCAATCAACAATGCCAAGATGAAATAGACCGGAGAGAAAAGAATCAGAACGGACAGCGAAAATACGATATCAAACAGACGTTTGGCAAAATCGGTTTCAAGCGCATTCCGAGTATTGAAAATTGACGGTTTACCAATCGGCTTACCACGCTTGAAGATTGACCGAATCCGCTTGCCGGGAACAAATTGGCTATCGGCAGTCATCTTACTCCTTACTTTTTCCACACCACACACACACAGTCCTGATCATAAAGCCATAGACTCGTTTCGCGTTAAATTTGCTCCCCAATTCGGCGAGTATTTTTAACGAGATTGAAATTCTCGATAGGCTCGATCGATGAAATCAAGATATCGTTGTTTGAAAATATCCGGGTGAAAGTTCATGGCAAATGATCTCGAAGCTTCGGGCTGAAAGATTGCCTGATGCTGTTCAAACGCTTGAACGGCTTCGACGATCGCGGCTTCTGTCTGATTTGGAAACAGAATTCCTGTACCTTGAGATTGGTATTCTCGTAAGTCTCTCACAGTTTCAGCCGTTCCACCCGCACCATAGGCAATAACAGGCGTACCACAGGCTTGCGCTTCGACCGGGGCAATTCCAAAATCTTCGTAGGCAGCATAGACAAACGCTTTTGCTTGTTTCATATATTGCTCTACAACGTCATCGGGCTGCCATCCTAAAATTTTGATATTCGGTTTTGCAATCTTCTGAATTGTTGACAATTCTGCGCCGCTACCGATCACAACTAAGGGAAGATCGAGTTGATTAAATGCCTGAACAATTAGGGGTATTTTTTTATAGCCAACCAGCCTTGAAACAGTCAGGTAATAATCTTGTTTTTGCGGTTCATAAGAGAAGCGATCGACTTCAACAGGCGGATAGATCACTTCAGCAGATCGTCGATAACATCGCCAAATTCTGCGCGCGGTATGGTGAGAATTGGCAATGAAATAGTCCACTCGATTCGATGAGATGACATCCCATTGTCGTAATTGATGCAAAAGATATCGCGTGAAAATTCCAGCAATTCCATGCCCAACCCGACTATTGCGGAGATATTCAAACGTCATATCCCAGACATACCGCATGGGAGCGTGACAGTAGCAAATGTGCAGTTGATGGGGAGAGGTGATTACGCCCTTGGCAACAGCATGATACGACGAGAGAATAACGTCGTATTCGTGGAGATCGAGTTGTTCGATCGCGATCGGTAAAAACGGCAAATATTTTTGCACCCCGTTTTTGGCGAAGGGAAAATGCTGCAAAAAGGTAGTTCCGATTTTGCGCCGATAGAGATAGCTGTTGGGATTGACCGATTCAAAATCGATCAAGGCATAGAGATCGGCATCAATATGTTTGAGAATTTCTTGAACGACGAGTTCTGATCCGCCTGTTGCTTTAGGGGTCAGCCACTCATGGACTAGGGCGTACTTTAAATTCACGATCGCGTATTTCTCATCTCTGGCACAGATTCTATCGTTATTTATGAGTGCAGACTGTCTGAGATTGCATTGTAGAGTAGATCAAAGTGATGGGCTTAGCGAATGAGAACTCGCTAGGGTACGAGAAGTCGTATATCGTCGATCTTGTAGTGTTCCATGCAATTGTGCGATCGAGTTTGGGGGTTGAGATGATTACTGCACTTGCCGTATTAGTGGCTTTAGGAATTTTAGCCGTAGGATTTAATCGTGCTCGTCCTTACGGCAAACTTGGCATTCTGGCTTGGTTTCAGTCTGTAGTACTGATGTCTCCGTGGATTATTTTTTTCGGCTTATTTTCGGCAGGAATTTATCTCAATTTGGCGGGAATGCTCCTGCTGTTTGTGATTTCGACGGGAATTTATATCTGGATTGGGCGAAAGCTGAGAGCCGAAGGGCAGGAATTCTTGGCACAAAGAGCAGCAGCGAAAGTCGCGATCGAGTCTGCTTTTCCTAAATCGGATGACGCGACTGAAGCGCCAGTCATGATTCCACCTGAGAGCCTATCGATTCCGAATGAAGATCTCCAAGCCATTAAAAGTATTTTTGGCATTGATACTTACTTTTTAACTGAAACGATTTCATATCAAGATGGCGCAATTTTCAAAGGGAATTTGCGCGGCGATCCAGACTCTACCCATGCAAAACTAACCGAGAATTTGAAAGCCCAAGTCGGCGATCGCTATCGGTTATTCCTCATCGAAAATCAGGAAGAAAAGCCTGTCGTCGTCGTGTTACCGAGCAAAAACGACCCGAAGCCGTTGACGTTAACACAAACTTTATTGTCGATCGTGCTGTTTCTTGCCACGATCGCTGCAAGTTTAGAAACAGGGGGCATTTTACTCGGATTTGATTTTTACGGTTCTCCAGAGCGATACGCAGAAGTACTGCCGTTTAGCATAGGGATTCTAGCGGTTTTGTTAGCGCATGAATTTGGGCATTGGATTGTCGCAAAACGTTACCAAATCAAATTAAATTTGCCGTTTTTTATTCCCACCTGGCAGATTGGCTCGTTTGGAGCGATCACCAAATTCGCGTCGTTGTTGCCTAATCGATCGACGTTATTTGATATTTCAGTTGCAGGGCCACTCGCTGGTGGAGCCGTTGCATTCGGGATGTTAATTGCTGGATTGCTGATGTCGCATGAAGGCAGTGGGTTTAAAGTTCCGACACAATTCTTTGAAGGATCGATCTTGGTTGGAACCTTGGCGCGTGTAATTATGGGAGCGGAGATTCAGCGATCGATTGTTGAAGTCAGCCCCTTGGTGGTACTGGGCTGGATTGGCTTAGTCGTGACGGCCATTAATGTCATGCCCGCAGGACAGCTCGACGGCGGTCGGATTGTACAAGCCATCTATGGACGCAAGATTGCGGCTCGCGCTACAGTCGCGACGATCATTATTTTGGGATTAGCTTCGTTTGTCAATCCGCTAGCGTTATATTGGGCGATCGTGATTGTTGTTTTACAACGCACACCAGAACGTCCCAGTCTCAACGAACTGACTGAACCCGATGATGCCCGTGCCGGGATTGCCTTAGTTGTGCTGTTTCTCATGCTGATGATTCTTCTCCCACTGACCCCAAGTCTCGCCGGTCGCCTAGGCATTGGCGGCTAGTTGTTTCACCTGCCCCAGATTATGTTGGATGCCCCTGAAATTTTCTTGCTCATCGACCTCAATACACTCTTCGCCTGTAAACCCTATGAGTGGCTGGAATTTAGCCCGATGGGTCGCTGTTTTGTACCAGAGGCAGTTCATCAAGAGTTAGAAGCTTGGGCAGGTCATCGGAGCGACACAGCCGAATCAAAAATTGCGCGGGAATATTGCCGATTGATGTTAGAAGGCGATTGGTACCTGGCACGATCGCCCATTCACGCCGACACACAGCGCCCATTCACGAGACGCGCCAGACTCGCCATCGATGTGCGCAACTCAGCCGAGTCCTTAGCGCAATCGAGTCCCAGACAATTAGTCGTAGTGGTATCGAACGATCGAGCTTTGCTTCAACAACTTCACGCCCTGCGTCTGGATAATCTCACTGGCGTTCCAGTGAGTACTTTCCTGACTTGGAGCCGCACGAAACGCCAGCCGCCTGTTGTAATTCAGCATGTGCGATCGATGCAGTCGCATTCTCTCCAAGTACTGAGTGCTGGAAATCACAGACACTTACGCCCATTCTTGACCTCAAATTATCCGAAGTTCTCTTCTCAGCCTGTGTATCAATCTACGTGGCGCGATCGTGTATTGCCACTGCTGCCTCTGATTTTAATTCTGAGTGGCTTAACGTTGGGGTGGTGCTTCGCACAGCCTTTCATTCAGCAACTTCCCTCTACCTCAGAGCAAAATCAGTAAGTAACTTGTGATCGCATCCGCGCGTCCTCTCTCCATGAAGCCCTCTGCGAGTGTTTATGCGTTCCCCTGTTCAGATCATTTCTGCGATCGTCTTGATGAGTGCCTTATCTCTTGGTAGTGGCATTCCGCTTTTGCAAGCCTCTGCCGCCCCAATACGTCATCCGACAGTCCTGCTGACCACTGCTTATCCAAAAACATTGAGTTGGCGAGTGCGAAAAGATCTAGCACGCCGAGTTGGAATTCCCACGACTGAGTTGAGGGTCATGCAAGCAGAACGCAAAACTTGGGGAGATGGCTGTCTCGAATTGCCAAAAACAGATGAATTTTGCACCCAACAACTCATTGAAGGCTGGAAAGTTGTGGTTGCTCATCAGAATCAAACGTGGGTTTATCACACAGATTTGCAAGGTCGATTGCTCAGACTCGCTGAATCTCAACCGTCCGAACTTCTACCCAAGAATGTTGTGTTTCGATCGCGCATGAGCGGCGGATTTGCAGGTCAAACGTATGACACCATTTTGTTGAGCGATGGCACAATGCAGCAAGCCATTGATATGGGGGGAGATCCACGACGAACTCAAAGCGCTTCTTCATCAGCATCACTGCGAGCTTGGAAGATCACACCCCAAAAAGTTGAAGAATTTCGCGAACTGTTGAAGCGTGAACAATTTCAGAATTTCAATCGCAAGACTTACTCTCCTCCTCAAGGTGCCGCCGATTTCTTCATCGTAACTTTAGCCAGTCCCGTAGGAACCGTTCAGTATGCGGACATTGAGCAAGAAAACTTACCGCGATCGCTCCAAACCATCATTCAAGCCTGGAACGCCCTCAAATAACCCCACTCCCCCACTCCCTACTCCCCACTTTCCGCAAATTCCCCTATCTCCCCCCTGTTAGTTCCCCGAATTCCCCGGGTACGTTTCATAAAGACTTTATACGGCATTCGAGGAAACGCATGAGGCGAGAAAAACTCAAGCTGTTGATCGTGGATGATGAGCCGGATAATCTCGATCTGCTTTACCGTACCTTCCGGCGAGACTTCGACGTGATTCGGGCGGAAAGCGCGATCGAAGCGCTCAAAGTCCTTGATGAACAAGGCGAAGTCGCAATTATTATTTCAGATCAGCGAATGCCAGAAATGCTGGGAACTGAGTTTCTCAGTCGAACCGTCGATCGCTTTCCGGACACGATTCGGATTGTGCTAACGGGCTATACCGATGTCGAAGATCTCGTCGATGCCATTAACTCTGGCAAAGTATTCAAATACATCACCAAGCCTTGGAAGTCTCAACAGCTTCAAGTCGTTGTCGAGCAGGCGGCTGAGACCTATCAAGTGCTAAAACAGCGCACAGCGGATTTACGACGGGCACTCAGACGCGAATCGTCGTTGAATGCCATTACAACCGCGATTCGCGAATCGCTGGATTATCAAAACATGCTGCACACGATCGTGGAAACGATCGGGCTGACCTTTGAGGCAAGTTGCTGCATGTTACATCCCGTCGAAGGTGAACGGTTGAAATCCAATTCAGCCATGTATTGTGCAGTGAATGTGCCCTTCAAGAGTTGTGAAGACGATCGCACTTCAGACCTGGTACAAATCGTACTGCACGATAGCACAGCCAGAATGAAGAGCCAAAATCCACCGCATTTTGTGCTGCCGTTGCGCTACCAAAAAGACCTCCTCGCGATTCTGTCTCTGCATCGAGAATCCGATCAGCCATTCTGGTCAACAGAAGACTTAGAACTGATCGAAGTCGTCACAGAACAAGCAGCCTTGGCGATTTCTCAAGCAAGACTCTATCGTCGAACTCAGGAGCAAGCGGAACAAATTCGAGCCGAGTTAGAAGTCGCACGCCAGATTCAGACCAATCTCCTGCGGCAGACGCTTCCGCGATTAGACAATCTTAAAGTACAAGCTTGTTGTCATCCCGCTCGTGAAGTTGGAGGAGACTTTTTTGAAGTCTATCAGCATCCCCAAGGCGATTTATGGCTAGCCGTGGGCGATGTCTCAGGCAAGGGAGTTCCGGCAGCTCTGTTTATGGCAAGTGCGATTTCCGTGTTGCGGCGGGAATTGTCACAAGAAGTTTCTCCAGAACCAGATGAAGTGATGCGAAATTTAAACAGCATTCTCTCGCAAGACTTAATGGGCACAAACTGTTTTATTACAATGGTTTTGGCGCGATATACCCGATCGAGCGGACAATTAGTTTATGCGAATGCAGGTCATATCTACCCCTTAGTTTGGTCAAAGCATACGATCGCGCAAGCCATTGAGCCAACTTATTTGAAAGTCCGAGGCATTCCCCTAGGGATATTACCGAAATGGAACGCGATTGCCGGAAAACGATTGCTTCAAGATGGAGAAATCTTATTATTAACCAGCGATGGAATTACTGAGGCAACCGTGCGACCAGAAGGAGAAGTCAATTTAGCGAGCGATCCCGCAAGGGCGATGTTACGACAAACCGGGTTATGGAAGTTACTACAGCAAGCGGGAGAAAGTTTGGATCTCAAACAGCTGCTTGCCCAAATTCAGGCGCACAATGCGATTCAAGAAGATGATCAAACGATTCTGTCTCTGGAGGTTCTCTAACCCATGAAGACTGAACTTCACGTTCCGAGCGATTTGCGATTTCTCACGGTAGTTGAATCCTGGCTATTAGAGAGTCTCAAAATTGAAATTGGCGACCAAATTGATTGGACACGACAATCGAGTCGGCTACGGTTGGCTTTGGTTGAGGCTTACTCAAATGTGGTGCGGCATGCCCACCGCAATCAACCGGATCTTCCGGTCGTGGTGCGATTGGAATTGAGAGATCGAGATTTAGCGATCGAGATCTGGGATCACGGACAGGGGTTTGACATTTCGAGCTATTTGGCTCCATCTCCTGAAATGATGCAAGAGCATGGCTATGGCTGGCTGATTCTAAATCGACTGATGGATCGGGTGGAATATCAGCTTCAGGTCAATGGGCGGAATTGTTTGAAACTTCAAGCCAATCTGCTAGAAATGTCAGCACAATCATCCAGATAATCTCAATTTTGAGCTTCAAGATAAGGTTCAACTCGACTCCACTCGCACCGATCGAGCAGCGAACGTGATGCAAATCTTGACTCCGCCATCCACGCGGAATGAGCGGAGCCGCCCCCTCGGTTAACGCCCCAAATCGTGTAATTCATGAATTGCATCCGCACAACGCTGCGTAATGGCTTCGAGTTCTGCCCGATTGGTCGTAGTTGGCGCTTCGATCACTTTTCCAATCCGAATCGTAATCGGCACAGGTTGAGGGAATTTTCCGTGCTTGAAAATCTCATGTGTCCCCCACAGACTGACCGGAATTAGCGGGGAGTTTGTTTTTGCAGCAATCCAAGCGGCTCCTAATTTTGGATCAGCAATTCGCCCGTCTGGCGTGCGAGTGCCATCGAGAAAAACGCCCGTTGCCCATCCTGACTCGATCGAGGTCATCGCCGCTTTCATCGCCGCGCGATCGCCGGTTCCGCGCTTCACAGGATAAGCTCCATAGGCAGTAATCGCCTGTTTGAGGACGGGCACGTTAAACAGTTCTTCTTTTGCCATGTAGGCGACAGGTCGCCCGATCGCACAAGACAATAAGGGCGGATCAAAATCGCTGGCATGGTTGCTCACGACGAGCAGCCGTCCTTGTTTTGGCACATTCTCCGCTCCGTAAATCCGTCCACAAAAGTAAGTGTGCAGAACCGGAGACACCACAGACCATTTGAACAGGTGATAGAGAACCAGACTGATCAAAGGTTCTCGATCGCGGGAAATTTCGGCACTCGGACGTTCGGAAGTTTGGCTCATAACAGATCAGCAAGGCTGCCCACATTTTCTAACACGAGATCGGGGCAAGTGCGTTTGATAATTCCAGTTAAAACTTTTCCAGGACCAACTTCAATCACGCGATCGACGTGTTCTTCTGGAAGTCTCAGCGAAATCTCTCGCCATCGCACCGAGCCTGTCATTTGCCGACTCAGCCGACTTTTTAACTCTCCGGCATTGCGGCTGGGAATCGGATCAACATTCGATAAGACAGGCATTTCAGCCGCTTTGAATTCGACCGCATCTAAAACGGTCTTAAATTGCTCCGCCGCGTCTGCCATCAGCGGCGAGTGAAATGCACCGCTGACGTTCAGCTTTACAGCCTTTTTCGACTTCACTTGCGCCATCACCGTTTCAACAGCTTCCGGTGTTCCAGAAATGACCACCTGACCAGAATTATTGTCATTGGCTAACACGGCACCTGGCGTGTCAGCTAAAACCGCTTCGAGTTGGGCGCGATCGAATCCTAACAAAGCCGCCATCATTCCATCGGAGGCGCTGTCCATTAACTCAGCACGCCGTTGCATCAGACGCAACCCGGACTCGAAATCAAACACACCTGCAGTGTACAGAGCAGAGTATTCGCCTAAACTATGCCCCGCAACAAAGTCGGGCATTTGCCCTTTTTCTTTGAGCAAATCTGCCAAAATCGTTTCAACAACGTAGAGACAAGGCTGAGTGTACAGCGTTTGAGAAACTTTATTTTCGGGACTCTGGCAGATCTCGACCACGGACCATCCTAAAATCTGTTCTGCTCGATCAAATGTTGCCTTCGCTGCGGGAAGTTCGAGTAAGTCACTGCCCATTCCAATTGCCTGAGATCCTTGCCCAGGGAACACCCATGCCGTCTTTGCCATTGTCGTGAATTGTTGTGAATTAAATTTAAAGTCAGTTTCGCCCTGATTCCCTTGAAGGTCAGGGCAGGAGGATTGCTAACGCCCCCATTGAAAAATTGCTGCACCCCAGGTCAAGCCAGCACCAAATCCTGAAGCTGCGATCGTATCTCCGGGCTTGACCAATCCATCTCGCACCGCTTCATCTAATGCAAGAGGAATCGATGCCGCTGAAGTATTGCCGTATTTTGCCAGATTACTAATCACTTTCTCGGAAGGAATCTTTAATCGATTCGCAACCGCATCCAAAATCCGCTGATTTGCCTGGTGCAATAAGAGCCAATCGACAGAATCAGTCTTCACGTTTGCCCGAAATAAAGCTTTTTCGATCACTTCCGGCACGCGTTTCACGGCAAATCGGTAGACTTCCTGCCCGTTCATGGTAATCGGCTGAAAGTTGCCCTGACCGATTTCACAATCTTCCGATAACTGCTTCGATTCGCCTGAATAAGCTAAATTCAAGCAGCGATTCTGAGTGCCATCACTGCGAAGTTCAAACCCGAGTAACCGATCGCTTTGATTTGCTTGGATCACAACCGCTCCGGCTCCGTCTCCAAACAAAACACAGGTGCGACGATCGCTCCAATCTACCCAGCGCGACAAGACATCCGCCCCAATCAACAAGACATTACGATAAGCTCCGGTGCGAATGTATTGTGCAGCGGTCACGAGTCCAAATACAAAGCCCGAACAAGCGGCTGTCAAATCAAACGCGACCGCTTGGGACGCTCCGATCGCGGCTTGTACCTGACACGCACTGCCAAATAAATCATCTGGGGTCGAAGTTGCCAGCAGAATCAAATCAATTTGATCGGGTTCAAGTCCAGCCATGTCGATCGCAGATTTTGCCGCTTGCGATGCCAGATCGACCAACGTTCCCGAAGGCTCGCTTAAGTGTCGTTGGCGAATCCCTGTGCGTGAAGCGATCCACTCATCAGACGTTTCGACCACTTGACTTAACTGATCATTCGTAACCGTCGGATTGGGCGCGGCTGATCCACATCCGGTGATGGCGACTCCGACCCCTGAATATTCCACCAAAATTGTTCACTCCAAATGGGTTGAGGTGAGTTAACTGTCCGCACGAACAGCAACCGTCGGATCGTAACTTGAGCGAATGCGATCGAGAACTGTGTTGTCGATCGCATCTTTCGCAAGTCGCGCAGCATTGAAGATGGTTGGAGCTTGCGAACTGCCGTGGCTGATAATGCAAACACCGTCTACACCCAGCAATAGACCGCCGCCATGTTCTGCGTGATCCATGCGTTGCTTAATTCGCTTCAGATTTGGACGAAGGAAGGTGACTCCGGCTTTACCATGCAATCCGCGCGGTAACTCTTCGCGCAAGATTTGCAGTGCGACTTCTCCCACCGCTTCCGCAAATTTCAGCAAGACGTTTCCAGCAAAGCCATCGCAGACAATCACATCAAAATGACCGGACAGAACATCGCGTCCTTCGGCGTTGCCGATGAACGGAATCGCTGGATTAGCACTTAGCAATTCATGCGTTTGAATTGCCAATTCGTTGCCTTTATTCGGTTCTTCGCCAATGTTCAGCAAGCCAACTTTCGGTTCAGAGTTGCCTAAAACATATTGAGAATAGATTGTCCCCATCAGAGCAAATTGCTCTAAGAATTTAGGGCGACAATCAACGTTTGCACCCACATCGAGAATCAGAACGGGCTTACCCGCGATCAGCGTCGGCAGAACTGCCCCGATCGCTGGACGATCGATTCCTTTCAACCGTCCCAATTTCAGAAGTGCAGCCGCCATCGCCGCACCAGAATGCCCTGCTGAGACGACCGCATCCGCTTGCTTCTTCTTCACCAAATCCATTGCCACATTGATCGAGGCTTTTGGCTTGCGACGTAGCCCGACGAGCGGTTCTTCTTCCATTTCGACTGTTCCTTCGGAGGGCACAATTTCAATATCAGAAGAATGCGTATGATGCTTTAAGGCAGCTTCCACTTGGTGTGGATCGCCGACCAAGACGACATCGACATCGAGTTCTGCATGTGCTCTCACCGCACCCGCGACGATTTCATCCGGGGCATTATCTCCACCCATTGCATCGATTGCAATTTTTACCCGCGTTGATCCCATTGGCTCTAAGTTCTTAAAAACCTTCCAAATTTTATCAGCAGATTGCGCTTAGATTCGCGGATGCCGAAGCGATCGCTCTAACCTCAATCTACTTTCTAAATCTAACGATTCGATTGCTCTATTTTGCCTTACTAGGGTGACATCTTGAGAAGTGTAGTAGAACACGTTAGGCTGTCTGCGTTCCCATTCTCTTGTCTATGCACGCGATTCTCGCCAAATTCTGGAAATCGAACCATCTTTTGCGATCGCTCGTGGTTGCCAGTTTTGCGATTTTCTTGATTTGTAGCATCATTCGACATTTACTCCTGCAATCGAATGCGTTGGATTTAGGATATTTCGATCAGGCGATTTATTTAATTAGCCAAGGAATAACGCCGATCATTTCGTTCCGTCCGTATCATGTGCTGGGTGATCATGCGGCTTGGATTTTGTATGCGATCGCTGGAATCTACAAGATTTTTCCAAGTGTGTATTGGTTGTTTGTGATTCAGAGTGCAGCCTTTGCGACTTCAGCAATTCCCGTTTGGTATTTAGCAAAACAGGCAGGATTAGATCGCGCAAAATCGAATGCGATCGCGATCTCTTTTTTGCTCTATCCCCTGGTTTTTAATCTCAATTTGTTTGATTTTCGTCCTGAAGTCATTTCACTGCCCTTGTTTTTCACGGCAATCTGGGCAGCGCGCGCTAATCGAATGGGTTGGTTTACGCTTTGCGTTGTGCTGATTTTGGGATGTCGAGCGTCTTTAGCCCTGTCGATCGCGGCAATGGGAATTTGGCTCATCGGCTTTGAGCAGCGCAAGCGATTGGGCGCGATCGCGTTAATTTTGGGAGTCAGTTGGTTCATCATTGCGACGCAGGGGATTATTCCTCACTTTCGTCCTAGCGGAGCCGATTATGTGATGCGCTACAGCTACTTAGGCAATTCGCTGACTGAGATTGTTCAGAACTTAATTCTGAGACCTTGGCTGTGGCTCGGTCGCCTCTTGTCGATCGACCGTTTATTTTATTTGCTACTCGTATTTATTCCGATTGGATGGGGATTTTCTATCCGGCACTTTGCGCCATTGATTGCAACCGTTCCAGTGTTTGCGATGAATCTCTTGTCTGAGATGTCGAACCAGCGAGATTTGGTGCATCAATATTCTTTGCCGATTTTGCCGTTTCTTATGGTGATGGCGATTTCGACTGTCGCGGCAAATCCGAATCGTCGATCGCGGTTGATTCTAGTTTGGTCGCTGATTGCATTTTTGGCTCTGGCAAAATTTGGCTACTTTGGGTCACGGTATCTAGAACGTGTTCCAATGCTGTCAGGAGCCTATACCGCGATCGAGCAAATTACGACTAAAGAACCCGTCTTAACAACTAGCTATTTCGTGCCTCACCTAACGCATCGAGTCATGATCGACTACACGAAATTTACGGAACCGCCGAAAGATTTAAATAAGTTTCGGTATATTCTGCTGAATCTAGAGCAACCCGGTTGGGCAAGTCGTCCGGAGTTGGCTCAACAAATTTTCTCTGAAGCGCAGGCGAATTCAGCCTTCCAGCTTCAATATCAACAGGATCAACTCTACTTGTTTGTCAAAAAATCCTGATCAGATCTCTCGCCCAACGTAGATGAGAGTAGTGTTCCTCCGTTTTATCGTTATATCCGTAAATACCGAAGCAACGATGACAACTTTGAATGCTCAATGATGCTGAGAATTCATGAAAGTTTAAAGATCTAGGTCAGTAGCCGTAACCGTATAAAGCTAGCAAGAAGAGAGGCTCAAAAATATTGCGCCTCCTCCTTAGGTAGTGTTTAGTCTACGTAGTTCCGTGCATCTCACCCACCAGGGTGATAGGTTGTTTTCAGACCTCTTGCTTTCACCTAGCAATTTTTTGAGCAAGTTTTAGTCGCATTTAAACCTTGCTTGATTTAGCTGAATCAAGGTTTCAAGCGCCGCTGTTGTCGTCACACTTCCTCAATCCTGTCGTTAAACGGTTTTGCCCGGACACTTGTTATGTTAAACCTGCCGCCATCAAGCAATAGTGGCGATCGTGCGCTCCAATTCTTGAAAACCTATCCCGCTCTTTCGCGATCGCTTTTACTGGATTGTGGGCACGACATCGATAAAATTTCCACATTGGTTGAGCCGATTTTAGAAGCTCCAAAGCGCTGTGCCACAGCTTATTACATTCAGGCGGTCACGACTGGACGTTCGGCATTTCTGACGACAAATTTAGTAGATTCAGACCAAGTACAGTTAACAGCGATCGCTTCGACTTGGTTGATCGGCAGAAGCCGAAATTGTGCAATTTCGCTGTCACAGCCCTCGATTTCGCGCTGTCATGCCGTGATTGGACATCAGCCAGAAGGGTTTTACATCATGGATGTCGGCAGCAGTAATGGGACGTTTTTAAAGGGGCAAAGATTACCTGTACTCGAACGCCGCACCCTGTCCGATGGCGATTGCATTGCATTGAGTCATCTTCAGGTTGAATTTTTTGTTGTGAGTATGCAAGGAGGATTTTCGGATTGGGGAGAAGCGACATCTCCGGGATGAGCAGTGAAAGAGCAGAGTTGTCTTGATCACAGTCGCTTTGATGGGGGAGTGGGGGAATAGGGAGCAATCTGAGTCTGGTTTACTCCCCATTCTCCCACTTTTCAAAATTGTCGATGAGTAGGAGAGAGATTCCATCCTCATTCCACTCTTCAATTCTTGACTAATACGCCGATCGCGCTAAATCTTCCGCTTGCTGAATCGGTGAATTTCCATCTGTTTGAGGAATCACCTTCTTCTCGGCATTTGAGCCGCTATAGTACTGCCACTTCCAATCCTCAACTTCTGGCATATCACGACCGTGTTCGACGATATAACGCTTATGTTTCGTCAATTTATCGCGTGCGATCTGCTTTACATATCCGCCGACATTCGTGAGTTTTGGAACTCGATCGATGACATCTTGCGCTAAATGAAATCGATCCAAATCGTTCAGGACAACCATATCAAATGGGGTGGTCGTCGTGCCTTCTTCTTTGTATCCCCGCACATGGATATTATGGTGATTCGTTCGACGATAGGTGAGTCGGTGAACTAACCACGGATAGCCATGAAAGGCAAAGATAACAGGCTTATTCGTTGTGAAAATTGAATCAAAATCGCGATCGGATAAACCATGCGGATGCTCAGATTGCGGTTGCAGGGTCATCAAATCGACGACATTCACAAATCGAATCTTCAAGTCTGGAAAATGAGCGCGGAGAAAATCGACTGCCGCTAAAGCTTCCAAGGTTGGGACATCGCCCGCACTTGCCAGAACTACATCTGGTTCAAACCCGCGATCGTTACTTGCCCAATCCCAAATTCCGAGTCCTGCGGTGCAATGTGCGATCGCTCTTTCCATATCTAACCATTGCAACTGAGGCTGTTTACCAGCCACGATCACATTGACGTAATGGCGGCTTCTCAGGCAATGATCCGCGACCGATAACAAGGTATTCGCATCGGGTGGAAGATAAACCCGCGTCACCGTTGGCTTTTTGTTCATGACCACATCGATAAAGCCTGGATCTTGGTGAGTAAATCCGTTGTGGTCTTGTCGCCAGACATGAGACGTGAGTAAATAATTCAGCGATGCAATTGGTCTTCTCCAAACAATATGACGGCAAGCTTCTAGCCATTTCGCATGTTGATTAAACATCGAATCAACGATGTGAATAAATGCCTCATAGCATGAGAAAAAGCCATGACGACCCGTGAGCAAATAGCCTTCGAGCCAGCCTTGGCAAAGATGTTCGCTTAAGATTTCCATCACTCGACCATCGATCGCAATGTGATCATCGTTCGGCAGAATCTCGCCTGTGAAGACGCGATCGGTGGCTTCTAAAACCGCATTCAATCGATTGGAATTATTCTCATCGGGCGAAAACACGCGGAAATTCTGGTTGGCTTGGTTTTGCACCATTACATCTCTGAGAAACTTGCCTAAAACTCGTGTGGATTCCGTTTCGACCTGTCCAGGTGCATCGACTGGAACAGCATATTTTTCAAATTTGGGCAGGTTCAAATCTCTGAGCAGTAATCCACCATTCGCATGGGGATTTGCACCCATTCGGCGATCGCCCTTGGGAGCTAGTTCTGCCAATTCTGGAATGAGCCGACCCGTTTCATCAAATAATTCTTCAGGTTTATAACTTCGCATCCATTCTTCCAACATGCGGAGGTGATCCGGCTTACTTGCCATTTCGGCAAGCGGAACTTGATGCGCGCGGTACGTATTCGCAACTTGCACGCCATCGACGATTTTAGGTCCTGTCCATCCTTTTGGCGTTCTCAAAATCATCATCGGAAACTGAGAACGCTCTTTGAATCCATGCGTTCTGGCTTCGCGTTGAATGCCTTGAATTTCCTGCACAATTTCATCCAAGGTCGCCGCCATCAATTGATGCATCGTGTCTGGATCGTCACCTTCGACAAAATAAGGCTTGTAGCCATAGCCGATAAAGAGATGTTCTAATTCTCGATCGCTAAGCCGCGCTAAAACAGTCGGATTTGAAATCTTGTAGCCGTTGAGATGCAGAATCGGCAACACTGCACCATCACGGGCTGGGTTCAAGAATTTATTAGAATGCCAACTGGTCGCTAATGCGCCTGTTTCAGCTTCTCCGTCGCCAACCACGCAGCAGACCAATAAATCAGGATTGTCGAAAGCTGCACCGTAAGCATGAGCGATCGAATATCCCAATTCTCCGCCTTCATGAATTGACCCAGGCGTTTCGGGTGCAGCGTGACTAGGAATTCCACCAGGGTAGGAGAATTGCGTAAACAGCTTATCCATGCCTTCTGCATCTTGAGTGATGTGAGGATAAAATTCGCTGTAGCTTCCTTCAAGATATGTATTGGCAACCATCCCAGGCCCCCCATGTCCTGGACCCGCAATGTAAATGCAATTGAGGTCGTAGCGACAAATCAAGCGATTGAAATGAGCATAGATAAAATTCAAACCCGGCGTTGTTCCCCAGTGTCCAAGCAGTCGGGGCTTAATATGTTCAATCTTTAAAGGTTGTTTGAGTAAAGGATTATCTCTGAGATAAATTTGTCCAACTGAAAGATAGTTGGCAGCAGACCAATAAGCATTGATTTTATGCAGTTCTTCCGAACTCAAAGGACTAGAAACGGATGCCGAATTTGCAACTGTCATAAAGATTTTCGCCAATGAATCGCGCTTCATCTTGGAAAATATGGCGCGATTCTGTCTCTGTCGATCGATAGAACTTGATGACTGAGAGAAAATTTCGGCTAGTCAAGGGCGTGGAATGTGGGGTGTGGGGTGTGAAGGAATGGGAGAAATAGGGAGATAGGGAGCAATCTCAGTTTGGGTTCTCCCTACTCCCTATCCCTTATCAGATTTGTCGCGGTAAACGCCTGGCCTGGCTATACCTCAAAGATTGCACCTCTTTGAGTCAAATCTCGCTTCATTTCTCTAGAAAACCAGCGAGGCTCGTTAAATCGAGTCCGCTCTACATTTGCACCAATCAGATTGGTATCTGCAAGTACAGCACCCCGCAAATCTGCACCACTCAGATCTGCACCATACAGACTTGCACCGCTCAAATCTGAATTGGTCAGATGTGCCCGCCGCAACGTTGCATAGCTTAAATTCGTTTCGCTGAGTTTTGTTGCAGTTAAATCAGCGCTCGTCAACGTCGATCGACGCACATCTGCAAAACTTAATTTTGCTTGCGTCAAGATTGCACCTGTTAGATTTGCATTATCTAACGTCGCATTCACTAAAATCGCGCCAGATAAATCGGCGTTGATCAGAGATGCACCCGTGAGCGTTGCGTCAGTCAGGTTAGCTTGACTCAGTTTACTGCTGATCAGTCGAGCGTCCGTAAAGTCTGCGCTGATCAGGTTTGCACCAATGAGCGTCGCTTCGATTAAATCTGCATTTGTCATGTTTTTCGATCGCAGATCAATCCCGCTTAAGTCTGCTTCCGAAAAGTCTTGCAGCGGGTTCAATCCAGCGATCTGTGCTAAATCAAAAAAGTCGTCGGTATCAGCGGTCTTAACTTGCTCGATTAAATTCAGAAGAAGTTGAAGCGAGTGATCTTTGGTCATCATATATGCCTTGCCTAACTGAGACCATGTGGGGACATCTGGACGTTGCCCAGTTAGGAATACAAAACAGCCTTTACGAATTTCGTAAGAACCGAATGACAATTTGAGAGGATTGTCGGTCTCAGCGAAGATAGAAACAATCCTGATATCAGCAGACGTTAGGAATTACATTGTAGTATAAATTTTACGATCGCACATGTACGGCACGATCGCAATTCCGGATTACTCCTCAGTCCTCTGGAATAAAAAGCTTAACGTCGATTTGCGTTGTGCTGATGAAGTTCGATTAACCGCTCGATAATTGCTCGCTTGTTGCTGCTGAGATTGTTCGGAATCAGCGCTTCTCGACTCGCTGGGCTAGTCGTCACACCTGATATCTGCTCATCGTCAGAAGTGATCGCGATGGAAGCAGGGTGACCGTTTGAGTTAGAAGAAGACATAAGTAAACTGGGGGTTGATGAGCTGCAAAAAAACGATTGTGAAACACTAGAGGATTGTTCGATCCTCAGGTACATGAAGTACATGCCTCTGATACCGCCACTATAGCTCTTACGACCAGAAAATCGCATGACCTGAGTAGACGACGCGCTGATGCCTGGGTTCAGAATAGCATCGCTCTTAGGAGAGTGTAACTGCTATACAAAACTTTTATTTTGAGATGCAGGTCTACTTCTCAGTCAGTGACCAAGACCCATCCCACTGTTCCGGAGGGGGAGTTGTCAGCCAATGTTCACACCGCTTCATGTGCAGTAATGCTGCTTTATCCTGTTTGTCGATTTCCAGAACAGAAGCAAACTCAGCAACGGCAAAGGCGAATTTGCGATCCAAGTAATGCTTTCGTGCCAAGTGATAATGCTCAATCACTCGCTTTTTCTCATCTGAAATCTGGTCAGACTTCAGCCCAACGAGTTCGTAGACTGCAACAGGTTTGTTTTTGCCTTTGACTTTAATAAAGTCGAGTTCTCTTGCCCAAACGCGATCGGCACAAGGACGATAGGTGCTCTCACTAATTACAATATCGGTTCCATAGATTTTACTTGCACCTTCGAGCCGCGAACCGAGGTTCACACCGTCGCCGATCGCAGTAAATTCCATCCGCTTACTGCATCCGATGTTGCCACTAATCACGGTGTCAGAGTTGATACCAATGCCGATATCGATCGTTTGTTCATTGCGACCATGCCGCAATTTATTGAATGCGGCTAATCGCTGGCGCATTTCTAATGCGGTTTGAACTGCCATCCATTCGTGGTCATCCAAAGGCAAAGGCGAGCCAAACACCGCCATGATTGCATCGCCAATATATTTATCGAGAATGCCTTTGTGCATGAACACGGCTTCAACCATTGACTCGAAATACTGATTGAGCATTTCGACCACTTCTTCTGCTTTGAGCGTTTCGGTCAAGGTTGTATAGCTGCGAATGTCTGAAAACAGAACCGAGACATCTTTGCGATCGCCGCCCATTTTTGCAGCATCAGGATTTTCTAAAAGCTGTTCTGCGAGTTCCTGAGTCATGTAGCGATACATCGTACTTTTCAGCCGCTTTTCATCGCTAATGTCATCCATCACAATCAGCGCACCGGAGACTCGCTGAGCATCGGTCGCATCTGCGATCGTATTAATCGACAAGTTAATACTATGCTGCTCTTCGCCTCGAATCGGCTGCAAGGTCTGATCGGGATAGTACTGCTCTCGACTGCGAGCACTGATCGATTGATTAAACCAATGATAGAAACTACCTTTTTCGAGTTTGATTAACTTCGTAATTGCTTGTCCTTCGATCGCGTCTTCTTGCTCTAATCCCAGGAGTTTCTTGGCGCTGTCATTTGCCGCGATGATATTTCCTTCTTTGTCGGTTGAAATTACGCCATTGGTCAGCGATCTCAAAATGTCTCGCTGCATTTGCTCTTGCTGCTTCACTGTTTCAAACAGTTTGGCATTCTGTAGGGCAACCCCTGCCTGAATGTTGAAGGTTTCCATGAATTCCTGGTCGCTGCGGTTGAAGCTCGCTCTCCAACGCTCTGGAGCTTGAGGAAAATCTTCGGGGCTGTAAGGCGGGAATTCGCCTTTCTTCGTTTTATTGACGAGCTGCGTGACTCCAATTAATTCTCCGTCTGCGTTGCGAACGGGCATACAGAGCAGGCTACAGGTTCGATATCCGTTCGCTTGATCCGTTTTCTTAGCCGTCTCAGCGCCTTCTCGATTGTATAAATCAAACGGAATGTTGATGACTTCACCGGATGCCGCAACTTGTCCAGCAAATCCAACGCCGATCGGTAAGCGCAATTCTTTCATGGCTCCGTCAGCAGTGGGAATGCGTGTCCAAATTTCATTGCGATCGCGATCGATTAACCACAAAGTACTGCGATCGGCATTCATGAGCGCTTTCGCTTCGTCCATGACTCGTTTCAAAGTGTCATCAAGGTCTAAGCTACTTTGGCTGAGAGATTGAGTCGCTTTGATCAGGGCATTTGCTGCGCGTTGTTTTTGGGTGGCGAGATAGAACGATCGCGAAGATTCCAGAATTAGCCGAATCGATGGAGCGAATTCTCGGAAAACTTCTTCGTCATAGGTGGTGAAACCTTCTAGAGCAATGATTTCGTCAAGGGGAAGTGTGCGATCGCATTTTGGACGGAGTTTATTAATCAATTGCACGACTGCAACGAGGTTTCCCTGCTCGCCGAGCAAGGGCATTGTCAGCATTGTGTAGGTGCGATAGCCAGTTTTGTTGTATTGAATTTTGGCTTGCGTGGAGCGGGGATCGTCGAAAAAGTCGTAAGGGATATTGACGGGACGTTTGAACGTTGCAACTTCTCCAGCAATGCCTTGATCGGCGGGAAAGCGGATTTCATACGAGCGTCCTGATCCTTCATTCACGGTGGTATGAAGCTCATTTTTCTCCTCGTCGAGAAGATAGATCGTAGTGCGATCGGCGTTGAGCAGTTCTCCCGTTTTCGCTGTGATCGAATTGAGCATTTCTTCTAAAATCGCGTCGAACCCTTGCGCATCAAGCATGGAGAGGGTTTGATTGACGATTTTTAATTTGTGTTCGACTTCGTGAACAACTTCTTTGAATTTATCCTGGGTGAGAGGAGCAAGAAAAGACGAGAATTTACCTTTCGGCGCAAGTCCGCCTCCCGAAGTGACTGCAAGACTAGAGTCGAGTTTTGGAGAATTGACCGAGATTGTGATGGTCTGAGGATCTTTTTGCAGTGAACGGGGCTGGTCGGGCAGATGCGAAGAAAGGGAAGTCATAGTCGGTGCAGGATTCAGTTAAAGGGACTTATAACAGGCACATTGAATTGAGCACTCAATGAACCTACGCAATCTGAAAGAGCAAAACGGTCGAACCGATCCGTAGACTTCTTCCAGAGTTCCCTAAAGCTGAAGTTTTGATGCTGTAAGCTCAAGTTTTCTTGACCGAGTCAGATTGGGCAGACTAAGCAACTGAACTCTAAAAAGACTGAATTTATTTATGCAGAGAGGGATTTTGAGGACTTGGAAAGACGATCGAGGATTTGGCTTTATTGAATCCAGTGTGGGTAAGCGACGGATCTTTCTACACATCACAGCAATTCGAGAAAGTTCTTACCGTCCTCAAGTTGGAGATGTAATTTACTTTCATCTTGAACGAGACGAACAAGGAAGATTACGCGCCTCTAACGCTTGGTTCGAGACAGATAGACCGAAACCTCCAATCCAATCTCCGGTCGTGTCAAAAAAAGCACCTAAATACCAAAGTTCATTTTCACCTGCACCCGCTTTGCTCTCGATTCTGCCAATGTGGGGAGCGTTCGATTTTATGTTCAGAACTCGCAATGCGTTTCCAGCGTTAGCTTACATAGCGCTTGGAATTCTGACATTTCTGCTGTACCGCGAAGATAAAAATCGCGCTGTCTCAAAAGCGTGGAGAATTCCAGAGGCTCAGTTGCATCTGTCCGAATTGTTTGGCGGCTGGATTGGGGCACTAGTCGCGCAGCAAGTTTTTCGACATAAAACTCGTAAAACTTCTTATCAATTGGTGTTTTGCTCGATCGTTGCTCTGCATTCGATCTTCTGGTTCGACTGGCTCTTTCTAGGAAGAAACCTGGCTAAATCATTTATGTAGGAATATTTAATCGAGCGTTATTGCATCCGTATTCTCACACTAGCTTTCCTCTTGGTTTTCAGGAGGAGATTCAGGTTCAGGCAGTTCTAACTTCTCAAGTGGGGCTTCGGGTTGCGTGAGTTCAAGGGCTTCTTTTTCCTCGATCGCTAGTTCAAACTCCGCCGCTTGTGCTTCCGGTAATGCTTTTTCAACTTGAGCAGGCAACTCTAACGGCTCAGGTTTCGCGAGTTCAGGCAACGCGACCAACGGTTTCTCGACTTCTTTGACCGTAATCGGAATCTGTAGCGGTTTGAGTTCTTCGACCCAACAAGACGCGATCGGTAAAGTTTGATCTAAATCGTCTAACGCACGCGGAATCACCATGACAGAATGCAGTTCTCCAACTCGCTCCGCTTCTTGCATTCCAACATCAACTGCCATCGCGACATTTGCAACCGTTCCACGCACGATCGCAGTACACAGACCATCTCCGATCGTGTGATATGCAGTCAACGTCACATCTGCCGATTTCAGCATTGCATCAGCTGCGGCTACCATCGCTGGAAAACCACGGGTTTCAAGCAATCCGACCGCCATGTTGCGAAATTGGCTTGTGCCTTGATTGCCGATCATCGCTGCGAGTTTGCTGCCGATCGGTAAAACTGCATCTAAATTTGGCATCGGGCGAGGAATGACGATCGTCGAAACCTTCATGCCAAATTGCTCCACCAAATCGGCTCCGACTTCAACGGCAAGTCGTACATCGGAGATTCCCCCGCGAACCACAGCAGTACAGTAGCCACCACCAATCATTTCGTAACCGACAAGCGTCACCCCGGAAGACTTTAACATCATGTCAGCCGTACCCACGATCGCGGGGAAGCTTTGGGTCGAAACGAGACCAAGGGCTGAGTCAACGTAGGGATCTTGGCGGTTCATGGGCACTGAGGCAACAATATCACTCTCATCTTAACGTTACGAATGATTTAAAACGATTCGGGGTTGAGTTTTCCCATTTCCCAAGTAGTGTACGTTCCGATCGGACTCCAGATTAAGTATGGCAGCAGTAAAAGCCCGGCAGTAGTTGAAACTGGGAAAACCAGAACCGCAAGGAATAAGCCGAGCAGAAATCCAAGTCCACCTATGATCGTGCCGTTTCGCAAACTATGAGTCCACAACAAGACAGGAGAATAGGCAACGATTACAGCTTCAACCAGAATATAAAGTGCCATGGTCTGCCAGCTTTGGGTCATTTCCCAAACAATGTAGGCTGACCATGCGCCACAGATAAATACAATTGTCCAGATTAACGGAATTGCTTTTTCAAAGGTCAGCCATCTTGGACGCTGTAAGCGATTGAACCATTTGACATCTTTGGGGCGGAGAAAGCTGCTCCCTAACGCAATCAAAAATGTGACCCCACCAATGACTAACCACGAAGGAAGCATAATTTCTCGCTCTAAATCTATTCGATTAGTATTGTGTCAGAGGCGAGACCCAGAGAACTCGATCGTGAGAGTGAATTCTGTTTGCTCACTCGAATGCGATCGACTTGTTCTCCCTGAAGCTCCGATATCTAGGAGATTCAGGGAAGAGATTTTAGCAATTACAAATGAATGTAATTTATCGAACCCCTGGATTAGCCGAAGCTCGTGGCGCTAAATTCGCCAATCTCGATTGCAAGTCAGGAGTCAGAATCAGTTGATCAACGGCATGAATCGTCCCGTTTTCAGCCGAGATATCTGCTCCAAGCACACGAGCATTCCCAACGGTCAAAGCGCCTGCACCACCTTGAGCCGTCAGCGGATTGCCTGCAAGCGATCGCACTTGTTTTGTCGCTAAATCACTCGATGAAACTTTCCCTCGCACGACGTGATTTTCCAGCACTTGCGCTAACACAGCCCGATTTTCGGGTTGGACTAACGCCTTAAAAGTTTCAGCCGGAATTGCTGCTAATGCTTCATCCGTCGGAGCAAATACCGTGTAGTCAGAACTTCCTGCAAATTGTCCAGCGAACGTTCCTTGGGATTCTGCCACCCGTAAGAGCGCATTGAACAATTCAAATGAGCGATTGGTACGGACAATTTGATCGATCGACTGATTTTCTGAACCTGAGAAAGCAGAGGAATTCGTTCCAGTGTTACCTGTCGGCGAGGATTCACCCGTGGGTCGATTTGCAGGAGTGACGACACCGGGAACACTTTGATTTTGATCGCCCGGAAGATTCTGATTTGGGGAAGTGTTAGGAGCACTTTCGCGATCGTTGGAGGGAGTCGTTTCGCTGTTCGGGGCAGTTTGAACTGGCGGAACACCTGTATCGCGATTGGCGGGAGGAGGAGATTGGGGAGCGTTCGCTGGTGTATTCGCAGGGCTAGGAGTGAAATCGCTTTGCGCTAATGAAGGTAAGGCAATACCGAAACTAAAACTGAGGATGCCAGCCGTTAGAAACTTAAGAGATGGTTTCATTGTTAGTAATTTTGAACACTTCGCTTCATACCCTAAGCAAGAATTCGCACGTTTTCGTCCCCCCAATGAACTACGCCGATCCTCTTAATTAAGACTGTGCGATCGTGAATATTTAACCCGACTCTAGAACGATTACAGTAAGATCAAATCACTGAATTACAAGATATCTATGACGACTGATACTGTTGTTCGGCTATTACAAAAAAGTTTTCGAGTGACGCTTGGCGCAACCGCTTCACTCGTCGAAATCCTGCAAGATCCTCAAAGACGGGAAGCAAATTTAACGAAACTCAAGACTGATCTAGAAGAACTGACGCAGGAATGGGCAGAGAAAGGGGAAGTGACCGAGATCGAAGCTCGGAACTATGTTGATAATTTCATTGCTCAAAAACGCAGTGAAATGAGTTCTGCATCGACAACAGTGCCCACAACCGCAACCGAGGTTAAACCTGCATCACCTGAAGTTCAACTTGAATTACAAGAGCTAACCGCACAGTTAGCCGCGATTCGGGCGGAAATCGAAAGATTGAGAACGGAAGAACATCGGTAGTTTTTTGTGAGATGTTTGGGGATTGATTTAGCCTGGAGTGCAAATCCGAGCGGTTTGTGCTGCTTGGAATTTGTCAATCAGGAATTGGTTGTGTGTGATCTGCGTCGGGAAACTACGATCGCTGATATTTTCGATTGGCTCGATCGCTATTGTCCGACTGATGGAATTGTTGCAGTTGATGCTCCCACCCTGATTCCAAATCAAACCGGGAGCCGCGTTCCCGATCGCTTAACGCACAAGTATTTTGGCAAATATCATGCGGGAGCTTATCCGGCGAATTTAGGTTTAGCATTTGTCGATCGCACTTTAGAAGTCGGTCTAAGTTTAGAAGCGCGCGGATTTGAACATGCGCCAACGATTAAAGCTCAAGTGCCCGGACGCTATCAGATCGAAGTGTTTCCGCATCCAGCTATGGTTCATTTGTTTGGGTTAAATCAGATTCTGAAATACAAAAAAGGAGCGATCTCCGATCGCAAACTGGGATTAGCAAAATTCAGACAATTGATCTTAGATAAATTACCGAATATAGAACCGCGATTAAACATTACAACGCTGCCTGAAATTCCAACTAAAGGCACTGATCTCAAAGCATTAGAAGACCAACTGGATAGTTTGATCTGTGCTTATGTTGCTGCGTATTGGTGGTATTGGGGAACTGAAAAGAATTTAGTTTTGGGCGATCGAGAATCGGGCTATATTGTAGTACCTACAGCCATTTGAGTTATGTTTGCTGCATTGGTGCGATCGCGAAAAATCTGTCTCGGTTTAATGGGATTCGGAGTACTGCACTTAGGTTTGATCACATTGGGACTACCGAGTTGGCAATGTCCGATTCGACATGGGTTAGGGGTGCCTTGTCCGGGATGTGGATTGTCTCGCGCAACGATCGCGCTGATGCAGGGACACGTTCATCATGCGCTAGAAATTCATGCGTTTGCACCGATCGTGTTGCTCAGTGGCGGATTGATAATCAGTGCGATCGTGTTACCTCACTCAAAACGCTCAACACTCGTTCAACTCTTGGAGCAATTAGACTATCGGCATCGTTTGACGATTCTATTAGCAGGGAGTTTCTTAGGCTATTGGTTAGCTCGATTGTTGTTTTCTAGAGACGCACTTTATCAGCTCGTTATGTAACAAATTAGACATACAGCAACATACGCTCTGAAACTACATCAAATTTCTCTCGGCGATGATGAAGTAGTTTAAACAACACGGTCAAGTTAGCACTTATATGGTTTTATTACTAAATAGTTTGCTTGAGGAGCGTGTGAATGGAACCTTTAATCGGGCTAATTGCCATTGTTGCGTCGATTACAAGTTTGGTGTGTTTGATTCTTGTTCTGATCAAACTCTTTCCTGATAAGGGTGTGGGTTGGGGAATCTTCGGGATTATTTGCGGGATTTATACATTCATTTGGGGCTGGCAGAACGTCGATCGCCACAACCTCAAAAACATCATGATCATTTGGTCAGTCGCGATCGCTGCGAATATTCTCATCCGTATTCTGGCGCGCGGTACTTGAGGACAGTAATTCTCAACTTGAAGTTAAGGGGGAAGGTCTGCCCCTTTTTTTGTTGCTAGGATGAGTCACACGGATTCCAGAGGAAGAATTAAGTGATGCTCGAACTGGCAAATACACTTTCCACATCATTACAGGGTCAGACCATCCAAAATCGAGTTCGCGAAGTTGGAATTAACCCAAATTATTGGTACGCCGTCTCCTGGGCGCATGATTTGAGAGTCGGAAAAATTTTACCGATCCGCATTTGGAATCAATCGATCGCGCTGTATCGTGATTCTCAAAACCAAGTGCAAGCCGTCGAAAATGTCTGTCCCCACAAAGGCGTTGCGATGGATAAAGGCAAAGTGCAAGGCGATGCGATCGTCTGTGGCTACCACGGCTGGGAATTCAACGGACAAGGCGAATGTGTTGGAATTCCCTACTGGAATCAAGGGCAAAAGCTTCCCTGCGCTCAGATGAAACCCTTTGCCGTTCAGGAAAAATATGGCTTGATTTGGATTTTCCCCGGCGATCGCGCTTTAGCTGCAACCCAGTCCCCTCCTCAAATCCCTGAATACGACGATCCGAATTGTCTGATGATTCCGCTTGGGGCTGCGTTCAAAGCCCACTTCTCGATTTGCAACGAAAACACGATGGATGTCTTTCATGGCTACCTCCATCAAAATTTACAAGGCTGGTTTGATCCTGTCCTGATCAAGCTTGGCGAAACTGAAGAATCGATCCTTGCGGAGTACCGGGTTTCTTATCGCGGGTTTCTCACAAAGCTACTTGGATTTAGCAAAGATGGCGGCATTACAACCAAGACAATTTCGATCGATTATCAGTATCCAAATTACATTAATAAACTCGAAAACGTCTCCTCACTCTACTTGATGCGACTGCCCATCTCCCGAACCGAGAGTCGATCATTTGCATTGTTCTTTTTGCGACTTCCGATACCAACCTGGTTGCTCAATCCACTCCGTCGAGCATTGCAGCCGCTAATCTTACATCTATTGTTCTTGCCATTCCTGCATCAAGATATTGAAATGATCGAATCCGAGCAGGAAAACTATCTCAAAGATCCTCAGCGCCGCTATGTTGAAGTGAATCCCGCGATTATTGCCATTCAGAGATTGATTGTGAAGCAGTACGATCGCTATCGGAACACCGATCAATAACAATTTTCTCCTTTCATTGCAAAGTACTGCGATCGCGTGAAATTCGATTTAAATCCTTCTACATTAACAAGGAGCCTCTGAATTTTGTAGCGATCGTAGCCATCTCTAACTTGGGTCGGTTGCAACAAAATAGGCAACAGCGTAAATCGATCGTATAGTCCATTTTCCAACACTCCATATGAGACACCAAGCATTGACTTTCACAAATTGGCGGCGTGGGATCGTCGCCATGATGTTAGCGATCGCCTTATTCATTAGCGGCTGCACAGCAAAAGAACCTTCTCGTTTTGCAGAAGCCCAGAAGGAAAGTAACCAACCCGGTGTCGTTGCAGTCAAGAAAGATGCAACCCAAGGCAGCCAATTTAACAAGTATTTCCCGAAACCGGGTGCAGGATATGAACGGGTTTATACCCAAGAGAAAAAAGGATTTGCTGAAGCCAAATTGAAGAAAGACGGCAAGGATCTAGCAATGTTGTCGATCTCGGATACTTCCAGCCTGCCAGCAGCAGCAGCAAAGTATCAAAACACAACTGAGAAGATTAACGGCTTCCCCGCCATGACGATGGGAAATACCCAAACGGGAGTCTTGGTTGGCAAGTATCAAGTTAAAGTGCTATCGCGTGATCCTGCCTTTACGAAAGCCGATCGCGAACAGTGGATCTCGAAATTCGATCTCAAAGGACTCTCTCAGCTAAAAAGCTAAAACGAGCCTTGCTTCTGAAATTTTCATCATAGGTTGTTTATGAGTAAACCGATTTTTGAACTGGTAGACGAACTTCCCACCGGGGGCACGACGGTCAAGGCTTTACATGCACTGGACTTTCTCGTTCCTGGACAATGGCAGAATCTCACTGGGTTCACCAATACCATTCGCGTTGTCACAGGCGAAACCGACGAGAGCATGATTCAAGCGATCGGGGAACGCGCTGTGTATCTCTACAACGACGAATCCCAAGGCTATCAGCGGGCAATGTGGCTTTACCAAACAGTCGATAATGCCGCAGGTGCGCTAGGAGCGGCAGCGCTGGCAAATAAAGTCGGTCAAGATATCTCTTTCTTGGGTTTTTTGAGCAATCTCACCCCGAAACCCGAAAAGGCTCAAAGCATCGACCTCTGCGTCAAACTTGTCGTCGAACTCGTTGCCTTCTGCCAAATTAATGGAATTCCAGGCGACAGCATTGGAGATTTTCTCGCGTCTTTAGGAGACTACAGCGGCGAATCGCTGATGCGGATGGCGGCATTAGTCAGCTTTGACGGATTGATTCCTTTAGGGGGCGATTTTATCCAGAAGGGGCTGTCTACGATTAGCAATACCACCCCTCAAGAATTGGAGAAGAATCAATCCTTCAGCAGCGTCCAATCTTTGATCCCTGGCAATGATGCGGCTGGCAAACTGGGATTTATTGGACAGAGTTTTGATTCGGTGAAAGGTTGGATGGGCGATTTTGTCTCTTCCCGCAATTTGAGCCAGCAAACCCTACTTGATCGCGTTCGGGGGGTTGTAGACGTTTCTGCTGACAAACTCGACTATGTGGGCGCATTTCTCGATGTTGCCGTGAAATACTACACCCACACGGGAACGCAAACTCTTGCACGCCGTCTCGTAGAACGGGCAGTCGCAGAAATCTAGGGGATTGACTTCCTCAGAAACGGCGATCGCACACTGAATTGCGATCGCTGTTTTTTTTGGATTTCTATGAGTCCTGATAAGCTGTTATCACGTCTTAATAATTTGAGACATGCCAATCAGAATTGCGCCTGATTTATGAGCGAAATTCATCATAGGCAAATATACTGTTGAGTCAGAAGCAAATTGCGAACGTCATGCAGGTGAGAGGAGTAAACTGTGCAAGTTGTTAAGGAATATGTGCGGCGTTGGTATGAAAGTGAACTCGACCCGGATGAGTATCTCTGTCATCAACGCCAGGGAAACATGGTGGAAATTGAGGAGGCTGAAACCGGGAAACGACGCACAGTTCTAACGTTTTGCACGAACGATGTGCTGGGCTTGACTCAAAATGAAGCGGTGAAGCAGGCTGCGATCGATTCGATTTTTCAATACGGCACGTCAAACAGTTCAACTTCGGTGTTGAGTGGTCGCATCGATTTGCACCGCCAGCTTGAAGATGAGGTCTCGAAATTTAAGCATTTGCCTCATACGCAGCTTTTTCTGAATGCTTGGATGGGAATGCAAGCGTTGATGGATGCGTTTTGCCATTTAGCGATTCCGGTTCCAGGGTTTGAACATACTCGTGAAACTCTGATCATGACCGATGTGCTGAATCACGGCTGTATCGTGTCCGCTCTGGCTCATGCGGGAACTCGCTCTGGGAAACTTTTCGGCTATAGTCCTAGAGTTCGAGTGAAGGCGTTTCGCCATTGCGATATGGAAGATTTGGCGCGCAAGTTAAAGCGCTATGCTCAACCGGGCGATCGCATTATGGTCGTGTCGGATGCAGTATTTTCAATGGATGGCGATATTGCTCCATTGCCAGAGATGATCGAGATTTTGTCGAATTATCCCGATAGTACGCTGCTGATGGACGAAGCGCACGCAACAGGCGCGCTCGGTAAGACAGGACGCGGAATTTATGAGCATTTTGGCTTGAAGCCACAAGATGCGATCGATCGCGGGATTAATCCGTTAATTCTCTCGACGTTTGCAAAATTCGGCGCTTCAGTAGGAGCGGCAATCAGTACGCATGTGGCGGAGTTGAAGCCGTTGATGAACTGTTCGCCGACTTCGATCGGGACTTGTTCTTTGGCTCCACCTTTGACGGCTGCTGCGTTGCAGAGTTTCCGGGAAGTCCAGAAGGAGCCTGAGTTGGTTTCGCGGTTGCAAGAAAGCACGCGGTATTTGCGATCGCGCTTGGCGGCTCAGGGATTTGAAGCGATCGGGGAAACGAATGTGGTTCCAGTCTTGCTTCCGCCTGAGATGAATCCGAAGATGTATGCGCGGGAGTTGCTCGATTTGGGAATTTGGGTGTCTCCGATCTGGTTTATTGCGAAGCCAAGAATTCGGATTACCGTGAATGCGCTGCATACTCGCGAGGAGATGGATCAACTCGTCGCTGGAATGGTGAAAGTGCGGGAGATGATGTACAAGCAAGAAGCTGCAACGATTAGCGCTTAGTTCAAAATTCTTGCAACGATTAAGCCCCCTAGTTTTTCTAAAGACTGGGGGGCTTAGTTTTTGAATGATTTCAATCAATTCGGCTCCTGGGAGCACGAGTGGATCACACTCTACTTGGCTTTTTTACTTTTTCTAACATTTGCTGCGCAACTTGTACCGAGGGAGGCTTGCCATACTGCAATTTTAGGTTTTGCAGGGCACGGTTGGCGGCTTTTGTCACACTACCTGACGGACTCCGCAACGCTTGTTCCAGATACGGCAGAACTTCCTGAGATCGAATCGTTCCTAACGATTGAACCGCATACACCCGAACTTTCACATCAGAATCATTGGTCAGTTTACCAAGCACCGGAATCGATCGCTCAACATCCCCCCGCATCGGATGAGCGCTGACAATCCGACCTAACGAGGTTGCAACGTGACTCCGCACGATCGCATCCGAATGCGTCGCATACTGCATGAGTTTTGCCAGATGCTTCAGGTCTTTCGATTGCCCCCAAGCCAGGATCTCTTGCGTCAAATCTTCGAGCTTGCCATCATTCGGGCGTTTCGGGTCTTGAATCGTCGGCGGAATCATCACCTCAGCAACTTCGGCTCTCGGTTCAAGCAACTCCTGCCGAACCGGATCTTGAATCACCGGAGGAAGAATGATGTCTTCAACTTCATCTCTCGGCTCGATCACATTATCAACGTCGATCGCTGGCGCTACGGGTTCAGAAATTAGCTCACTCACGGATTCCTCAGCCACAGTCGATTCAGGCTCAGAAATTGGCTCATTCACGGATTCCTCAGCCACCTCAGCCACAGTTGATTCAGGCTGAGATTCCGTCACTTCTGGAACACTCGGTTCAGGAATCGATTCTTCAGGAGCTTCAGAGACGACAGATTCAGGCTCCACTGATTCTGAAACCACAGGTTTAGGCGGTTCTGGAGGACTGGGTTCACTCACAGTTGGTTGAGTGATCAATTCGATCTCATCCTCTTGCTTGGTCGATTTCTCAAATCGAGCCACCCCAAAAATCACGCCGCTAATCACTGCCATGAAAGTCGCGATCGCAATTAAACTCTGAACCATAACCCCAATCCTTGCAATTCAGCCTTAATATTTTGTCTTATATAGGCACAATTGCTGGATTTTTTAACATGTCTGAATGGTTAGAGCATACGGTTCAAGTCGAAGTCGAACAGCCGATTGACCGAGTTTGGCAGCTTTGGGCAGATGTAGAGCAGCTTCCCAATTGGATGAATTGGATTACCTCGGTGCAAGTTTTAGAGAATCAGCCCGAACTCTCACGCTGGACGCTCTCAACCGCAGGATTGCAATTTAGCTGGAAGTCGAAAATTACCAAACAAATTCCCAATCAAATTATTCAATGGGAATCGATCGATGGTTTGCCCAATCGCGGAGCCATTCGATTTTACGATCGCGCAACCAGTACAATTGTAAAAATGACCATTTCCTATGCAGTGCCTGAATTGCTCGCGCGGGTGATGAATACACCCTTTGTCGGTCGTTTTGTGGAATCGACCATTCAGGCAGACCTCGATCGATTTCGAGACTATGCCATGCGTTAGCCGCGATTGCGTTCTAACAGAATCATCATCATCAAACTCAACAAAATTTGAGCCTGTTCGCGATCGCTGATTTGATCGACTTGATGAATGATAAATTTACGCGACCAGAACGTCGGGCGCTTAGATAATTTCATCACCGTTCCTGCACCCGGACGGTTCACAAGATAGGTCGGGTTGAACAAGTAACCCGTGAAAAAGTTGCCGAAAGGTAACTCAGACAACAATGAGTCGATCACCTTAATCCAAGGATTTTCTTCTTCGATCGTGAACACAATTTGATCACCATCAAACACATCAAAATGCGCCTTCCAAATCGATCGCAATCCCCGACGCTTGACGGCTCCAACGACCATGCCGCTGGGATCTGAGAAGTTATAGCGGGCTGAAAAATCGATAATTCGATCGGCTTTAATCGTGAAGAGTTCTTGCGATCGCTGGGTATCAGCGAAGACGTTGATCACTTCCTTGAGGCGGAAGAGTTGCTGACGCACATAGAAATAGGGGTTTCCTTGAGCGTCAGCGATCGTCATTTGAGGAGTCAGCGACCAGAATTTGAACGTTAGTTCTAAAGGGTATTGCATATTCAAAGATTGAGAAGACTGTGCCTAGTGTCCCCAAATTTCTCGATTCAAATCATTGAAAACCGTGCGGCTGAGATTTTCTCAAATCTAGAGAATAAATTACTAGGTCGTACCTTTGAACAATCCCTGCGGACGGAACAACAACACCAGCACCATAATAAACAAAGCAAATCCCAGTTTGTATTGAGCCGTAAAAATGCGCGTATTGACGATCACATCGACGATCGGATTTCCAGCCCAAGGCGTTAACAAATCCGAAATTCCCGCACCAACTTCTTGAGCAATCCCAATCACCAAACCGCCCGCGATCGCACCGTACGGATTGCCAATGCCCCCCAAAATCACCGACGCAAACAACGGCAAAATCAAGAACCATCCCATATTCGGACGCACCGCCTCAACCAGCCCCAACATACTTCCGCCCAATGCCGTCATACTGCCTGCAATCACCCAAGTCCAGATCACGACTTGATCAACATTGATTCCCGTCACTCGTGCTAAATCCAAATCATCCGCGACTGCCCGCATTGCCTTGCCGATTTTGGTGTTTTGCAACAGATAGTGCAATCCGGCAATAGCAACGATCGCTAATAAGATCACTAATATCCGGTTAAACGAGAGCGTAATTCCCAGAAACGATAAGGCTGGATTCACGGCAAGATTGTATCGTTGATTCCCACCGCCCCAAAACAAAATAATGCCGTTGCGAATAAATAACGCCAGCCCGATCGAAATAATAATCAAGGTAGTCGCTGTGGCGCGTTTCTGTCGCATCGGTTCCCAGAGTAGCTTTTCGCAAATCAGGGTGACTCCAACAGTCGCGATCGACGAAAGAATCATGGCAATCCAAATATTGATGCCGAACGCATTCAATAACAGCGTGAAGTAGGCTCCCATCGTCATGAAATCGCCATGTGCGAAATTCGATAAACGCAGAATCCCATACGTCAGCGTCAGACCAACCGCAGACAGGGCGATAATACTTCCAACCGAGATTCCGTTGACAATTAATTGAGCCAATTGAGCAAAAAACGCATCCATTCGCGGCACTGATAACGCAATAACGCTAGATTGTGCCTGAATTAGGTGGCTTTGGAAAGCGTTCTGAAAAATTGGCAATAAAAAAGCAGTCCCTACCCGGTTTGGACTGCCCTTGTGTTAGACGATGAGCTTCTCAATCTGCTCATATCATGCCGTCTCAAAACGGCATTCACATCATCCTTAAGACTGATGAGAATGGGCATCAGTGGGAAGCTTGTATCGCAGCGATCGCAATTGCAGCAGGATAGATTTGATGTTCCTGTGCATGAATGCGAGCCTGCAATGCTTCGACGGTATCGTCTTCGAGTACAGGAACAGCGGCTTGTATGATAATTTTGCCGCTATCGACTTCTGGAACCACCAAATGAACCGTGCAGCCTGTGATCTTAACTTCTGCCTCTAGGGCTTGATGAACCGCTCGATTTCCTTTAAAGCTCGGCAACAAACTCGGATGAATGTTCAAAATCCGATTCGGAAAAGCATTGATCAATACAGGCGTAACAATCCGCATCCAGCCTGCCATAATCACCCATTCGACTTGATGATCTTTCAACGTGTTGACGATCGCTTGATCGAGGTCTTCTCGACTGTCGAATTCTCGATGATTCAGCAAAACGGATGAAACGCTGAATCGGTTGGCACGTTCAGCAACTTTGGCATCGGGATTGTTATAAATCACGACTTGAATGTCTGCATTCAAGTGCCCATCTTGGATCGATTGTGCGATCGCTTCAAAATTACTCCCACTGCCTGAAGCCATCACGCCTAATTTCAGCCGTGGGTGCGGTGGGAATTCAGAATGGTCAGGAGAAATCAGCGTAGCCATGAGAGCCATCTCGGAAAGTAGCGTCTCAGTTTACCGTGGTTGTTGCGATCGTATCTAGAAACAATTTCTTAAAACTTCACCGCTTCTGAACCAATGCCGCAGACCGCTCGACTATCATTTGGCGCAAAAGGAGACCCCAGACGTGGAAGGGGTGGAGCAAATAAGGATGGACGAATAGACTGACAAACCGTAGTCGTTGCAAAATCAATTTTACGCTCAGTGCCTGTGACGACCACACTGATATAGCTCTTGAGATTGGCTTTTTTAGGACGAGCAATGATCGTGATTTGCTTCGGCTGAGTTTGAAGCTGATAGCGGTAGTTTGCAGTATTGTTCGTCGGCAATCCCAATTCTTCTAATGTCGTTGGAAATTTGCCAGATTCAACCGTCGAGAACAATGCGGATTGAGCTAACGCCTGCATCACGATGCGTCCTTCTGCTTCAGAAGATTGTGCAGCTTGAGTAAATTTTGCAGCATCTAACGGCTCGATCGCTCGATCGCTGACTTTCTGCATTTTGGTCTGATCGGTGAACTTTGTCGGACGTGGTTTTCCTGGATTCGTATCGCTCATTTGAATCTGCAGCGTTTGCGGATCAGGAAAATCCGCGATCGTCAAAACGGGTTCTTTCGCATCCGGAATCGTGATATCCAGATGCATCGGCTTTGTCGTTGCATCGACTTTATAGTTTACGGTCGTGCCTGCAAGCACAGTCGGCTCAGCGCCATTCATTCCAAATACCATAACGAGCTTCCCTTCTGGGGAAAATAAAAAGCTCATCGGATATTTGTCGTTAAATGTGCCTTGCCAGCGTCCAGCGATCGACGAAGGTTGCACAGCTTCTGTGGTCGGCAGAGCCATTACACTTTGCGAGATCAAAACGACACCGATCAATCCACTCATCCAGCCTATTGTTTTCATCATTCTTTTTCCCTAAACCGTTGCCTGCCCCCATCTGCGGAGGTCTCGATAGCCTTCCCGTTGCAGATTTTCCTCTGAACGGGCTTTGCCATCCAGATTGTACTTTCTGTAACCAACTCCGACCGGAAAATCCATCGCGACCCAAAGCTACAGAAGCAGTGTTTTAAAGGAATTGGATTGCGAAGTCAATCTAGAAGTTTTCGAGACTGTGATTTTTTCGTTAAAACGGCGGTTTTGTCTTCCACCGAGTTTTTTCGTTCCGAATCCAAATATATGAGCATACTATACGGAGATATTTTGATGTGATTATTTACATCCGTACATCAGTGCATGGAAGGAGTATTACAATGCTCAATCTAGCTCTTCTAAATCAACGAGGATTGCGTCTTCTAACGGGTCGTAAGACTTGCGAAGATCTGTGTGTCAAGCAATGGACTCTTTCTCCTTCAAAGAAGTTTTTCTCTCCTTCAGCGATCTATTTAGACGGGGAATTACATAAGGTGACGGGTGTTCAAGAAGACACAACTTACACTGCTGAACTGCAAAGAGTTCAAGAGGGTGTGAAGGAATATGCGGCGACTATCGTATACCAATTGCAGGATGTGACAATTTACGATGGGTATATGTACAAAGGGGCAATGAAGTATCCGCTCACAACCGCTAAGGAATCCTTTTTTAGATCAGGGGAACTAGAAAATATTCCTGAAGCTGCCCTAGCCTGTACTTTTGTCGGCAATCTATATTTTGGTCATTGGGTCAGAGATGATTTAACCTTGACCTTGGCAGCGCAACAGTTTGCACAAGCGGTCAGAACCGCTCAAAAATTAACGAATCATCAACAGGAATATAGCCATCTTCTTAACATTCACAGTACTCCAGTGAGTAAAGCCAGAATTAAGGAATTGACCATTTTTGAAGATTTTGGACAAAATCAATATAAACGTGAACGGTATGAATACATCCGCTCTAAGTTCAGCAGCTTGTCTTCCCATCAAACGGTTGAAGGAGTCATGTTGCTGCGCGGAAATCCTAGAGTCCAGCGACTCTTAGTCAATGAGAATCAGATCGCAGAATTCCTCAGAAATCAAGGTTTTATCATTGTCGATCCTGAAAAAACCTCTGCAACTGAGATTGTTCGCCAAACTCTGGGTGCGAAAATCGTGGTTGGAGTTGAAGGGAGCCAATTGGCACATGGATTATTCACGCTGAGGGAATCCGGGGTAATTTTAACGCTGCAACCTCCTTATCGATTTAACAACGTCTATAAGGAATGTGCAGATTGCCTAGGACTCAAATATAGTTTTGTGGTTGGCAACCAGGTGGCAAATGGATTTGAAATTAACCTAGAAGACTTAGCCAGAACTCTTGATATGATTAGTGCTCGGAGTTAAATAAGCTATAAGACTCAAGATTGAAAGCATCGCACTCAGCGCGAATCCAGCCAATGTTTTGCATTGTCTAACTTCTGTCTTAAAGTAGTCCTATTCATTGGCTCGATCGTTATGCGTTTACCCCTTAACGCCAAAATTCCTAGTGATTCCAGATTTTCACGCCTGCTCGATCGAGATACAGTTGCAGCCTGGGTTTTCCTTGCTCCTGCATTGATTTTGCTCGGAATTTTCGTGCTGTATCCCATTGCATATTTATTTTTTCTGAGCTTTACGACCGATAGCTTTACACGAGCAGGAATGCGCTGGATTGGATTGCGAAATTATTGGCGATTGCTGCTCAGTCCCGATTTTTGGCAAGTTTTGGGGAATACGGTTTACTTTACGATCGCAACAGTTATTCCAAGTCTAGTTCTACCGTTGGGATTAGCTGTGTTGCTAAATCAATCCATTGCGCTGCGAGGATTGCTCAGAGCCGCTTATTTCATTCCTTCGATTACTTCACTTGTTGCAGTCGGTTTAGGATTTCGCTGGCTCTTTCAAACCGATGGAATCGTGAATGATGGGTTAGCAGCGTTAAATATTCCTGCGATTCCTTGGTTGCAAGATACATTTTGGGCAATGCCTGTGCTGATTCTGCTGAGCATTTGGAAGCAGATTGGATTCAATATGGTCGTGTTTTTGGCGGGATTGCAGACGATTCCGATCAGTCGATATGAAGCGGCGGAACTCGATGGAGCTAATGCTTGGCAGCAGTTTCGCTATGTGACTTTGCCAGGATTGCGTCCCACGATCGTATTTGTCACAGTCACCACGGCAATTTTCACGCTGCGAAGCTTTGAGCAGGTTTATGTGATCACAGGCGGTGGTCCCATGAATTCCACCAACTTGCTCGTTTACTTTATTTACGATCAGGCGTTCGCTCAATTTGATTTTGGCTATGCAGCGGCAGCGGCAACAATTCTGCTGATTGTGGCGTTGCTGTTGGTCTATTGGCAACTGCGATCGCTGCGTGAAGCGGAGCGACCGAATGAGGAGTGAAGTTGCTGAAGATTGTGAATCGATCGTCAATCGCTTTGATGTTGCGAAGTAGGGAGTGGGGAGAAACCAGATGCAGATTGCTCCCTAGCTCCCTATCAGATTGATTGGTGTGAACGATTCAATTAAGCGTCGGGAAACGTCTGCTTAAATTCGTCAATCAAAATATCCATTTCTTCGAGTGCTTGATTGACATCAATCCGCAACGTGCCTAAATTCGGTTGCTCCATCAGTTTCAGCAATGATTCTCGCTTACCTTCGATCAGTTTTATCCGTTCTTTAATTGTTTCTGCGTCCATTCCCGAAGCTCCTATTTATCGATCGTGTTCAATTGTTAAGCATTCTTCAATTTTAGTCAGATTTGCGAGAAAACGGGCAATTCCCGATGGGTTCTAACTTTGCGTATTTCTACCTTTTGGTAGATTAAATTTGTCTAAAAAAATACACCGAATCTTTATATAAAGCGTTAGGAGAAATCCGGTTGGCGGGTAAAGTAATGTGTACTGTCCCGATAGTATCCTCCTCCAAATAATTGGTATGACTAGAAAAAAACACCCCCCGGTCTGGATTGTCGTGTTAGTCTGTAGCGCTGCTGGTGTTGTGTTGGGCGGGTCTGCAAGTTGGGCAGATAGCAATCAGTGTATGCAGGAAAAAGTTGTTACTGATCAATGTCTGACTCAAGATCCGTTGAAGAAAACGAGTGAAGGAATGATTGCTGGAATGGTAGCGGGAGCGGGAGCCGCAGTAGGTGCAACTTGGAGCCAACGCAAGCGATCGCAAGAATAAAATTTTTCCAATTTATTGCCGCTCAAATTCTCCCGCTCATAGGAGATTTGGGCGGCTTCTCTGATTTGTAATCGGATCGCGCGATCGCCATCGAATTCATATTTGAGCGCAATCGAGATTCAAACCAGAGTCCAGCTACGATAGCGCTTACGCCACAGACAACGCAGACTAGAGATTTCATGAAAACTGTCGTGTCATACTCCAGCAATCGACTCACAATCTGCAAACCCAATAAGAGAATTCCAAACCAAAACGCGCGACGTTTTCCATTGCTTAAACTGGTTCGCACAGATCCAAGCGCAAGTCCAATCAGTAGCACATTGAAGAGAATGGGCGCAAAAATCGGCAAGGGCTGAATCCGCAGATGCCAGAAGTTTACGATCGTACTCAATCCAATGCTGAATCCAATTCCGATGGTATTGAAATTCATCGATCTGACGTTCCTCAGCATATACAGCCATTGTCCGATCGCAATTCCTGCAAACAAAACAACACTCGGCAGCGATCTCCATTCTGGAATTCTGGTGTACCACGTCAGACTGCCATTCCAGACCCAATGAAACGAAAACCAGAAGAACAATCCGCCGAGAAATAACACGGCAAGTTGACGCGCGATCGGTTGAAATGATTTGCCAGAACTCCAAAGCGAATCATCATACGACCACAGCAATGCCGCTGGAAGAATACTCAGGAGCGCAGGTAAAACACTTGCTTTTGTGACAATTGCCGCTAAGCTGCTCAACAATGCAGAATGAATCGCGATCGCGCTGAGTAAAAAAATCGCTCTCGATCGACACCAATACGCCAACGGCAAAAACAGAATGGCAGACACGATCGGCATTTGCAATCCGATCATTTCGATGCCCGTGGGACTGAAATAAATTTGACTCCAACTTGTCCAGTAGCCAATTCCGATTAAAGCGATCGCCAAAATTCCTAATCCCTTGAGTCTTAAACCGTAAGCGATCGCTAAACATCCAATTCCCCAACCCAAAAATAGAGCAAATCCAGTCACGTACTGCGCCAGATTTGCCCCCAATGCAACTGCGCCAAAGAGCAGCAATATTTCCCCAAATCGCTGATACTTCGAGCGTTTCCAGAGTGCCAGTCCACCGCCATTCAGCCCAAAGAAGAGTCCGAGTAACAGCACGCTTCTGCCGAGGTGCGAAATCCCGTTCCAGTTTGCAACAATGAACGTGACGACACCAATTCCAATAAAACTCAACCCTAATCCTAATAAGACTAGAGTGAAGCGACCTGCGTGATCGACTTGATCGAACTGATAGCGATCGCTGAGTTTTTGAAATTGCGACTCGGAGATGTCACCATTCGCTCTCCAGTGCTGCGCCTCTTGCCGCAACTGCCGCCGAAATTTTTCAGAATGCATAAACCAATCGAGAAGAGTCAAACAAACCGGGGAAATACGGGGGCTTCTCTCAGGTGAGGCGACCTGATCTCAGTAATCTCCTCAGATTATGGCATTTGAGAAATCGGGGTGGGGAAACTTTATGCGATCGTTAACATCGCAAATCTCGCAAACGCCCAACCCCTCACAGCAATGTCCTTGCAAGCAACATGACCGAGATCTGGTATAAGTAGCGATCGCAGTCTCTAAAATTTGTTGTGCAATCGTTCTTTGCCCTGCTGTTTGCGATTTTGATTCTGTTCGTTCCGGCACTCCCGACTCAGGCAGCGCAATTCGAGCGAACGCCTTTGACATTGGAATTATTGCAAGAACGATTGCGTACGCCAATTCCGAGTGAAGGAACGCGCATGGTCGATCTCAAACGCATGACAATCGATCTACGCCCCGAAAATTCAGCCTTCCGAGATCAGTTTTATCGACTGGTGCAAGCACAGCTTCAAACGCCAGGCGTGCCCGTCGGATTGGATTTGAGCAATTCCGTCATCGATGGAGACTTTACCACTAGCAAACTGGGATTACGTGCGCCCCTGTATGACGGAGAAGCCTTATCTAAATTATTTACGCTGACTGAACAAGCGCAATTGAAACGCGATCGCCGACGCTTATATCGATTAAGCACCCTTTCACAGTCGCTTTTAATTACTCCAAAATCGGTCGAAACCGCAGCACCACTTCAACTGACAGTCTTTCGTGCGCCCTTGAAACTGGTGCAAACACGAGTCAACGGCTTTGCCGACTTCTCGAATACTTTTTTCCTCAATCGCGTCGAAGCCCAAGGCACACAATTTCCCGCTGGAGCCGACTTTTCTCAGACTCGTTTTAGTCTCCCCATGAACTTTGCGAGTGCAAATTTTGGGCGAGAAGTGCAGTTCCGCAATGCGATCTTTTTTGCAAAATCAGAATTCAATCAAGTTCAATTTCGGGGCAATGTGAACTTTCAAGGTGCAGAATTCCAAAATACGGCAAATTTCAATCAAGCCACGTTCTATCAGCCTGCGAATTTTACAAAAGTGCAGTGGCAAGGCAATGCGGACTTCGCTCAGACCCGATGGCGTGACCAAGCGCTCTTTAGTAAAAACAAATTTAGTCGATCGCTCTTTCTCACCGATGCCACGTTTGATCAAGCGGTCTTGTTTCGAGAATCTCAATTTAATGGATTCGCCAATTTACGCGGCGCAACCATTCTCGATCGTGCTGATTTTAGCTATTGCAGTTTCATGAATGGCACATATTTGAACGTTCCAGGGCTGCGATTCGATTCAGATAAAGCAAAAATTTTGGGCGACCCTGGGCAAATTGGGCGCGTTATTACCGTTCCAACCTTGCAAGGCAATGAGAATTTATTACGCGAATTGGTGCGAAATTTCCGCAAATTAGAACAGATCTCGGATGCGAATCAAATCGATTACATGACTCAGAGTTTGCGATCGCGCCAGCTTCAACGTCAACTGTTTGGAACCGATCTCAATACCGCCTCTCTACTCCAGTTAAAAAACGTCGGATTTAGCGAAGTCCAAGCTGGTGCAATTATTCAACGCCGCTTAGAACAACCGTTTCGGAATTTGCCCGAATTACTCACACTCGATCCGGTTGGCATTGCCACTTACATTAATGTTCGCGATCGCGTGATTGCTGCTGATCCATTACCGCCCGTGCGAAATTTTTGGCGCAAAATTTCGACAGGAGTGCGTTGGCTCAGTTTAAATTCGCTGCTGCTTTTGACTCGAAATGGTACCAGTTTTTGGCTGATTTTCGGGGTCGGTTTAATTACAGTTGCGTACTTCAGTGTATTATTTTGGACTGTGGATCGCGCTCGAAGACGGCATCCAAAAGCAATTTTGCCGACCGTCCCTGAGATCATTTCCGTTCTCAGTTTCTCGATCGTGCTGTTTTTACTCGGGTTGACCGCAATTTTTCAATCGGCTGACCGCCCGGTGATTACGCTTTTGTGGTGGTCGATTGTCGTGATCCCTGTGCCGTTGATTTTATTAGGGCTGCTCTATCGCCAAGGTCGCTATCACTCCTTAATGGAAACCAGCTACTTTGCAGAAGAAGGCACATTACGACAGTTGAGAATTTTAATCGGACGCTTGCCAACCATTCCGAGATATCCCTTATTTCGAGAACGCTATTTACCGCTCTTGTGGGATCGTCGGTGGAATTGGCTCAATTATTTCGACTTTAGCTTCAACAATTTTCTTCGCTTCGGCTTTAATGATATTCGCGTTCGAGACGAGCATCTACCCAGCGTCGTGTCGATTCTCGTCTGGTATCAGTGGTCGCTTGGCACCCTGTACATTGCGTTGTTATTGTGGACTCTCTCACGGACGATTCCCGGACTGAATCTTCTGATCTACTTTAAGTAGAATAGAGCCGTAATTTTCTACTTTTGGAGGAGCCATTTTCAAAAAAAACGAGCCATTTAATTCTTTACTTCTAAAATCAATGCAGCCCTCGATCGCACAAATTTTAGAGGGCAAGCTAAAAAATCTGGCGTTGTCCAGTTTTAACAGACAAAATATGGGAAATATTGATAACATTCTGCTTTCAGCGATTGGCTCAAAGCAAGAGATCTTTCAATAAAAGCGCCCATTCGGGCTTTATTGCATACAATACAAAGTCCGAATTCCTGTGAGCGATTGTTTTTTGTCAAAAATTTTGGTGTGGTGAGGAGTCCTGTGAAAAGCGCGAATCAACGTTCTGTGAATAAGAAAGTTCAGCCGACAAAACCTGTGCAAAAGCCGATGCCCAAAGCTGCTTCAGCCCCAACTAAGCGCAAAAAGAAACCGGCTAAGCGATCTCAGGGAATGCGGCTGTTGTTTATGTTTCTTTCTTTGAGCGGCATTGCGATGATTTCAGCTACGGCAGGCGCATTGGTTGCCGTTTCTCTCGCCAGCACACCCTTAATGCAGCGGCAACTTTCTCCGGCAGAAGCCTCGATTTTTGGTAAGGGCGATCGCTTCTCGACCCGCATGAGTTTGCAACTGCCCGCCTTGACCCGTCCCGTCAATATTCTGGTCTTGGGCACCAAGGTTCTTACCAGTGATGTCAATAACGCTCCAGAAAATCTCAAGAAGCTCCCCTATCACGCATTGGTGAATTCCTTTGAGGGATTGACGGACACCATGCTCCTGCTGCGCTTTGATCCTGAAACGAAGAAAGTCGTCGTTCTCTCGATTCCGCGCGATACCCGCACATATATCGCTGACCATGGGATGACGAAGATCAATGAAGCGAATGCTTACGGCGGCCCCGCGCTCAGTGCAAAATCAGTGAGTGAATTGCTCGGTGGCGTGGGTATCGATCGATATATCACGATTAACGTCCAAGGGGTGCAAGCACTCGTTGATGCCCTCGGTGGTGTCACCATGCATGTCCCAAGAGACATGAAATACCAAGACGATAGCCAACGTCTTTACATTAATCTCAAAGCAGGCAGACAGCAACTCAATGGCGAGAAAGTTTTGCAACTCCTGCGCTTCCGGTACGACGAAAACGGCGATATCGGGCGGATTCAGCGCCAGCAAATGGTCATGCGAGCTTTGATGGAACAGTCTTTGAATCCTTCGACTGTTTCGCGGTTTCCGAGTCTCTTAAATGTGGTGCAATCGCACATTGATACAAATCTGACGGTGGAAGAACTAGTCGCTCTCACGGGCTTTGCGTCCCAGGTCAATCGATCGAATACGAAAATGCTCATGGTTCCGGGAGAATTCAGTTCGCCCGGTGAATATAAAGCGAGTTACTGGTTGCCTCATCCCGATCGCATCAAAGAGATCATGGCGCAGCATTTCAATTTCGGAACCTCGACCCTAGAGAGCACTGTACCTGCCGCAGTGAAAGTCGCGATTCAAGACAGTACCAAGCAAGCCAAAAGTATTCAAACTGCTAAGACCGCTCTTGAAAGTGCAGGCTATCGCAATGTATATGAAGGGAAAGAGTGGAGTGAGCCGCTCAGCGTCACTCGCATTGTTGCAGAGTGGGGTGATGTCAGCAGTGCAGAAGCGATTCGGCGCGCGCTAGGGTTTGGAGAAGTGCGCATTGAGAATACAGGAGATCTGCAATCAGATATCACGATTCAACTGGGTAAAGATGCGCTGCAACCAAGAAAAGCTCAGCCTCGTCCAGCCGCAGATAAAGCAACCAAAACGGAGCCGACAAATTAGCGATCGAATTAGGAAAGGGTCAGATACATCCAGAGATTAGGGAAGGACAAACCGTCCTATCTCCTCAATTTCCATTTTCATCACCCCGAACCCCATATCCTTTGCTAAAGTGGCAACGGCAATACTACATCCCGACTTGTCGCCTCCCATGAACGCCCAGACGAAACCGAATTCTACAAAGCAAAGACCTCCTTTGCCGCTCACGATTGGCGCTGCGGCTGCCTTAGTTGGCGGTGGTGCGATCGCATTTTGGGCACTGACTCGACAGCAGCTCAACGTGATGCCGATTGGGGCAAATGCGATTCCGCAAGATGCATTGATGGTCGTTTCGGTTTCGACGGACACCGGAAAATGGCAGCAATTAAGAGAGTTTGGGACACCACGATCGCAAGCTGCTTTTGATCAAAGTTTGGTGCAATTTCGCGATCGCTTTTTGAAAAATCGCGGCTTGGAGTATGCCCGCGATATTCAGCCTTGGATCGGGAAAGAAGTCACGATGGCATTTTTGCCACCGCAAGCCGGGGTAACGGTTCCGAATCCGGGTCAGCCTGCCGCTCCGCCGAATGCTCAGCCGACGGTGATGGTTGTGCCGATCGCGGATGCGTTGAAAGCTAAAGACACCCTCGAAAAATCGCCTGCAACTCAGGGTGCAAAGTGGACAGAGCGCGATTACAAAGGCGTGAAAGTTCGGGAAAATCAAGAATCTGCCAATCAAAGTACTTCGATTGCAGTGTTAGACACAACGCAAGTGCTGGTTGCAAACAATCCGAACGCGATCGAACGCGCGATCGATACGGTGAAAGAGGGCAAATCGCTGGCACAAACGCCGGGATATGGCGAAGCATTGACGCAGATTCAAGAAGAAAATGCGATCGCCCGCCTCTATGTCAACATTCCTGCGGCGGCAAATACCTCTGCTGCAAATTCGAGTCGTCCAATTCCGCCCCAGACGCTCGCTCAACTGCAACAAAATCAAGGCTTAGCAGCAACAGCAAAGCTAACCAATGAGGGCATTCAGTTTAAAGGAATTTCCTGGCTTAGACCCGATAGTCAACGCAAACTGAATACAGAGAACACTGCAAAAACGATTCCAACTCGCCTGCCGACTGACACATTGATGATGGCATCCGGTGGAAATTTGAAGCAATTTTGGCAAGATTACACCCAAGGCAGTGCATCGAATCCAATTCAGTTTGTCAATCCTGAAGCCTTGCGGCAGGGAATTAGAACAACGGTGGGGCTAGATTTAGAGAAAGATCTGCTCAACTGGATGCAAGGTGAATATTCACTCTCCTTACTCCCTGCACCTCAAGGCGCACCTGCAGCACTGCCTGCAAGTTTAGTCTTTATGGTGCAAACCAGCGATCGACGTGCCGCAGAAGCGACGTTGAAAAAGCTCGATGAGGTGATGGCGACTAAGTACGCTTTTAAGGTGGAAGAAGCAAAAGTAGAAGGACAATCGATCGTGAATTGGTCACTGCCTGCTGCAAGTGTGAACATCACGCGCGGTTGGCTCGATGGCAATGTTGCATTTTTATCTTTGGGTGCGCCGATCGCAAGTGCAATTCTGCCAAAGCCGACGAAAGCTTTGGCAGAGAATGAGCTGTTTCGCAAGAGTACGCAGTCCGAACTAGCTCCGCATAATGGCAACTTCTTCGTCGATATGGATCGCGTGCTCAAGTTGCAAAATTTCCCACTGCTTCAGATCCCTGCGGCAAATCGCACCGTTTTGGAGGCAATTTCTTCGATCGGGGTAACGGCAGCAGTGACGAGCGATCGCACATCTCGCTATGACGTTTTTGTCGGCTTGAAAAAGGGCAATAACCCTGGGGCATTGCCTTAGCGAGCTAACAATACCCAAAGAAATCCGACCGTGGCAATCAAACTGAGAATTGCCATCAATCCCGCAGGCATGAATTTGCGAGTTTTTGACCAGCGTAGGCTGAAAAAGACGAGCAATTCTACTGCAATACAAACTGCAAGAATTAATCCGCCATAAAGATTGTTCAGCGTCACATAAGCTGCAATCCACAGTACGATCGCGTTTCCCAAACCTGCAATCAAAGAAATCTGGCTTCTCGCTTTGAGGTAGCCGATGATCCCACCGATGGCGATGAACAATCCGTAGAGTGCAATAATCAAGGTCACGATCGCAATCCTCCAAGACTACAGCCATGATGCAACAAACCATTCCAGTTGTCGATCTGCAACTGTTTCTGCATGGCGATCCAAGCCAGCAACAAACCTTTATCGCGACACTCGGACAGGCTTTAGAAACACTCGGCTTTTTTGCCGTGGTGAATCATGGTGTCGATCGCGATCTGATTCAGCAGGCGTATCACCAAGCTGAGGCATTTTTTCAACGCTCAGACGATGTGAAACTGCGCTACGAAGATGCTGCATTGAATGGACAGCGAGGCTTTACTCGATTTGGGAAAGAACACGCAAAAGACCATCCTGCACCGGATTTGAAAGAATTTTGGCATGTCGGACGAGAGAACCATTTAGCCAATCTTGATCCGATCGAGATTCCTGAGTTTTGCCCCGTAATGAATCAACTGTATCAACAGCTTGATCAATGTGCAGTCACTTTGCTCGAAGCTTGTGCTTTGTACTTAGGAGAGCCGCGATCATTTCTCAGCAATATGACGATCGCAGCAGATTCAATTTTGAGAATCATTCACTATCCACCGATTCCTGAAGACGCTGATCCAGCCAGCTTACGCGCTGCACCGCATGAAGACATTAATTTGATTACGCTCTTATGTGAAGCGACCGATAGTGGTTTAGAACTTCTACAGCGAGATGGAACTTGGCTTGCGATTCCCAATATTCCAGGACAAATCATCGTAGATAGCGGTGACATGCTTCAGCAATTAACCAATGGATTGCTGAAGAGTACAACCCATCGAGTCGTCAATCATGGAGATCGCGATCGGCGATTTTCGATGCCTTTCTTTGTGCATCCGGTTGCTCAAACCGATTTGACCCCGCTCCCATCTTGCATCACCAAAACGGGCAACGAGGTGAAATTCCCAAAAATCACTGCAGGCGAGTATCTCCAGCAGCGATTAGCAGAAATTGGACTGAAATAAGTTAGCCACCCGCTGCAAACGTTGCCATAATTGCCACAGACAGCAAGATCCCTGGGATCAGCATCAGAATCAGCATGAATAAATCGTGGGTGTTCATTATGTGAGCGCTCCTGGTTTTGTCTATGTTTATCTTAGGCAATGCGATCGTGATCCCATCGATCTAAGGCTTGAGAAACCCTTAAGTTTTGACGATGAATAACTTCTCCTTCGATGAGCTACAGAAAAAAGACTTACTGACGGCATTGGGGCTTTGGCTCATGGTGGAGGTTGTCAGTTTTGTTTTATTCCCGTCCTTGGGATTGATTAATCCGGGCGCTAGACTGAGGGCATGGTTTCTGCTGAGTATCCCCTTTGGGCTAGGCGGAGCCGCATTGCTGAGTATGAGTTCTCGATTTGTCGCAACCGCAGGCTATCGTCCTCAGCGCAAATTGTCAGAATTGATCGGTCAGTTTGGTGGTTGGATCGGACTCGCAGGTATTTTATTTCCATTTGTGATGGTGTGTCTGGAGTTTTTCTCAAACCTGAACCTCTCCAAATAGATTGATGAAACAGGCATTAAAAGAGTGGGCGATCGCAGTGGAAGCCCTCGAACGAGGTGAAACAATTCTGCTGTTACGCAAAGGCGGAATTCGGGAGACAGCGGGACGATTTGAAGTTCCGTTCCAACGAGTTCTGCTTTATCCCACGTTTGAGCATCAAGATCCAAACCTGCTGAAAACCCCAAATGTCGAGCGGGTTGAATCAGGCTGGCATCCGAAACAGGTGAACATTAGCTCGATCGCAGAGATTACGCATGTTTTACAAATCAGCGATCCAGAGATTGTTCATGCCTTATTGCCGTTCCATATTTGGAATGAACGCTTTGTCGAGGAGCGTCTGAAATGGAAACCGCGATCGCCGTTGTATTTACTGCTGCTTAAAGTCTCTCGATTGGCAGACCCTCAACTGATTCCGTATCGAGAAGCTTATGGGGGGTGTCGATCGTGGATCGAAATCGATGAAATCAACGTCGATCAGGTGACTCCCGTTCTTAGCGACAAGGAGTATCTCGATCGTGTTGGACAGATTCAAAGCCTAATTTCTCGATCTCAGACGATTGCCTGATCAGAAAATGCTGCATTAAAAAACGCCAGACTCTCTTGAATCTGGCGTTTTTTAATGTCCAATCGGGTTAATTGCCTCGTTTGAGGAAGGTTTCCACCTGATTAAATTCTGTGGTCAAGCGATCGACCATTTTTTGAGGAACCGGGCGATTGGGATAGGAACTATAGTGTCCAGCCAACGAATTCACGGCTGTTCTCATGGTTGTAAACGAACTCAGCTTCGTCAAAGCAGAATCTCGACGATAGCGAGAGGCAAAATCATTCATCAACTTACGGGCATCAGCTTGGGCTGCCGCTCGATTCGGTGAATCCGCAGGCAGCGTGATCGCCGTTTTGAGGGTATTAATCACAGTAAGCGTATCATCGCGATAGTTGCCCGTCAGCCCGCCAGCGGGAGAGCAGCCCACAAGAGCAATCGACATGACCATCACTAGCGCCAGCAGGCGAGACAAAAAGCGCTTCATAAGCAGGTTGCGTTAAATAATGAACAAACGTAACAGTTTTCTCATCCTACCGTGATTAGGAACCGTAGGATCACAATGCGATTTCTTGCAATAGCCAAAATCCGGCAAACGCTTCGACATCCGGGCTTTCTTGAATCGCTAAAAAATGGACTTGATGCGATCGTGCCTTTGCCGCTTCAAACTGCTGCGCCTCGGGAACAGCGCGCTTATCTAAAGTGGTTAAAATCCAGCGATCGTTGACCCCGGTTTCTAACAGCAGTCGATTCTGGGTCTCGGCATCAAATTTCACAGCCGCAATCTCTAATCCCGACATCCAAGCTGCCATCGCGGTGGCTCGGGCTGAGTAGATAATGATGCCCGAGACAGGAGCATCCGGTTCAAGCTGCGCCAAACTCATGGGAAAGGCTTCTCCGAATTCGATCGACCATTCCCCCATTTCCGCAAAGGCTTCAAAGGGTAGAGTTGCGAACGTCCATTTCTGCCCTTGTAGCGCATCGGGCAACACTTGGGCAGGGGTGATCGGAAACGTCACCGAAGGATTGATCGAAGGCTGATATCCGTCTTCTTTCGGATAAACATTTTGAGATCGATCTTGCAGCCAGCTTGCCAAGGCAAACGTGCGCCGACTCAATTGAGAAGGCAGATCTAAGCCATCACAAGCCGTCGTAATCATGTTGTTCATCGCCTGCCGGAAAAACCGAATTTTATCCGGTGGATTGGGAGCTTCAGCCATGGCTGCTGCGATCGCGTCTTTTAACCAGCCTGAATTTACAGTGCTGCTCGAGCAATACTGCGAATAGCGAAACAGCTTTTCTGGCTGAGCATCAACTGTGGTCGGGCTTTCACAGATCAGCACTTCCCAAACTTTTTTATTTTGCTCATCCAAAATTGGACGTGAATAGTAATCGAGTTCCCAAATAGTTGACATAGAAAACTTCAGCAATCGCGCGTTAGAGACATCTAACTCCTAGCATCTTTCGGATCACCCTATCGAAACGGTTTGCATCTGTTGGCAAGCTTGAATGCCTAAGTGCGGATTTGCCCGATAGCGATCGTCAGCAACCCACACACTCACCTCTCGATTCGCTGAGATGAAATATAAATATTCTGCGGTGGGATCATATTTCAAGCCTACCTTCAGGTTCGAGAAATCATCCTCACAAATCTCAAATCCAAACCGCACTACAATCTGTGCAACCAGACATTCTGGCGTGTCCTGTGCCTCACCCAGCGCATCTCGCTCTTGCCAAAATGTTTCTAAAAAAGACTCTAAGATCGGCAGCATTTTCTCTGGCGCACCTTTGCGACTGGCGTAAACAATCGCTGGATTTCCCTCAACAATGATGTGACAAGGAACTGGCATAGGAAAGCGATATGAAACGATGCCACCATCATATGCACAGTTTTACCCTCGCAAACGACCGCGATCGCTGAAAATTTTGGGTTTTAGGGAAATTCACGGTGGAGAACCCACTCGCTTGATTCGCAAAATGTGCTTAGCTCTGCGAAAACAATCGTTACAATTCAAACCCACCCTGCAAACCCACACGTCAATCCTATGTCCTCTGTTCGCCCCATCTCTGCTGACCTTGCTCCGACCCCTGATCCTGCTCGCTGCAAAATTCTAGACTCCCGGAGTCAATATCGAGCCTGTCATATCTGCGTGCCGGATTCCGATGAGCGACTTGCCGCGATCGTCGTTGCTGATCGCTATTACAGCTTTTTTCGACTCGTGCAAGATTCTCAAAAAGCTCTGCAAATTGCCGCCAAACTCGTTTATCGAGGAGATGAAGTTGCGATTACTCGAACGATGAAAGGCGATGTGCTTTGGATCTATGAAGCAGATGCCCAAGAGGAAAAAGCGCAGCTAGAAAAGCCCAAATCTGTCGAACCCTCAACTTCCTACGACATTCCTCGATCAGACTCAGGATTATGGAAGATTCTGACATCTGAGCGCGATTATCAGGTGTGTCAAATTCGCGTTCCAGATGTGGCGAAACCGATGGCTGCAATCTATAGCGATCGTGAATATTACAGCTATCTCAGAACAGTACGCGAACAAAACCAAGCGATCGCGCTGGCAGAACGCCTCTCTGATAAAGGACATGCTGCTCGTATTACTCAAAACAGCAAAGGCTGGACGCTGTGGGTCTTAGAGGCAGAAGCGATGCTTCGGACTTGAAGCCATTCACCCTGACATTTTTCTTGTCTGAAACGAGTTTCGGCTCGACTCAACGCCCGAAATTCGAGGGCTGAGCCGAGCCGAAACTCGTTTCATGGGAAGTGAATTCAATTACAGATCGTTTTCACCGAGTTCACGCGACATGTAATCAAAGGGTTGATCCAGGAAGCTCGTATCAGCAATTCCTGCCGCTGCTGCTTCTGCTTTGACGATATCCTTCATGATTTGAATTCCCCGGACGGTCGGTCCTGAAGGCACACCTAACGAGTTATAGGTTTCGCGCAAACCTTCTAGAACGCGCTCATCCAGCACATCCGTGTCAGCCGCAACCAAGGCATAGGAAGCATAGCGCAAGTAGTAATCCATATCGCGCAGGCAGGCTGCATACCGACGAGTCGTATAAGCATTGCCACCGGGGCGAATCAACTCAGGATTTTCGTCAAACAACTGCAGCCCGGCTTGACGAACAATCCCGGCTGCATTGGAGGTAATGAGCGCAGCTGCCTGAATGCGCGCCATTCCGGTAGCAAAGTAGGATTTTAGGCTGTCGATCGCATTGCGATCTAAGTAACGCCCTGTAATATCGTAATTTCTAATCAGGCTGGTCACTGCGTCCCGCATGAAAGTCTTCTCCCAAATTTTGGTTCAATGTGTCTATATTTCTGTAGACAAGAGTAACGAACCGCCCCACAGCAAGTTGTATAGGCTCTCGTATCGTAAAAGATTCAAGCTCAGTTTACCACGCAGGTTTGAGCCTAATTTGAACCGTACCGTGGGGAATCCCGCTAGATGAGATAATCGTTACAATTTTTAATCCATACACTCGATCGGGTTACGGAATCCGCGAATGTAATATTTACGATCTTTAATTTAAGCGTTAATTCTTTCGGACACGGAGCTTTCCGTAGCCTAGGATACAAAATTACGGGAAGCCTGTTTTTACCATGATGCAGGACAGATTTGCTTGAGGCGATCTGATTCAATTTTGCGCTCAGCGTTGAGCAAAGCTACGCGATTTACTAGGAGTATTTCATGGCGACCCCACAAGAGATCTTGGCAAAGATCAATGACGAGAATATCGAATTGATTGATCTCAAATTCATCGATACGCCAGGGATTTGGCAACATCTCACCCTGCATAAGAGCCAAATTGACGAAAGCAGCTTTACCGATGGCGTTCCGTTTGACGGATCGAGTATTCGGGGTTGGAAATCGATCAATGAATCCGATATGGCGATGGTTCCCGATCCGGATACTGCCTGGATCGATCCATTTATGGAGCATCCAACGCTGAGCATGATTTGCTCGATTCAAGAGCCGCGTACGGGTCAGCCTTACAGCCGTGATCCTCGCTCGATCGCTCAAAAAGCTGTGGATTATTTAAAATCCACGGGGTTAGGCGATACGGCGTTCTTCGGACCTGAAGCGGAGTTCTTCATTTTTGATGATGTCCGTTATGACCAAAACCAGCACGAAGGTTACTATCACGTTGATAGCGTAGAAGGAATTTGGAATTCTGGTCGTCAAGAACCGGGTGGAAACTTGGCGTACAAGCCTCGCAACAAGGAAGGGTATTTCCCGGTTGCACCGACCGATACGTCGCAAGATATGCGATCGGAAATGCTGCTGACGATGCAAAAGTGCGGCGTGCCGATCGAGAAACATCACCACGAAGTTGCAACGGGTGGTCAGTGCGAATTGGGCTTCCGGTTCGGAACCCTGATTCAAGCGGCTGACTGGTTGATGACGTACAAATATGTGATCAAAAACGTCGGTCGCAAGTATGGCAAGTCCATCACCTTTATGCCGAAGCCGGTCTTTGGGGATAACGGTTCGGGGATGCACTGTCACCAATCGATTTGGAACAATGGCGAACCCACCTTTGCGGGCGATCTGTACGCTGGATTGAGCCAAAATGCGCTGTGGTACATCGGCGGAATTCTGAAGCATGCGCCTTCTCTGTTGGCGTTTACGAATCCGACCACGAACTCCTACAAGCGCTTGGTTCCAGGCTTTGAAGCTCCGGTGAACTTGGCATACTCGCAAGGGAACCGTTCTGCTTCGGTGCGGATTCCGTTGTCTGGCACGAACCCGAAAGCAAAACGCTTAGAGTTCCGTTGTCCTGATGCAACCTCGAACCCCTACTTGGCATTTGCCGCGATGCTCTGTGCAGGGATTGATGGAATTAAGAACCAAATCGATCCGGGTTCTCCTTTGGATGTAGACATCTACGAACTCAGCCCTGAAGAGTTGGCGAAAGTCCCTTCGACTCCTGGATCTTTGGCAGAAGCGCTGAAGAACTTGGAATCGGATCATGAATACCTAACCACAGGTGGCGTGTTCACTGAAGACTTCATTGAAAGCTGGATTAGCTACAAGCTCGATCGCGAAGTAATTCCGATGAGCATTCGCCCGCATCCGTATGAGTTTATGCTCTACTACGATTGCTAATTTGCTGAGTTGAAAGCTGAATTGAAAAGGAGCGATCGAGCCAATTAGCTCGATCGCTTTTTTCTCGAAATCTAACTGATTACAGACTATTTCGCTCTTAAGAGTTCGTTACAATTAGACAATAGTCTTAGAGTGTCGTCTCACACAAATCATGCCCGATACATTAACAAAGTTGGCGTATCAGACGTTTCAGCAAGGCAAAAGTTACTTTGGGTTGATGCATAAAGCTGTTAGTACCCAAGTCTTGAATCTTGTCGCACCGCCCTCGATCGAACAAAAAAGAAAGGCAAAGCCGCTCTCTCTAGAATTGATTCAAACCATTCAAAAACGAATGGCTGAAGTTCTCGAAGCGGATTGGCAGGATGTCGAAAAAGGCGTTTATCCAGCGAGTCTTGTCTTTGATAATCCTTGGGAAGATTTTTTCCGCTACTATCCGGTGATGTGGTTTGATATGCCGGAAATGTGGCAGCGCGTGAATGCGAAGCGATATCAAGAGTTTGATGCAGGAGTTGAGACAGAAGGCTTACCAAGCTACTATGTGCAAAATTTCCATCATCAGACGAATGGGTATTTAACCGATACTTCTGCCAATCTCTACGATTTGCAGGTTGAAATTCTGTTTAATGGCACGGCTGATCCGATGCGTCGCCGGATTTTAGCTCCATTGAAGGAAGGATTGAAGGCATTCAGTGATGTTCTACCTTCACAGATAAAAGTGCTAGACGTTGCTTGTGGCACAGGGCGGACTTTGAGAAACATTCGAGGAATGCTGCCGAAGGCTTCTTTGTATGGAGTGGATTTGTCGGCTGCCTATTTGAGAAAAGCGAATCAGTTGCTGTCTCAGTTCGAGGGAACTTTGCCCCAGTTAGTGCAAGGAAATGCGGAAGAATTACCTTACTTAGATAACTATTTCCATGCGGTGACGAGTGTGTTTTTATTCCACGAATTGCCGCCCCAAGCGCGTCAGAATGTGATCAATGAAGCATTTCGAGTGGTGAAACCGGGTGGAACATTTATCATCTGTGATTCGATTCAGATGAGCGATTCGCCGGAACTCGCTCCTGCAATGGAAGGGTTTCCTGAGACGTTCCATGAGCCTTATTACCGCCATTACATGACCGATGATTTGGTGGCGCGATTGAAAGAGGCAGGGTTTGGCGAAGTTTCAGAACAGGTGCATTTTATGAGTAAGTACCTGATCGCGAGGAAACCTGGAGTCGTTGCACCCGAAGTGACGAAGGTTGCGACAGGTATTGCGATCGAATAAGGGCAGGCTGCGTTTTCGGCGGATCGTGTCCCCCAAATCCCCCAAACTTGAGAGATTTTGAATGGGAGAAGTTCTTTGAATTGGAGGGCATTTCCTAGTCAAAGTCTCTCAGAGTGGAGAATTTAACATTGGGAGCGAAGCAAAAACATTCGTCCGAGATGTTCTATTGATAAGCCATATAAAATATGGATACGACCTTACTGCTGAGAACATCTTATGTCGCAGAGTGAAACTGTCACAGTTCAATTACCGATCGAGATCAAACAAAAGCTCGAAGCACTTGCGACAAGCACAAATCGAAGTCAGTCTTGGCTAGTGACGCAAGCGATCACAACCTATGTCGAAACCCAATCTCAACAAATTCAGCAAATTGAAGCAGCAGTTGACCTTGCAGAGAGCGATCGAGCAGTTTGGGTCGAAGGTGAAGCTGTCGAGGCATGGCTCAACTCTTGGGGAACAGACAACGAGAAGCCGACTCCATGCGCGTAACGTATCTTTCAGTCGCTGTCCTAGATTTAGCTGAAATTCGGTCTTATATTGCAGTTGATACTCCAGATACAGCCCAACAAATCGGAAATCAGTTAGCTCAAGCTATCAACAGATTATCTACATTCCCAAACCTTGGGAAACCTGGACGAGTTGAAGGCACTCGCGAATTAATAACTCCAAAACTTGGTCGAACAGCTTATGTGATCGTGTATAGAATTCGACTTGAGCAAATCGAACTTCTCCGTGTTCTGTCCGGAATGCGAGATATTGATCAAATCCTTGAAGAAGAGTTTCCTAACGAAGAAAACTAGCGGAATGACAACGAAGCGTAGAGATTTTCAAGTGAACAGAAACTCATGACGATCGCAAAGGGCTTCTTACAGGGCGCTCGTTTCTACCTTCTCAAATACCTCAAACGCCCTCGATTTTTAACGATCAAGGGCGTTTTTAGCGAGAATGTTGTGCAATTTAAAACTGCTTCAAAAACCGCAAATCGCTATTGTACAACCGACGAATATCATCGATTTGGTGCAACACCATTGCCAACCGTTCCACCCCAAATCCGGCAGCAAATCCGGTGTAGATCTCTGGATCGTATCCCACGGCTTTAAGAACATTGGGATCCACCATTCCACAACCGAGAATTTCCAACCAGCGACCTTTCCATTGCACATCGACTTCCGCAGATGGCTCGGTGAAGGGGAAGAAACTTGGACGGAATCGAATTTCGACATCTCCAAATAGCTCTTGCAAGAACACTTTGATGGTTCCTTTGAGATCGGTAAAGGTCAGCCCTTCATCAACTGCCAAAATCTCGATCTGGTGAAACACAGCCGAGTGCGTTGCATCAACGGTGTCACGTCGATAAGTTTTTCCAGGAACCGCTACCCGAATGGGTGGATCATTCGCTTCCATGTAGCGAATCTGCACGGGCGAAGTGTGGGTTCTCAGCAGATTGCCATCCGGGAGATACAGCGTGTCCTGCATATCTCGCGCCGGATGATCGGGCAAGAAGTTCAACGCCTCGAAATTGTAATAGTCCGTCTCCATTTCTGGACCTTCAGCGACCGTGTAGCCGAGTCCAACGAAAATATCGAGAACCTGATCGATCGTGCTATTGAGCGGATGCATCCGCCCTTGTGGTCTTCCCACTCCCGGCATTGTGACATCGATCGTTTCTGAAGCTAATTGAGCCGCGATCGCAGCCGCTTGCAGCGCGGTTTTTTGGCGATCGAGTTCGACCTGAATCGCTTCTTTGACCTCATTGGCTCGTGCCCCGATTTTCGGGCGCTCGGCGGGGTCGAGTTTGCCCATCCCGCCGAGCACTTGGGGAATGGGACCTTTTTTTCCCATGTATTTGACGCGCAACTGTTCAAGCTGATCGAGAGAATCAGCTTGCGCGATCGCTTGAGTCGCTTCCTGGCGAATGGTATCTAATTGGGCTTCGAGTTCCTGGGTTTGTGCCGCCATAGTTCAGTAGTTCATAAATCCTTAATTCGCGTCACAATGAACTGCGAACTTGTTTATTGTAGTGGATTACATGAAACTCCTGGTTAGTAACGATGATGGTGTTTACGCGCTAGGGATTCAAACTCTAGCGAATGCGTTGGCAGAAGCAGGACATGAGGTGACGGTGGTGTGTCCTGATCGAGAGCGATCGGCAACGGGGCACGGCTTAACGTTGCACGATCCGCTGCGAGTTCAAGAAATGAGCCATCTTTTTCATCCCAACATTAAGGCATGGGCTTGTTCAGGAACCCCTTCAGACTGCGTAAAATTGGCGATTTGGGCGCTGTTGGAAACACCACCGGATTTGGTGTTGTCAGGAATTAATCACGGCTCGAATTTGGGTACAGATGTGCTGTATTCGGGAACCGTTTCTGCGGCAATGGAAGGTGTGATTGAAGGAATTCCGGGAATTGCACTGAGTTTAACCAGTTTTCAATCGCGAGAATTTCAGACTGCGGCGGATTTTGCTTGTACCTTGGTGCGACAGTTGGAGAAAGATCCATTGCCAGAGTTGACGTTATTGAATGTGAATGTGCCTGCGATCGAGCGAGATGAAATTAAAGGGGCAATCATCACGCGACAAGGCGTGAGACGCTATACAGATGTGTTTGAGAAGCGGGTTGATCCCAGAGGAAAAATTTACTACTGGCTTTCAGGCGAATTGCTTGAAGACGTAGACGATCCGGATATTCCGAATGATGTTCCGACCGATGTGCAGGCAAATCGGGAGAATTACATTACGATCACGCCCTTGCACTACAATCTGACTTCCCCCTTGGGCTTGAAAATGACACAGAACTGGATTTCAGGGCTGGATCAGGCATAAATTCTACTGCTTGCATCCAGTTTTACAATGAATGAAAATTGCCGAGCATTGCCGATAAACGGGTGTTGATTTGAGATCCCCATTCTGGCAGGGCTGTTTCATATGGTTAGAGAAGAGGAAGAGGACAATGAAAATGTTGTTGTTTCCTTTTCCTGGATGATGAGCTTAATTGAACGCTGACAATGCCTGCCTGACAACCGCAGTATCCGCAGGCATTTATCTTGTCTTCAACGAATCAGCCCTGAGGAGCGGGGTGAAATTTCACTCCCTACTCCCCACATCCCTATCCTTCTTCGACTTCATGCAGCGATTTCCAGCCTGCTTGCCATTGCGATCGGTCTTTGAGCAGTTTGGCATTCATCCAAAACCGAACGGCTGGATCGCAGGCAGCGACCATTTCTGCAAATACCCAGGCTCCCTGATTTTTGCGGTTTACAACTTGAAAGTGCCGCCAGCCCCAGGTTTCTTGCTGAGCAGTCCATTTCGATCCGACGAGATACGGAAATTTTTGTTTCTTAGGCATATCGAGAACCAAATCGGGAATACTCGCGCTTGTCGATCGTACTGAATATCGATCGTGCCACAACTGTCACCAGAAAGTAATATGAAGTGTTTTCCTGATCACCCTACCCGTTCCCTGCATATGACCCGGACTCATTTGACGACGATCGCAGCAGTTTTCTCATTGGGGATTGCATTACCCGTTCAGGCTGAAAATATTGATCACGTTCGGCAATTACTTTCGACTCGGCAATGTGCAAATTGCGAACTCAGTAGCGCCGGGTTAGTGTTGGCTCAATTGTCTGGGGCAAATCTCGCGGGCGCAAATCTCGCGGGCGCAAACCTGAGTCAAGCGAATCTCGCGGGCGCAGACTTAACCAATGCCAATCTCGCAGGCGCTTCTCTGAGTGGGGCAAATCTCGCAGGCGCAAAGTTGACGAATGCGAATATTCAAGGGGCAGATTTAACGCGATCGTATTTAGTGGGAGCAGATTTAACAGGCACTCAAATCGAAATGGCTGCAATTCACGGAGCCGTCGGATTACCGACTTCAGCCGGGAATGCAGAAATGTTCTATCAAATGGCGATGGAAGCTGGGAAACGGCGACAGTATGAAACCGCGATCGCGAATTTCAATCAAGTGCTAGTGCGAAAACCAGATTCTGCACCTGCTTTGATTGGGCGAGCAATGGCACGATTAGAACTGGGCGATCAAACGGGAGCCATTCAAGACTCGGAACAAGCTGCGGCTTTGTTTGAGCAGCAAGGGGATGCGGCGAATGCAAAATCAGCAGTAGCACTCGCACAAGGCTTAAAGAATCCACCTGATCAACAACGTCGAGGCAACAACTTTGGTCAGAGCTTGATCAATGTCGTGGGTGGATTACTGCAAATGTTTTTAACCCGCTAAACTGCGAGACTCAGAGCCTGCAGCATTCCAGGTCGCTTGGTTTGAAGAGCACTCAGAATGTTGCAGGTGACAGGAAAATGATTGAATCGGATCTCACGATTCGTCAAACGCTTCTAAATCTAAGAGATAAAGGTAAGGCTCTACTAATTCAGGGCGCTGAAACGCGATCGCTCTGAGCAAATGCCAATCGTTCAGCCCTTCAAATGCATCTGTATAGTCATCTTTTTCCAGCCGAGCCGCCAGCATCTCGATATCTGACTCGGTGAGCTTTGACACATCCACTTGTTTCAAACTAGACATAACCCGACGTGCCTCCAACGATTTTCCCCGTTGATCCAAATTTTACTTCACCAATTCAAACTCGATTCAGAATAAAACCTTGATTTACGATCGCAGGCTCCCCTGCCTATTTCAGGTCACAATCCGTGTCACAATAAGTAACGCGACTTAAAAATAGCCTTAACTTTTTCAGGACTTCCCGTGACCTTTACGACAGAAACAACTTCACAAAACGGACGATCCACCGCAGTTCCCGCCCGTCGGCGTGCGGTGTTTCCTTTCACTGCGATCGTCGGGCAAGAAGAAATGAAGCTTGCTCTCCTGCTCAACATCATTGACCCGAAAATTGGCGGGGTGATGATTATGGGCGATCGTGGAACTGGTAAATCAACGACGATTCGGGCACTGGCTGACTTGTTGCCAGAAATTGATGTCGTGGCAGATGATCCCTTCAACAGTCATCCAAACGATATCGAATTAATGGGCGATACGGTGCGGCAGATGATCGACCAGGGTGCGGATGTGCCTGTGGTGAAGAAGAAAGTTATGATGGTCGATCTGCCTTTGGGAGCGACAGAAGATCGCGTCTGCGGCACGATCGATATCGAGAAAGCCCTCTCCGAAGGGGTTAAAGCTTTTGAACCGGGATTGTTGGCAAAGGCAAATCGCGGCATTCTCTATGTCGATGAAGTCAATTTGCTCGATGATCACCTCGTCGATGTGCTGCTCGATTCGGCAGCATCGGGATGGAATACGGTCGAGCGGGAAGGGATTTCGATTCGACATCCAGCGCGATTTGTTCTAGTAGGCTCAGGCAACCCAGAAGAAGGGGAACTGCGTCCGCAATTGCTTGATCGATTTGGGATGCATGCTGAGATTCGCACCGTAAAGGAACCTGCATTGCGAGTTCAAATTGTGGAGCAACGGACAGAGTTTGACCAAGATCCGATGCCGTTCTTAGAAAAATATGAGCCACAGCAGAAGGATTTGCAGAAGCAAATTGTCGATGCTCAGGAGCGCTTGAAACAGATTGCGATCGACTACGATTTGCGCGTCAAAATCTCTCAGATGTGTTCGGAACTCGATGTCGATGGATTGCGCGGAGACATCGTGACCAACCGTGCAGCAAAGGCTTTGGCAGCATTAGAAGGACGAACTGAAGTCACCGTGGATGAGATTCGTCGAATTGCGCCTCTGTGTCTGCGTCACCGTCTGCGGAAAGATCCGATGGAATCGATCGATTCAGGTTACAAGGTCGAGAAGGTTTTCGATCAAGTGTTTGGAATGGAATAGTAGCTGTCTGGGTACTGTCGATCGCGCTTGATATCTTGCACGATTAAAGACATGCTCAATGCTTACACATCAATGTTGCAGAGGGATTCAACCGTGTTCCTCTGCATTTTTATATGGATATGATTTTAGAGTGATTCCAGAATCAAAAATGCTGATGACATCGAGATCGCATTGCCTCACACGAGGTTGAATCCCCGTGCTCCTCGGACAAAGTCTCTGAAGAGACTGTATCCCTGAGCAATTAGCTGTGTGCAAGAGTCCCTTGAGGGAGTTCGCATTGTTAGCACCGGGTTTTGAATCCGGTGCGGGACAGAAACGTAGCAAAGATGATGTTCAAGCGTTTTGTCAACCCGCTATCAGACTCTTCGACTTTCATTTGTAACTCAGTAGTGGATTACCACAAGTATCTAGTTCTGAATTGGCAGGAGAATCGATCGAGACATTCAATCGTTGTAAAACTTCCCCGATCGGTAACGCAAATCCTAACCCTTCAATCCCTTCACTCGCAATCTTCTCAGTCACAATCCCAATCACTTTTCCGTCTCGATTGAGTAAAGGTCCGCCACTATTCCCCGGATTGACCGCGGTATCCGTTTGAATCAAACTCCGAGAAGCATTGCGCCGAAACCCGCTGACAATCCCTTGAGTGACGGAATTGGAAAAAGATAACGGATTACCGATCGCAACAACCGATTGTCCGACTCGCACTCGATCGGTATGACAAATCGGTAAGCCAGCGACTTCGCTCATCTCACCTTCCAATTTCACCAAAGCTGCATCTGCGACAGAATCTCGCCGTAACACTCGCCCATTCACAATGCTGCCATCATAAAGTTTGACTTTGACGGAAAACGCAGACCCAACAACATGTTGATTCGTCATAATCAGTCCAGACGAATCGAGCAGAAATCCACTGCCTCGCCCGTTGGGGGTGCGAATTTGCACGATCGATGGAATGGTCTGCCCGACCAGTTGCTCTAGCGTCAGAGATGAACGACTCGGAGTTGCGATCGCTGCAATTTTATACGCCTGACTCGGAGTTTCTTCGATCGGGCGATTGAGGATTGCAACAACGCGAGGCTCAGCCAGTAAGCTTCTAAAACTGGCTCGAATCGCTTCATAAGTTGCTGCTGGATTATCAATTCCCTCTGCTTCAGCACTTCCAGCAATTTCTTGACGGTATACCACTTTATTTAAATCTCGATCGAACAACTCCCAGCGCACACTGCGATCGTCGTGCGTGTATTCCTTAAAAAACGAACTATAAGAATTGAGATTAACCTTAGTAATCGTTCCACCAATTAAAAATCGTCCGGGTTCTGAAGATGCAACTAAATCTGCAAACAGAGATTGAGGATGCGATCGCATCACATCAAAGCCGGCTTGGCTCAGTTCATCCTCCAATAAGTCTCGAACTGAGGTTTCTAATTGCTCCTCTAAGCGTTCGGTTGCAACATACCGTTGTTGCCGCATCTTCAGCAATCCGTCGTAGTGTCCTCCAATCACGACACCCGGCAATACGCCAGAGCGAATCCTAGCAATTTCAACCTTTGCACTAGATTCAATCTCACTCTCAAAAGATTGTAGCGATTCAGCCCGAACCGGAATTTGTAGCGAAAAAAAGAATAGAACAATAGCAGAAATCAGACTCCAGACGGATGCCTTTGCCATAGTTTAGTAGTAGAAAATGCAAGTCATCAGATCTTGCGTTTAAATCCCTATCTTGTCAATAAAAAAGCTGCTAGAGAGTAACGCTTCCAGCAGTTGTCGATATGTTTTAGACCTGAAAAGAGCGATACATGAGATCGCTGCAAGACATCTCTGATTGTTTTCTCACCACGGAAGGTACTGAACTTGCCCTTCTAACTCTCCATCCTGACCACACTCTACTAGAACAAGAACATCTTCAATGACCTGTCCGATCGGTGCATCTGTGCTGATTTCAATTACCCCTGGCATCGGCTGACCTTCCTTAACCCGATCGTAGGCATAGCGAGTAATCGTAGCGACATCGTGAGTGAGTAAAATACGCCCTTCTTGTGCTGCCCACTCCAAAACGGTTGGATCATCTTTACCTGACAACCCAACATCCTGCACACGAGTAATATCAAGTGTTGGATTACGCCGAAACAATCCTCGAACGATCGTATTATCGAAATTCTCGTCAGCTAGAAACTTCAGCATGCTTCCTGTGCAGGTTTGCGGGCAAGCAGGCGATCGCGCAATCCTTGTGGGTCAAATACTGCTTGATTCATTTTCCGAATCTCCTGCGATCGCTGCCGCCGTTGTTGGAGATAAGCATCCACTTCCGACTGGTGTTTAAGATAGTAGGCAATTGTGGCATAGATATCAGCCAAATTTAACGACGGATACCGATGAGCGATTTCCTCGGCTGTTACACCCTGGTTAAAGACAGCGACTACAGTATCTAAGGTTACACGAGTCTTTCCGACGAGAATTACGCCGTCTTCATTTGCTTGCAGAGGAGCCATTTCAGCAACAATTGCCGGTGTCATAAACACTTCCAATCTCAATGCTTTGATGGTAACAGAATCTCTTGATTCTCAGAATATGTCGTCTTCTTTCGCCCAGTCATCAACCCGTATTCCGCATTCCTGCAGCAATACCGTTAATCGTCAACAATGCGCCTCTAAGCAATTCACCCTTGCTGTAGCGCGATCGCACAACTCCAGAAGCCGCCAAAGTCTTATGCTGCCGCAGTCGCTTCAACAATGACACTTGCAAGAATCCCAACGGTACGATCGTTCCATTGCGCAACTGTACCGATCGCTGAAGTTCCGGATCACCATCGAGTAAACGATTGTGTCCCGTAATTTTCAGCACAAGCTCGCGCGTCAAGAAATACTCTTGTCGAATCTGCTCAAACACAGGCGCAAATCGCTCACGATCCTCAGCTTGAGTCAGCTCTTGGACATAGTGTCCAGCAATCTGCAAATCGACTTTCGATAAGGTCATTTCTACTCGCGAAATCGCCATTTTGAAGAACGGCCATTTGTAGTAAAAATGCCGCAATAGCTGCATATGCTTCTCGGGTGCTTCATCTAGAAACACATTCAACGCCGTTCCGACTCCATACCAGGACGGCAGTAAAAATCGGCTCTGAGTCCAGCTAAAGACCCAAGGAATTGCCCGCAGACTTGCTAAATCTTTCTTGCCGCCGCGACGAGCTGGACGAGAACTAATTTGCAACTGGCTAATTTCCTCGATCGGAGTCACCTGATGGAAGAAATCAATAAAATCGGCTTGCTCATAGATCAGTTGACGATAATGAGTGCGCGATCGCGCTGCCAATTCTTCCATAATTTGCTGCCACGGTGCAATCTCATCGAACTTGTTCTGCAACAAACTGCCTTGAATCACCGCAGTCGTCACCGTCTCAAGGTTATACAACGCAAGCTCTGGCAAAGAATACTTCGATGCGAGTACTTCACCTTGTTCGGTAATCTTGATGCGCCCATTCACGCTATGTCCAGGCTGCGCCAAAATTGCCTCATATGCAGGTCCACCGCCGCGACCGACCGACCCGCCACGACCGTGGAAGATCCGCAATGCCACACCATGTTCATCGGCAATTCTTTGCAACGCTTGCTGAGCTTTATGAATCTCCCAGTTACTACTGAGAAATCCAGAGTCTTTATTACTATCAGAGTAGCCAAGCATCACTTCCTGCAAAGCCGTTCCTTTATCGATCGCGTCAAAGCCCCCCGCAATCAACGCCTTGTAGAACGGCTGAGCAAACACCTGTTTCATAATTCCAGGCGCTTTCTGTAAATCCTCAACCGTTTCAAACAACGGTACGACTTGAATCGTTCCTAGCCCCGTGACGGGATCATACAGTCCGGCTTCTTTGGCAAACAGCAGCACTTCTAGCAAATCACTGACATCATGGCTCATGCTAATGATGTAAGTCCGGCAAATTTCCAGACCAAATTCTTGCTGAAGCTTGCGAACCATGCGGAACGTCGAAATCGTTTCGCGAGTGCGCTCCGAAAATGGCATCTCCGTCGGAATCAAAGGTCTTCGAGTCTGGAGTTCTCTGGTCAACCATTCACAGCGCTCTGCTTCGCTCATGTCGTTATAAGCTTTCGGCAGCACTTGCAAATATTCGACAATCTCGTTCATCGTTTCCGAATGGCGAGGGCTTTCTTGGCGAATATCAAGATGCGCCAAACAGAAGCCAAAGATTTCGACTTGGCAAATCAAATGCTCTAAGTCCCGACAGCTTAATCCAGTCGCAGCTAGATTGCTTTGAATGAGTCGCAACTCTGCTAAGAAATCTTCGCCCGATCGATAAAGCGTTGCTTCGTCAAATTCAGGCATTTCTTGCTGCAAGCCATCTCCGCTATAGAGGATGTGATTGCGATCGAGCGTATTTTCTAGGCGCTTCTGAATGTAGGCAAGCTTTAATCGATACGGCTCTTGGCGGAATCGAATCGATAAGCGATCGTACACATCCGGCATGCGTTGCTGATCTTGCTCTAAAGACTCCAGCAAATCGGGCAAGACATCACTCCAGTGCAGCGACAAACTCAGTAAATCGGTCAAACACTGAACCGATTGCACATAGCGCTCTAAAACGATGCGGCGCTGATAACATGCTGTTTGCCAGGTGACTTGCGGCGTGACCGAAGGATTGCCATCGCGATCGGCGCCCACCCAAGATCCAAACTGACAGAAATTGCGACTCGGCATTTCCATGCGCGGGAACGACTGATGCACCGCTTGCTCTAATCGCGTATACAAATGCGGAATTGCCTCAAAAATTACCTCTCTGAAGTAATGCAGTGCATGATCCACTTCATCGAGCACAGTCGGCTTAAATTGGTGCAGTTCATCAGTGCGCCACCAGAGGCGAATCTCCTCGGTTAACTGATCTCGGAGCGACTCTGTTTCCCAAGATGAGGAAAGCCCGATCGCTTTCAAACTGTCTTCAACACTATCCAACTGCCGCAAAATCTTCGCGATCCGTCGCTGTTTATCCCGAATCGTATGCCGGACAATCTCGGTCGGATGCGCCGTAAACACCAGCGATACATCCAACTGCTGAATCAACCGTTGAATCTGTTGAGGCGGCACATTCAGCTGCTTCAATCGAGGAAACAACCAGTGAAACGTGCCAATTTCTCGACGAGACGCCGCTTCATGCAGACTCCGCTCTAGGAAATCCGCTTCTGGTCGTCCCGCTTCTTCTTCTGTGGCATAACTACTGGGTGACGACGGTTTTGGCACTTCTTCAACCTGTCCTTCCCGTGCCATCCGATACTGCAACTGCTGATCGCGCTGCTCGTAATGCTGCTCGACGATATTGATCAACTGAAAATACAGCGCAAACGCCCGCGCTGCCCGGATCGCCTCATTGAGATCGAGATTCTCCACCACTTGCAGCACGTCTGATTCAGTAAAGGTCGTTGCCTGCCCTTCTGGCGAACACATCCGCCTCAACTGATTTAACAGATCGACGAGTTCCTGCCCGCATTCTTGTTGCAGCACCGCCTCCCAGAGATCCTCAACAATTCTTAGCCGATGGCGCAAAAATAAATCGGACATCAACGCACTCACATCCTCACCGATTGCGTCCGCAGAAGTGGCAAGGCTGGCAAATGATTCGTCAGAAGAAGAGGGTCGGCTCGAACTCATACAGTATCAATCCAGAGAGGTTCAACAATTTTAGGGGAGATGAGGCAGATTTGGGGAGACGAGGCTAAGAACGATCGTCCAAATCTAGATGCGGCAAGCGATCGCCGCGAAATAATTCTTCGCTAATCGTGCCAAGGTTTTGTAGGGTTTGCGCGATCGCACTCCCTCCCACCAATACCACTAACGCCGGAATTGTTGCCAAACCCAATACAACATCCGGATCAAGCAAGCCTAAAACGCGATCAGATTGAGGTTTCATAGATTGTAGGTTCCAATAGTCCAGTAAACCAGTATTTAGCGTAACAATCTTGTTCCCAACATTGTGTATTCGGCTTCAGCATTGTCAATTCTCTCAGAGTGTCTAAAGATACGGGGAGAGAAAAATCGACAGTGGTGACAAGATCGGCTAACTTCAACGATGAGGTCAAGATTTGCAAAACGGAAATTGTGAAAGTTACGGATGTTGCTATGCGCTTGGTGCCATTTGTGCTCACAATAACCAAAAAAAGCGTGTCGAAATCAAAAGTTAAGCTTAAATGCAGCAAGTTGAGATAAGGAATTAAAAGTCGGATGGGGAATCGATCACACCGTACACTCTCTTCATCATCGTCATCGGTTGGCTCTAAATTGCCCTTGCTCCCGTGGCTGCATCGTGTCATTGGGATTCCTCATCTGCATTTGCAAGCTCGCCTGCGGGGAAACAATTTGTATATTCTCGCAGAAAGCCGCGATTGCCCAAAGCGAGCGCTGATTTTTGCACAACTCGTGCGCGCCATTGCCCAAACTTCACTGGAAACGCTGCTGCCTCCGACTCAGCCCACGATTTATCAAGTCGTGCTCTATGGTCGCTGCATCGGAGAATCGCGTCCTCGGTGGGCAGAAGTGATTCATGTCGCGCAGATCGATCGCTATTTAGAAAAACTCGACGATCCTCAGAGTAAAGCCGAAGCGACCGTTGCCATCGAACTTGCAAATCTGGGTCTCGCAAAACGCGGGAGACCTGATGCGATCGCGCGGTATCTCAGTGAAGCCTTGAGTGCGTTGGGAGTCGCCGTTCGAGCCAGCGTCAAATCTGCGGCACTCCCCGACGATACAGGACTGCCTCAAATTGCGAATCTGGCTTCTGTATTAAGCAGTACCGCTTCGCTCACACCACAAGCCTTGCTAAATCGGCTGTGGGTCGTCTGCGAATCCGCGTACAGTCCCGATACGTCTTTGATGACCGAATCGATCGCGCAAAAACTCCGGGATTTGGAACTCGATGGATTTCGAGATGCGATCGTCTTTAGCCGTGTTAAGGGCGAGGCTGACCCAGAATGGGTGTTGCGGGTCGATTTGACTCCTCCTCAAGAAATGCTCAAAGATTGGGCACGCTGGGGCGATGTTGAGGCGCTGACGCGATTGATGAATGCTGCAGTTCGCGATCAGGGCGTTGAGATTACAGCGACTCTGATGGATATCACGCTGCATGTCACGGCTCAGCGAGAACATGCGCCGGAGCGAGGGCGAGTGTTAGCCGCGATCGCGCCTTTGCTCGAAACGATCGCACCCCAGGGCATTCAAGCCGTTGCGGTTTACGGGTTGCAGGGCACAGCGAATCCCATTCCCCAACTTTCGATTCCTGATTCTCCAGTTTGGGTGCAGTGGATTAATCTGCCCGCCGCAGAACATCCAGCCCTGGCTGAATCTACTCGACAACTTGCCCAACAAGGCGATTTAAGCGCGATCGCATTTCTGCTGACTCGCCAGCTCAATCCCAATCTCGATACTCAACTCGCAACAGGTGGAATTCGCCTGCAAATTCGCCAAAAAGAGGACTTATTGCACATCATGACCGATGCGCCAGTCTGTCCGTCCCAAAGCCAGGTTGGCGTGAAAGTTGCCAAATACATTCACAATCTCCGTCTCTCTGATGTGCAGGGCGTGCGAGTGTACGGGCGCAGATCCGGTCAAAAACGCCCGATCTGGAGCTATGGCATCGACTTCGTCAGCCGTGAGCAGGCTCGCTTTATTCCAGAAGCGACTCCCGAATTTGCCGCCTCGGATGCCTATGTCGGCGATTTGCTCACGAAAGAACCAGGCGCGTTAACTGTTCCCGAGTTTGACGAAGCCGACGCGACTTGGGGCGATCGCATTGTGGAAGCGATCCAGGGCGCATTGGCGCGAACTCGAATTTTTACGATCGCGTCTGACACCGCTCCCAATACTGCCCGCGCTGCTCAATCTGCGGTTCCGAATGAAGCAAAAGCAGCGATCGTCTGGAGTGTTTTAGGCATTCTGCTCACGGTTCAAACCGATTGGCTCTTGGGACAGTATGTAAAACCCCTGTTTGCCTCACAACCTGCTCCAAAGACTTCTCCTGCACCACTCTCCTCTGAGCAGATACCACTCCCCCAACTCTCGCTGCAAAAAACGGCTGGATTTGGAGAACTGGGAGCGGCTGGATTTACGCAATCTGGACAGACGTTGATGGCTCCGGGTCAAGGATCAACCGCGCTTCTTGCCTCTCCCTTGAAACCCAAAGCCGCGATCGACACAACTCGTTCGCCCTATCCCACATTTAACGCAGGGCAGCTCGACGAAAAACTCGTGCTCTACCGTCAGTATGTCAATCAAAATGGTGCGCCGGATGTCTTAATTTTGGGGAGTTCGCGTGCCATGCGGGGCATCGATCCAGTGGTTTTAGAGCAGACCTTAGCAACACAAGGTTATGCTGGTATGCGCGTGTTCAATTTTGGTATCAATGGCGCCACGGTTCAGGTAGTTGACCTAATTGTCCGGCGCATTCTTGCCAACGAAAAGCAACCGAAGCTGATCTTACTTGCCGATGGATTACGAGCATTCAACAGTGGTCGTCCGGATGCGACGTATAAAGCGATCGTGTCTTCTCCAGGTTTCCGCAAACTGCCTGAAGTGAGTACAAACACGGCTGCTACGCCCACTGAAGCATTCACGAAACCTTTAGAGACGCTGAATCGAACCAATATGACGGTGAGCGATAGCTATCAATCGTTCAATGATCATTTGCTTCGCCAAGTCGGACAATTTTCGACGGTTTGGAGCCAGCGCAATAAGTTACAAGGGCTGCTCAAGCGCGGCTTAAGTTTTGGATTTGAGCAAGCTCCGACTTCGGATGAAATTGACCCTGAATTGACGATCGCTCAAGATGGACAGGGCTTAATCGATATCAACGGCTTCCTGCCGATTTCAAATCGCTTCAATCCAGTGACTTACTATCAAAAGTATTCACGAGTCTCAGGCGATAGTGATGCTGATTATGCGAACTTCAGCTTGATTGGAGAACAGGATCAAGCCTTACGATCGCTCGTTCAGTACACCAAGAACCAACAGATTCCCTTAGTCGTGCTGAATCTGCCTCTGACGGAAAACTATCTTGATCCGTATCGCCGCGATCGTGAAAAAGAGTTCCAGGAATATCTGATGCGCCTGTCTGGAGAACTCGGCTTTACCTATCGCGACCTACTAGAAAACTGGAAAAATACGCCAGATTTCTTTTCTGACCCCAGTCACCTCAATCGCTATGGTGCTCATGCCGTCTCGACTCATATTGCTAAGGATGTATTGATTCCTTGGAGGCAGCGATAGTAGGTAGGGAGTAGAGGAGTAGGGAGATGGGGAGTGGGGAGAACTCAGATTCAGACTGCTCGCCATTCCCCTACTCCCCAAAATTTATGGAGCTAACGAGTAACCTTTACTAAAGCGCTTCTGGTATCAATCGCTCCAAATCCAAATCGGCTGCAATCTGAGCGAGCTTCTCAACATCGGTGGGATCAGCTAAATGCGGAATCAACCCCAACACAGGCAGTCCTGTTAATCGCTGAATCAAGCTCACCGATGCCCAATTCTCGATTTCTTCGATCGAACTCGATCGAATACAGTTCAGCACGATTCCGCGCAGATGCACCTTCATCTGACGCGCCAAAGCCACATTCGCCACCGCTTGCCCGATCGCTCCCAACTTCACCGGAACAACCAGCACCGCAGGTAAATGCCAATCCCACGCCAAATCTGCCACGGTTGTACTGTGTGTCACAGGCGATCCTAATCCACCCAACGCTTCGACTAGGACGAAATCTCGCTGACTTCGCAATGTCTCAAATGCCTGCCAAACTGGCTCAAGCTGAACCTGTCTGCCTTCTAGATCCGCCGCGATCGGAGGAGCAAGCGGCGCTGTAAAATGCAGCGGATTCAGCAATTCTGGCGGTTGATCTAACTGAAATAACTGACCATACGTTTCGCGATCGCCGATTCCCGTCTGCAAGGGTTTCATGACGCCGAGCGATCGCGATCGACAATACTTTTGCCAATATGCAATTAAAGCAGTCGTCAGTACCGTTTTCCCGGCATCCGTATCTGTTCCGGTGATCAAGAGTGCATTCACAATTCGTTATCCTTGGACATCAACAGTCAGCGTGAACTCCGCTGGAGCATCACTCGTTACATCAACTTGATAGCTTCCGCCTTTCGGCACAATCGCACTCCATCGCTGTAAATTCGTTGCATCTTCAACCGGGCTACCATCTGGATACCGTACCGTAAATCGTGTCCCCGGAGTAAGGGTCAAGGCTAAAGATTGCTTAGCACGAACATTGATGAGATAGCGACGAGTCGTGAGGGCATCGACTCTTTCACTCACCTTCGTTCCAGTCTGACCTTGTGGAATTTCAACTACGGCTTCCACAATGCTTGGACTTGCCGTTGGAGAAGGAGACGGCGAAGGGCTAGGAGCTGGCGTTTGCAGATTGACGTTGAGCTTGAAATCGCTCTTAGGAATTCCTTTCACCGTTCTCAATTGAATGATGTAATCCCCCGTAAACGGGAGTTCTCCTGCCCAATTCGAGACGCGATTTGATGCACTATCGACTGGATCGCGATTCGGGGCTAAAACGCTTAATAGCACACCTTCTCCACCGCCCAAACTTGCATTCAACTGCTGCCCTTGATTAGCGGGAACAATAAAATTGAGAGTCTCATTCGATTTTAATGTTCCACTGCGAGTCGCTGCACCTTGAACAAAATCAAGTCGCTGACTATACGTGACCGGATCAGGACTCGGAGTTGTAGTCGGAGAAGGTTTTGGAGTCGCAGTTTTAGTTGGACTTGGAGACGGAGTCGTTGCGGTAGGAGTCGGAGACGCGATCGGGGCAGGAGTCATCAAAGCACGGGTGATTGTCCAAGCGCCCAGTCCTGTCAGCAGCACTAACCCAGTCCCGATCGCGAGCACCGCCCACGGATCATCCCAAAGCGAACTTCTCGATGGAATCGAAGGATCATTGCGATTTTGCAAACTCGTCGGCGCAACCGTCGTACTATCGCGCCGACCCACTGCCAAGGTTTCTGCTCTAGAGACATTCGTCGGTGGCTGCGCCTGAGTGGGCGGAGGGGTCGCTGGCAGCGGAGCCATCGTTGCCGGACTTTGTAGAACTTGCAAGACTTCGGTTGCAGATTGATAGCGATCGCTGACTCGATAACTCAGCATTCGATTCAGCACCTGTCCAAACGTTGGCTCTAAATTGACGAATCGCTGCCAACGCCAAGTCATCGTATTTTCGTCGAAGAGATCCTGCGGTTCGCGTCCCGTGAGCAAAACAACAGCGGTGACTGCCAACGCATATAAATCGCTATTCGGATAGGCTCGACCCGTCTGCATTTGTTCGGTCGGAGCATAGCCGAGCTTACCAACCGTCGTATGCTGTTTGACCGTATCTTGTGCCTGAATGCGAGTCGCAAGATCTTTGACCACGCCAAAATCGATCAAGACGGGCAGTTTATCGTGATCACGCAGAATGATATTGTCCGGAGCAATATCTCGGTGAATAATCCCTTTGCCGTGAATATATGCCAACACAGGTAAAACCTGCTTCACAAGCTGCGTGACTTCTGCTTCTGAAAAAACATACCCGCGCGATTTGCGTTCATCTAACAGCGATCGATAGGTTTGCCCTTCGACATAATCTTGCACAATAAAAAATCGCTGATCCTGCTCAAACGTCGCACGAAACTGCGGAATCTGAGGATGCTGAATTTGGTAAAGCGTTTGGGCTTCGCGCTGAAATAATTCTTTGGATTTCTCTAGCGCGTAAGGATTATCTTGAGGCGGCGTTAATTCTTTAATCGCACAAGCTTCGTTAAATCGTCCTTGATCTTCGGCAAGATAGGTGCGACCAAACCCTCCCTGTCCCAACACGCTGAGAATCCGATAGCGACTTTGTAAAACAGTAGCTGGGGGAATAGGTGGCTGCATGGTCGATTCCGATACGCACAAGGATAAAGGGCAATTCTATAGAACCGGAGTTCCAAGTATTTACTTATAGCGTATAGCAGCCATTTTGGGTTAGCGGTGAAATATGAAGCTGAGTTTCGTTTTTTGTTTGTAGAAAGAGACGATCGGGCATGTTAGAAACTGAAGTTTTTCAACACTCTGCAATGGGAACTCAAGCTGGAGTTGGAATGAGTCATCTTCGCAATGTGACTCAAGCAGCAAAAGAGGCTGTTCAAAAAGCGATGACTGCTGCGAATATCACACAGCCAGATTTCGTTTTTCTCTTCGCCTCGCTTGGATATCACCAACAGAAATTAGTACAAGTCGTGCGGCAAGAGACAGGCAATTGCCCGCTGGCAGGATGCTCTGGGCAAGGCGTGATTGTCCAGAATGAAGCCGATGAATCGAATTTTTCAGTTGCCGTGATGGTGATCCAGTCCGATGAACTCCGCTTTACGAATCGCTACGCCGTCGGACTCAAAGAGCAGCCAACCGAAACAGGCCAAACGATCGCCAGTAAATTGCTGATGGATTTTAGCGAACAAGCTCAAGCCATGTTTCTTTTCACAGATGGCATTACGGTGAACTTCGATCGCTTGATGACCGGGATTGAATCAGAATTTGCTCAGCAGGGTTACACTGTTCCGCCGATTTTAGGAGGCGCAGCGGGCAGCGATATCGAAATGAAAGCAACCTATCAGTATTGTGATGATCAAGTCATTTCAGATGGTGTAGTTGCCACGTTGCTCTCTGGAGATTGCCAAGTGATTTGGGCACTCAATCATGGCTGTGTTCCGATCGGTCAAGAGCGAAAAATTACCCGCGCCCAAGGCAATAAGATTTTTGAAATTGATCATCAGCCTGTGTTTGAGGTGTTGCGTGAGTATCTCACAGAAGAAGAAATTCAAGCCTGGGATCGCACAATCGTTGCCTTCTGTTTCGGGTTAAAAGCTCCGAATTATGCTCAAGATCACGATGAGTTTGTGATTCGCTACTTGCCGAGCAAAGACGATGTTGCCGGATCTGTAACGCTGCAAACTGACGTTGTAGAAGGAAGTAGTATTTGGATTACTCGCCGCGATCCGGAGAAGATTGCTCAAGGCATTGATACGATCGCCGAACACTTAAACACTCAACTGCAAGCCCAATCCGCGAAGTTGATTTTCCAATTCGACTGTTATGGACGTGGAAAATCTGTGCTGGGGGAATTAGAAAAACAACGGCTTGAGCAGAAACTCCAGCAACAGATCGGCACTTCTCTCCCTTGGATTGGGCTATATACGCATGGTGAGATCGCTCCGATCAAAGGCAGAAACGGATTTCACAATTACACGTTAGTCTTAGCTGCCATTTACTAGACGATCGATCACTAGATGGTCTGCTCAAGAACGGCTTTGAAACTTGCTCTATATCCCAAACTGCTATGGTTCCTGCCACGTCTCTCGATGCTGAAATTGCCCATCTGCGCGCCGAAAATCAACGGCTCTCCGAACAGGTCAAACGTCTCGTGCGTGCAGAGCGCCGGATGATCGAATCTCAAGATCGACTCGATGGGCAAATCAGCCTCTACCGTCAACTCAATGAAATTGGGAAACGGGTGAGCCAGTCTTTTTCAATTAGCGGAATCTTGCAGGAAACTCTCCAGTTTATTGTTTACGATCGCAATTTTCAGCGCTGTTTAATTTTGCAGCGTCAGCATGAGCAATTTCAGTTGGTGCAACACGAAGGCTATTACGAAGACGATAACATCGTCGATTCGCTGGCGCTAGATTTGCACCACCCTGCTTTTCAAGCATTTGTCTCGAATCAGCTGATCGGTCTGATCGACAGTCCGAATCCAGCGCTTCGAGATCTGGGCGATCGCATTGGCATGGATGAGTTTATCGGCTTTATGATCGCAGAGTCTGAGTTCTTAATTTTACTAGGCAATGCCCGGGAGCGAGCCAAATATCATCACCGGATTCAAAGCGATGACGATGCAATTTTAGGCTTGATCAATTTGATGCAGACAATCCAATCTGCTATTAGTCAAGCGAATCTCTATACTCAGATTCGCGATCGCGCCGAGGCTCTAGAACAGACTCTACAAGAACTCCAGCACACCCAAAGCCAACTGATCCAAAGCGAAAAAATGTCGAGCTTGGGACAGTTAGTTGCTGGCGTTGCGCATGAAATTAACAACCCCGTTAGTTTCATTTATGGCAATATTTCGCATGCCAGTGCGTACGCAGCCGATCTGATTGAATTGGTCAAACTCTATCGCAAGGCTACCGATGCTGAATTGATTCAAGAGAAAGAAGAGGAGATTGATTTAGAGTTTCTGATGGAAGACTTGCCGAAGTTGCTCACATCAATGACGATTGGAGCCGATCGGATTAGAGAAATTGTCGCTTCGTTGAAGATTTTTTCTCGCATGGATGAGCCAGACTGTAAAGCCGTCGATCTTCAGGCTGGGATCGACAGTACATTGATGATTTTGAAACATCGACTCAAAGCAACTCCAGATCGAAAAGCCATCACTATTGTCACAAACTACGCCGATTTGCCTTTGATCGAATGTTTTGCAGGGCAACTCAATCAGGTGTTCATGAATCTTTTGAGTAATGCGATCGATGCTTTAGAAGAGTTGTGTGAGCAAGATTCTAGCTTTTCACCTCGCATCGAAATTACTACAGAGATGATCGAGAGTACGGTGAGAATTTGCATCCATGACAATGGTTCTGGAATTCCAGAATCGATTCAGTCTAAACTATTCGATCCGTTCTTTACAACCAAACCTGTCGGAAAAGGGACAGGCTTGGGGCTTTCGATTAGTCACCAGATTGTCACAGAGCGGCATCACGGCAGTTTGGAGTGTATTTCTAATCCGATTCACGGAACAGAATTTATCATTACGATTCCAGTCAAGCCAGCTTAAATCTTGGCAAACTGGATGCAGTATTTTACGAATCCTATGCCGAAGCTGACCCATCTCCTGATTTATCCGATCAAATCTCTCGATGGCATCGCTGTAGATCACGCCAAGATTCTGCCCGGTGGCGCATTAGAGCACGATCGAGAATTTTGTATCGTTGATCGTGCCAATAAAATCGTGAATGGCAAACGAACTGCGGCAATTCATCAGATTCGATCTACGTTTGATCTCAAAGCCCGGATTGTCACGCTTGCGATTCAGAACGAGCAACCTGTCAGTTTCCATCTCGATCACGGTCGCAGGGGGATTGAAGGCTGGTTGAGCGATTATTTTGGCTTTGCGGTGACGTTGAAACAAGATCTCACGACCGGATTTCCCGATGATCCCGTTTCACCTGGACCGACTCTGATCAGCACAGCTACATTGGAACGCGCCGCATCATGGTTTGCAGATATCACAGTTGAGGAAATGCGATCGCGACTCCGCACCAATTTAGAACTCGGGGATGTCGCCGCTTTTTGGGAAGAGCGCTTGTATTCAGCCGATGAAACGCCTGTCCGATTTGAAATCGGGGAGGTCGAGCTACAAGGCATCAATCCCTGTCAACGCTGCATTGTTCCCACTCGGGATGCGCGTTCAGGCGAAGCTTATCCTCAGTTTCAGAAGACGTTTATGCTTCAGCGCCGAGCAGAATTTCCCGCTTGGGCAGATGAGACTCGATTTACTCATTACTACCGCATGGCAATCAATACAAGAATTGCGCCAACTGAAGCGGGGAAAATTCTAAGAATTGGGGATATCTTATCTTGCGGGTCGAGTTGATCCGGCAACGACATTCAATCGTTGTGTCACCATTGTCATTCCACCATGCCGTACCAAAACGGCTGAAATCCACTGCGCGCCAGCTTGATTCGGGGCTTTGCCAATCTTAAACAGTCCACCCGAATTCAGCACATCCAGATCAGCCGTTGCAGGCTTCAGATACCCTGCCGAATTCACCGCTTCTTGCACGACTGTACCTAGCAGTAGGTCGTTTTCGAGGGGTTCTTGGACGATCGCATCAAAGCTAAATTCTTGTCCTACCCGCACCTGGTCAGGCAGATTAATATTGACGGAAGGTGGCTTATCTCCGGTTGTAATGAGATTTTTCTCAGACAGAATTTCTTGTTTGACGATTTTTTGATTCTGAAATTGCTGCCGCGATCGCAAGGTTGCATCCAGTTTCACTTGCTGTCCGTTTTGCGCTTGCGTTCCAGTAATCCGAGTGACCGTTTCTGCTTGAAACCCGTTACTACTCGGTTGCCAAGACTGCAATTCGGTCTTGTACGTTAAGTTGGAATACTGCTTCCAAAGTTGTGTCAAAGATTGCTCTAAGCTCTGACGATTTAGCCCGTCGGAATGCGTAAAGTTTGGGCTATAAAACTGAAGTACGGCTTGTGCATTTCTGCTATTTGCAGCGGCATCAATTTTTGATAAAACTTGTTTGAGTTCTGCGGGCGCGGTTTCGGGAGTGGCAGCCGTGGCTCGATCGCTGAGTTGAGCGCTGGCGATCGTCAAACTCAATCCGAGAAAAAATAGGATTTGCCAAGACCGAAGACGCAATAGGGCAGAAAGTCTCATAGATTACTCTCAAAGGCAATGGAAAAGCTTCTAATCACTATACACGCGATGTCGAAAATCATCTGGATCTAGGGTGATAAGAATCATTTTGGTCGCGCTCATGCGTGGATATGTAACGTGCGATAAACTTCTACGCTTTTCTGGGTGCTACGCGAATATTTGAACTGTGTTGCAAGGGATGAAGTGAGATCGTGATTCGATCACACAATGATTCCTAACCTCAACCAAAAATAGTTCTTTCTTATTCCCTACTCCCTAATCTCATCCCTTCCATACATCTCCGGAAAACGTTCTTGAAGCGTGGCAATGGGTAACAGCAGATTATCTTCAATTCCTTGACGCACTGACACACTGCCAGCGCCCTCATGTTTCAGTAGTTCGACTAGAAATTTGTTTGCATCATAGTATCGGCGTAGAGCCTGTTTCTGCGCTTCAGTAAACTGCCAATTGTGCCCGATATTGCGATGCTTGATCGTGACCTGACGCAATGCTTCAGCCCAAGCCTGCCCATTGCTGTGCCACCAAGACATTGACGCTTGACAGTTCTGAGTAGAAAACCCTTCTGGTAGTTGCGATTTAAGCTGTTGAAGCTTAAGCGCTAATTCGGAATTGGGAACACGAGCCAGAACACGGTATAGATCACAGTCAAGGTTAAGGTCGAGAACACGAGCAAGATCAAGGTCAAGATTGAGGTCAAAATCGAGGTCAAGGTCAAGATCAAGAAGACGGGCAAGGGTGTGGCTACGGGGGCGGTAGAGAGTGCGGTAGAGATTGGGATCGCAGACGAGATCAAAGTAAAACGCTCGAATCGCAACAGGTTTATGTGATGTATCAATCAATTCAGTCTTTTCGCGAACCCAGTTCAGAAATTCCTGTATTTTGTCATCCTGCACAAGAGTATTATCGATTGCCTGTTTCATCAATTTGAGCAATCTATCTGCTGGTTGAGACTTGACAAGTTGCTTCAGCACTTCTTGCCATCTAGAATGTGCAATCCTCTGAGCAAGCTGCTCAGAAGAAAGTTGAGTCAGCCATCGAACTGTGAAGTGTTCCTGGAAGGTGAGATGAGAGAATGACCATAATTCATCAGCTCTTTCGACGAGTAATCCATGCTGTGCCTCGATTGCTCTCAATACAGCTTCTCCTTCTTGTACATTGGAAAGTTTGAGGATTTGAGCAATTTGAATTGCCAAATCTTTCTGCTCAAATAAAACGAAGTTCTCTGGATTCTCAAATTTCCATGCTGCAATTTCGGTGAGAAGTCGCTCTTTCTGCTCAAGCTCTAGTTTCCTATACACTTCATTGCCACCTTCCCATCTAGAAATCTCCTTACGATCGTTCCATTTCTCCAACAGCAACCGAATACCCTTTTCATAGAGCAAAGCCGTCTGGGTAGGCAATTCTCCTGAATCCTGAAACACCCAACACATCAAACTCAACAGCACAGGCGTTACGGTCAGTTCTTTCAAGGCTGGATTCGCTTCTATGGCATCTGAAAATTCTTGCCACTGCTGTGCGATCTCGCTCTCGGTCAGCCCACTCGCACAAACCCAATTCTCCACAAATGTCTTGACCTGTTCCGAGTTAAAGTCTGCGACCTCTACGGAAGCAAAGCCTTGCGGGATCGTTTCAATAATTTGCGTCCGGCAAGTTAGCGTGAACCGATTGCCCTCATGTTTTGGTTCTTGAGCAAGATCACACACCTGATCTTGCACATTACGTCGAAAGCTACTGGTCGGGACTTCATCAAGTCCATCCATCAAAACCAGGAGTTTCCCTTGCACTAATAGCTTTTGCGTTTGCTGAGGGTCTAGCGCTAATTGCTCCGAAATCGCATCTAATAAATTCCATTCCTCAGATTGAATCTGCCGTAGTTCAATTAAAACTGGAATTAAGTCTGGCTGAAATTTACCCTTACTGCAATCCACCGCCAAATGCTTGAGAAAAGTTGTTTTCCCTGCCCCCGGTTTCCCTAAAATCAGCAATCGAGTGTTTTCATGTGCAACTGCCATTCCCTCATTGCGCTTAATGCGATCGCCCAATCCTAATCGATCGTTCCGCAAATCAAACTTCTCCAACATCTTGTCTTCTGAAACCAGAAACGTTCGAGGAGAGCGATTCAGCAACCACACATCCACATAAAGCTGATCAACTGTAATCTCAGTTTGATTCAGAAGTTGAATCGTGCTGTATTGGGAGAGAATCTTTTGGCAACAGCGCGCTCGAATTTCTTCAACCCATTGCTTCATCTCCGCAGCGACTTTTCGGATATTCTTGACAATTTGCGTCCATACTTCGTCTTCGTCTTCCCATTTGTTAACAGGCTTAATACCTCCACCTGTCACAATTGGAAGTCCTTGGAGTTTGCCAAAAGGCGCAGATTCCCAATCACAAGAGCGCAAAACAATCGGAATTACGCGAGCCACTTTTTTATCGTGAAGCTCGATCGCTCTCTTCATCTCTCTTTCGTAGCAGTAATCAGAAGCAAGAAAATCGGAACTAACCAGCAGTAAGATCAGGTCTGCCTTATCCAAATTGCTGTCAATTTCTTGTGCCCATTCAGTTCCCGGTTTGATTTCGCGATCGTGCCAAGCCTCAATGACACCTTGACGTTTCAAGAGGCTGAGGTGAGTGTCGAACTTTTCGCGCAGGCTCTCATCTTTGTGGGCATAGGAGATAAAAAGCTTCATGGGTCGGAACTGCATTAAGCGATCGAGAAAGCAAGGGCAAACGACTCTCTCTTCCCAATTTAGTCAATCCTAAGTCTTTTGGTTCAACTCAGGAAAAACCACGTGATCGCACATCTTCCGAAAAATTCATCACTTCTCAGATAAAATCAGCGCTGTTACAGATCAACAGCACACGACTTTTAGAATGACCCGCGATCGCAATGAGATTCAGCAGGAAGCACAGCTAATTCTCGATACACTTGCCTTTACGCCTTTTGAAAACTGCATCCCTTTGAGTCGTGAATTTGACGATATCCCTTCTCGCCTAGGATTGTATGCTTTCAGACATCAAACAGAGGGATTGCTGTATATCGGCAAAGCAAAGAATCTTAGAGATCGATTGAAAGGAGGACACAAAGCCTATCTATGGGGATGGCTCGATCGTTATGATCCAGATCAGGTGCGGATCGCTTATCAGGTCATTCAGCAATGGCAAAGACCAGGGTTATCATATGAGCTAGAGACGCTCATCCTGCAAGCTACGAATCCACCCTATAACGTGATGATTCCAAGAGAGCTATGAATCCGACCTTAAGTAAACAGCATCTTTCAGCAGAATCGGTTCAGCAGATCTTAGAAGATATACCTGATTATGTGAAAGCTGCCCTAATCAAGAAAACAACTGAATTAGATTGCCCAATCGAAGCCGTTGTTGAGATGGCGATCGCGTCCTTTCTAGATGAAGAAGCATTTAGTTTTGAGGACTGCTTGTTGGCTCAGCGATCGCAAACGACTTAAAGGACTTGGCATCAATCCTCTACAAATCGATCAATCTGCAACATAAATCCTGGTAAAACTGCTTCACCAGAAAATTGCGTCGGCAGCGATCGCACTTCTCTCAGTTGTCCTTGACGATAGATTTCAATTTCTTGATTCTGAGGATTCACCATCAAACCCAACTGAACACCACTCGTCATATACTCCTGCATCTTTTCCTGCAATGTCTCCAAACTGTCAGTTCGCGATCTCAGTTCCAAGACAAAATCAGGTGCAATTGGAGGAAATTTCTGACGCTGTTCAGCAGTCAGAGTTTGCCAGCGCGATCGCTCAACCCACGCCGCATCAGGAGAGCGGTCGCCCCCTTCTGGCAGCTTAAACATCGTTGAAGAACTGAACACTTCTCCGAGTCCAGTTTGACGATTCCAAATGATCAAGTCAGCAATATAGCTCGCTTCTCGTCTTCCGCTATCACCGCCAACTGGAGACGTAAGAATCAAAGCTGCTTTCGCATCTCGTTCGATCATTAAGTCAGGATTGCTCATACAGAGCAGATAAAACTGCTCATCTGTAAAGTGAACCTGGCTCATATCAACTTTGAGAGGAAGCGTCAACGAAGCCATCATGTCGTTTCCAGTAACTTTGGACATGCTTTGAATATAAGCTCAAATCTTTTTATCGCAATGGACCCGATCGTAGAATACTAATAATCAACCAAAGCCCCAAGAAACTCGCGGCTGCAAACAAGACATCACTCACCCAATAGACTTGACTCGACTGCGTATTCGCAGAAATAATCGCTGCACCCATAATCAATGAGCCAACAACGATACTAAAAGACACCCGATTCGCAGCAGAATCGACCGTGCGTCGCATTGGTTCTGCTTCTCGAATCGAAAAATTCCACTGCAAGGTTTCAGACGTGACACGATCGAGCAATAACTCAACCTGTCTCGGCGACTGCAACGACAGATTTTTCACATCCAACACCGTTCGCAACAAGGCAATTAAGGGCGCTTCTCCAACAATCTGCCGCTGAAACACTTCGGTCATCATTGGGCGAATTTTATTGGGAATGTTGAAATTCGGGTCGAGCGATCGAGCAATGCCTTCTAAGTTCGCGATCGCTTTCGCACATAGCCCCAAATTGCCGGGAACTCGCACCTTATTGTCTCGAACAATTTGCAGCACTTCGTAAACGAGCTTACTAAAGTTGACCTGCGAGATATTCAAACTGTAGTACCGACGCAGTAACCGATCGAACTCAGTTTCGAGCTTGACCCGATTGATCGGTTGAATCGGTGGCGCAAGTTGCAGCACGAGTTGAGTACATCTTTGGGCATCCAGATTGACGATCGCGAGTACCAATTCCAAAATCAACTGCTGTGTTCTTGGATCGAGTCGTCCAACCATACCGCAATCGAGCAATGCCACCCGCCCATCCTTGAGATAGAACACATTCCCAGGATGCGGATCAGCGTGGAAGAAGCCATCTAAGCAAATTTGCTGGAAGAACGCTCTGAGGAGTAACGTTGAAATTTCTTCTCGTCGCTGGAGATCGACTACACCTTCAGCAGCACTGATGGGCGGAAATGCAGAAAGTACCGCTACACCATCTAGCCATTCCATCGCAACGAGTTTATCAGTTGTATATTCCCAATAAATCTCAGGAACCACAAGCTGAGAGGCATCAAACCAGCGAGTCCCGCTCAGATTCTGCCTCAGTTGATCGGTATATCGAGCTTCTTGAGTAAAATCGAGTTCGTTTCGTAGCGCTTCCGCGAATTCTTCAGCGATCGCCACAATATCGTAGTACTGTCCAAAATCCGTCTGGGCAACCAGTCTCGCCATCAAACGAATCAGCGCAATATCTTGTTCTACAACTGCCGAGAGTCCTGGACGTTGAACTTTTAGCGCAACGGCTCGACCATCTTTGAGAACGGCGTAATGCGTTTGAGCGATCGAACCCGCTGCAACAGGCATGTAGTTCACTGAAGCAAAAACTTCTTCAAGGGGCTGACTAAATTGTTTTCGCAGCACTACTTCAATTTCTGCCCAATCCACCGGAGGAACTTCTGCTTGCAGCGTTGACAGAGCATCAATATATTCAGCAGGCAAGAGATCAGGACGAGTACTCAGCAGTTGCCCCAGCTTCACATACACGGGCCCCAAATCTACCAAAATATTGCGAAGCACAGCCGGGGGCGGCAATTTTGGCTCATCAACTTTTCCTCCAGTTAAGAGCCGCCGCATAAAATCCCATCCGTTCCGAAGCACTACTTCTAAGATTTCACCTTGGCGCGAACTGGTTTGGACAAGTCTGGAAAACATAGAAGCAATTCCAAAAGTTAATGCAAAACGGCATCAGAACAGTGACTTAAAACTAACGTAGATCTCCACCGTTCAGCCATCCTCTTCCGGGGGAAAACTGAGGGCGAAATCCGTCAATCAAATGATCGGCAACCCGATAGCCCCGATTGCAAGAAAAACAGTTAGGCTATGAATACTGTGATTGAAGTTGCCTCGTCCTTCAATCTGTTTAAGCTTTTTCGGAGGCGCGCATGAATCGATTTTGGAGTGTTGCAAGCAAAGTTGCTGGAAGCCTATTTCTCTGCGGAGGCGGCGTGATCTCGATCGCGCTTTCTCTGTCGATTTTGGCGTTCCAACCTCCAACCTGGGCATTTACGATTCTTTTGATTCTGCTGGTATTTTTTGGGCTGACACCCAGCGCGATCGGCGGACTTTTGCTGTATGCCAGTTCTAAAGCGCATCGCCATGCCATTCGCGATCGCTTTTTCCAACTGTTGCGGATCAAGCAGGGCAGGATTTCACTGCTCGATTTTTCCAGAGCCACCCGCCTCGAACCGGAAATCGCTCGCCGTCATTTAGATCTTTGGGCACGCGAATATGATGCGAATTTTGAAGTGAGCGATGCAGGCGAAGTGTACTACGTGTTCTCAACCGAGCAGTTGCATCTGCCAGAGAGCCAGCCGTTTGAAGTGATTCGTCAAGTTGTGCGCGATACTTGGCGATCGTTGTAACTCCTTGCTCTCGCTCAGAGTATTCAGGCTGCAGTTCTCGAAGCCGTAAAAGTAATCCGTTCAGCATGAGAGCTTTCTCACAGTGAGCCTCCCGGAAGGTGTTAAATTCGATTTCTGTCTGTACTCTAGAAATCAAGTTGCACGTCCCGACGCTCCCATGCCTAACCGTTTTTCTCAGATCGCTTGGATGATTTCTGCGATCGCTGCCTTGAGTTCCTGTCATTCATCGAATCCGAATGTCGAGCGCGATCGAGAACCCCAAGTTGCCCAAGCTTCATCTTCTAGTGCTCCAATTCGGACAGAAATTCTGAACCCCCAACCGATCCGAATTGATGTCGATCAACTTCCTCAACCCAACGCCACACAAAGCGCCTCAAAACCACCTGAAGTTGTTCCAATTCCTGAAAATCCAGTCTTACGGGTTCCTGTTGGCTTTACTGTCAATGTGTTTGCGGAAGGACTTGATCGACCGCGTTGGCTCGCCCTGACTCCAAACGGCGATGTTCTCGTCACCGAAACCCGTCGCAATCGAATTCTGCTGCTCCGAGATGCCAATAAGGATGGCGTTGCAGAAGTCCGCAAAACCTTTGCAACTGAAGAAAACGGGCTAAATTTACCGTTTGGAATGGCATTTGCCGAAGATGCGTTTTTTGTCGGCAATACTGATTCAGTCCTGAGATTTTCTGTGGCAAACGATCGCGTTCAAGGTCGGGGCACGAAGATCACAGAATTACCTGGACAAGGCTATAACCAACATTGGACGCGCAACGTGGTCACTTCTCCAGATGGACAAAAGCTTTATGTCTCCATCGGATCGCGATCGAACGCTGATGAAGAACCGCTCCCGCGTGCCTCAATTCAAGTCATGAATTTAGATGGCAGCGATCGTCAAACCTTCGCCTCTGGGCTGCGTAATCCCGTCGGTCTAGATTTCAATCCGGCAACCGGAGCACTCTTTGCAACGGTCAACGAACGGGATCAAATTGGAGATGGCTTAGTGCCAGATTATCTGACGCAAGTACAAGCAGGCGAATTTTATGGATGGCCCTATGCCTATCTCGCACCCAATCGCCTCGACCCGCGCCATGTCAAAGACGGAAAAAGCACCCGCCCCGACCTCGTTGCGAAAACTCGTACGCCAGATGTTTTATTTGAAGCGCATTCGGCAGCATTAGGATTGCGATTCTATACGGGCAATACATTTCCCGATCGCTATCGAAACGGCGCATTTGTCGCCTTCCGAGGGTCTTGGAATCGCTCTCAGGGAACCGGATATAAGATTGTCTTCGTGCCGTTTAATGAAGGGCAATCGCAAGGGCAATACGAAGATTTTGTGACAGGGTTTCTCCTTGATCCCAGCATTCCAACAACTTGGGGTAGACCTGTCGGCTTACTCGTACTTAATGATGGCAGTCTGATTTTTACGGACGAAGCCAATAACCGAATCTACCGCGTTCAGTACGCTCAAAAACCAGGGCGGTAGAAAAGATACAAAGATGCGTTTCGGCTTCGCTGAATGCTCGATTCTAGAGTTTTCGCAGGGTGAGCGAAGCTGAAACCGATTCTCTCGATTAATCTTCAACGACCTGCGCCGCAACTTCAACCGCGTCTACGTCGATCGTGCCAGAAGGAGTCATGCGCTTAAACTTTCCATGCTCAACGAGTAACGGCTCTCCACAGCTAGAACATTGCATCTGAGCCTGATTAAACCCAGTCAACTCGGTTCCACACACCGGACAAGCCGACTGGACAAGATTCTTTCTCACCCACCACTGGAACACAAAAATCCCGACAATCGGCGCAAGAATCAACAGCCCCAGTACAAAGAAAAACGATTTCACCAACCAGCCCAACCCGACGGCACTCAGCAGCAACGCAAATCCCACGATCGTTAAAATACGACCAAATCCATTTAGACCGAGTTGTAAGTTATAAAGTTGATTCTGGTTCACGGTGATTTCCTCTGTCTATGCTTCCTCTATTTGAACAGAATTCTTGATAATCTTAGGGACGGCTTTCTCGACTTCAGCGAGGTCTGGTATCCGTATACTTTGGGTTATGCAGGCTTACTCTTAAGCATAAATCATCTCTCTAGAAGGCTAATTAAAATGCTGGAAAGCTTAACGCCCTTTCAAACCGTTCTCGTTGCAGGTGCAAGTCGAGGAGTCGGACGCGAAATTGCCCGAATCCTACAGCCGAATTTTACGGTCAAAGCATTATTGCGATCGAATACTGCTGTTACTGAACTCGAAGCTTTAGGCATTCAACCGATCAGGGGCGATGCAATGATTCCAGAACAGTTAGATCTCTCTGGAATCGATGCAGTCATTAGCACGATCGGCGGTCTTCCCGGCGATATCAAACGCGCTGATGATGAAGGCAATCGCAATTTAATTGATGCAGCACGCAAAGCAGGGGTGAAAAAATTCGTCTTAGTCACTTCGATCGGGTGCGGCGATAGTGTGGTTGCCTTACCGCCTCGTGCTCTCGAAGCGCTAGGAGCGGTTCTCGCAGACAAAGAAAAAGCGGAACAGTATCTAATCGACAGCGGACTCACTTACACGATCGTGCGTCCGGGCGGTCTCAAGTCCGAACCTGCAACCGGAACCGGATTTCTCACCGAAGATCCCAAAATCTCTGGCTCAATTCACCGTGCCGATGTCGCAGGTCTCGTGTGCAAATGCTTAATCAGCGATCGCGCCAATCAAAAAATTCTCTCGGCGCTCGATCGCAATCAGATGTTTAGTGCAAGTGAAATTGTAGAATTTATCCCTTAAATCGCTGAATCCAGCCAAGGGACATCCCCCAATCGAGCACCAGTCTGGCGATCGCAAACAGCAAAATACTTTCGACTGCATAACTGACGATGGGGATGACTGCACTTTGATTGGCAATTCCCATTTCCACTTGCGCCAACCCTCGCACCAATCCAAATGCGAGCACCGCCCCAGATTTGAGGTGAGAATTCTCATCTTCACGAATGATGTAGCGGTAAGTCACCCCAAATAAGAACCCTGCAAACAGCGCGATCGCACCACTGATCCAGTAATTCATTGAAACACTGGGATAACGACTGACCAAAAAATCATTCAATAACGCAATTAACGGAAAAATCAACGCAGCCGAACCTGCCGAAAGCAATCCTGCCTTCAACGACTCGACTCGTTCTTCCCAACTCAGCTTTAAGTGTTGCATGTCAATCTCTAGATCCCAGTTCCCCAGTCCCTAGCCCGTTTTGCCTTATTATTAGATTTATCATCCTTTGTACCGCCCGTTTTTATCATGGATATTTTGTCACTTGGTTGGGTCGCGCTTTTATCCGTTTTTACCTTCTCGATCGCAATGGTCGTTTGGGGACGCAATGGCTTCTAATGCCTAGTTTCCAGCCCGTGGTCAACACGCTGCGGGCACTGAAAATCTAGAACTTTGAGATCCGATCGTGGAATTTACAGTTTTTAACACACTGGTGCTTGTCGCGTTTGGTCTTCTCATTGCCATCACTGGTGGCGTTGGCTATATCACCATTGCAGATTGGCGCGATCGTCGCCGTCGCGAACAAGAGAAAAAACCAACGAGCAAACGACGCTAACACAACCTCAATTTACTTCAAAGCTCCCCAATCGGGGACAGAGAGGACAAAAGCTACACACTAGCAAAGCGAGGTGCTGTGGCATATTCAAAGGCTCTAGGAGTTGAACTCCTAGAGCCTTTTGAGTAAATCATCCCTGTAACCGCATCTTATTCAACCCGAGTCATCGTGAACCCTGCCGTAATTTCTTCGCCGTAGCCTTCTTCACCATGCTCATGAATATCTACACCCTGAAACTCAGCATCTGGGTGTACTCGCAATCCACCGAAGACTGCGCTCAGGACTTTCAGAATCACGATCGTTCCTAGCGCTGCCAAGACATAAGTGATGGCTACCGCTTCAATCTGCGTCAACAACTGGGTTGCATTCCCTGCCAGCAACCCATCTGCACCAGCCGAGTTGACTGCTTTAGTCGCAAAAATACCAGTTAAGATCGCACCAATTGTTCCACCCACACCATGCACTGGGAATGTGTCCAGCGAATCATCAAACTGGAGCTTCGCTTTCAAACTCACAGCAAAGAAGCAAGCCGTTGCAGTGATTGCCCCAATCAGCAAAGCTGCCACGGGAGTCACAAATCCCGCAGCCGGAGTAATTCCAACTAATCCAGCAACTGCGCCTGTTGCAATCCCAACGGCGGTCGGTTTGCCACGTAAGATCCATTCCAAAATCACCCAGACCAAACCTGCTGCCGAGGCAGAAGTTGTCGTCGCCACGAATGCAACCGTCGCTAATGAGCCAGATGCTAAAGCACTGCCGCCATTAAAGCCAAACCACCCAAACCACAGCAATCCAGCTCCTAACAAAATGTAAGGAACGTTATGCGGTGCAGCAGGCTGATTGGGGTAAGTTTTGCGCGGACCTAAGACCCAAGCTGCAACCAGTGCCGACACACCAGAACTGATGTGAACGACGGTTCCGCCTGCAAAGTCTAATGCGCCCAAGCCACCATATAAGCCCAAAAATCCCCCTTTCGCCCAAACCATGTGAGCAAAAATCGGATATAAAATTCCAGACCACAACACAATGAACCAGAAATAAGCTTTGAAGCTAATCCGTTCAACGATCGCACCCGAAATCAAAGCAGGCGTGATAATGGCAAACATCGCCTGATAAATCATGAACGTTTGGTGCGGGATCGTTCCGGCATAGGAAACAACCGCATCGGGCTGGCTGCCCGCTAGATATCCTGTCGTTTCTAGACCCACACCGTTCAAGAACAACCACTGTAGCCCACCAATAAACGGAGTTCCAGGTGCAAACGAAAGACTATAACCCCAAAGAATCCAACTGGTTCCAACAATACCCATGAGGATAAAGCTCATCATCATGGTATTGAGAACGTTCCGAGACCGGACAAAACCGCCATAGAAAAACGCTAAACCCGGAGTCATCAGCAACACGAGAGCTGCCGAAACCAACATAAATGCCGTATCGGCTTGAACGATTGCCTGATCTGCGGCAGCTTTTGCAGCTTCAGCAGTCACAGGCTCAGCAAGAGCGGTACCCATCACCGGAATACTGAACAGCGCGATCGTGGTGAGCGCTGTCCACATGATTTTTTTCAACACTGGCTTCAAACCTTCAACGCCAATAAACAACTCATCTTCAGACTTCCGTTAGGCTGTAGATACAGAAACCATTGGAAATCCAAATGATTGCTATTGGATTGCACCAAAATTGAAAGGCTCATTCTGTAATTGAAGTTACACTTTTTCCGATCGAGAAAGCCTTAATCCCAGCAGACCCTAAGTTTCATCACTAGGGAGGATGTTTCTTAAAAAATTATGTGGGTTCCTAACAGATTCATCGGACTTAACAAAGTGCAAAAAGAGCGCTCCCCAAATTGGGGAGCGCTCTTCGCAGAGTCTTAGATTAGACTTTCAAATAATTAATACTTGGTCGATTCAGACGAACTGCTGGGGTAGCTGCTAGAAGAGCCAAAAGCGCTCTCCTTGGCAAATCCTGCATAAGCTTCCATACCGTGCTCACTGATATCCAAACCTTCCAGTTCTTCTTCAGAGGTCACACGGATACCCAAAGTAGACTTCAGCAAAATCCAGAAGATGCTAGAAATCAAGACTGTAAAGCCACCTACTGATAAGACTCCAACCAACTGATACCAAAACTGCTCGATACCGCCACCAAACAGCAATCCAGCTTTGGGAGCAGGAGTTGCACCAAAAGCATCAGCTTGGCTGAATAATCCGAGCGCCAGCGTTCCCCAGACACCGTTCACTAAGTGAACTGCGATCGCACCTACTGGGTCATCGATTTTCAACTTATCAAAGAACCCAACGGCGAAGACAACTAAAATACCGCCAATCGCACCGATGATCGCAGAAGAAGGAACGCTAATCCAAGCACAGGGTGCTGTAACAGCGACCAATCCAGCCAGCAGACCATTGATAGTCATGGTCAAGTCAGGCTTGCCTAAAATTGCCCATGCAACGACCGTTGCCGCGATCGCACCAAATGCGCCACCTGTGTTCGTCGTCAAAGCAATATGAGCAATCAAAGAACCATTCCCAACACTCATCGTTGAGCCGGGGTTAAATCCGAACCAACCCAACCAGAGAATCAAAGCACCCAAGGTTGCAATACTGAGATTGTGAGGCGGAATCGCATTTGCAGAACCATCTGCATTGTATTTGCCAATTCTTGCACCGAGGAAAGAAGCGCCCATCAGAGCCGCCCAACCCCCAACTGCGTGTACGACCGTCGAACCTGCAAAATCGTAGAATCCGAGAGTTGCTAGCCAGCCGCCGCCCCAGATCCAGTGACCTGTAATGGGGTAAGCAATCCCAACCAACAGTAAGCTAAACAGCAAGAAGTCGATGAATTTGATCCGCTCAGCAACAGCACCCGACACGATCGTCGCTGCTGTTCCAGCAAACACCAACTGGAAGAAGAACTTCGCAGCCAGAGGAACACCTGCCCAACTAATGGCTTTGAAGATTCCTTGGTAAGCGTCACCTGTTACTGGGCTGCTGTCTGTACCCGTTAAGAAAAATCCGCCGCTTGCGCCAATCCAGCCGTTTCCGTTACTGAACATCAAGCCAAACCCGATCGCCCAAAATGCCACTGTAGACAGCGCAAAGACAATCAAGTTTTTCGCAAGCACGTTTACCGCATTTTTCTGTCGGCACATGCCAGTCTCAAGCATACAGAAGCCCGCATTCATGAAGAACACTAGGCATCCTGCAATCATTACCCACATCGTATCTAGACCAACTTTTAGGTCTGCGGTTGCAGTCGCAACGCTTTCAACAGTAGGTGGGGTTTGGGCAACAGCCGCATAGCTCCAAAGTCCAACGATCGCGACTGTGATCGGAATTGACATTTGCCAACTGAGAGACAACTTGCTCACTGTTCTGAGCAGTGCTTCCCAGGATTTAAGCAAGGCAGGCTTCCGCTTGCGAACTTGCGATTTTTGCTTCAACGATGCTCTTAACACCATGACACGAAATTCCTAATGTAAATAAACCAATGCGAAATTGACCTGCTGGCATGAGAGCGTTACACCATTCCAGCAAGTAAGAGTTGTCTTGCAGTCGGGCAATGCAATTCCTGAATCCCGAAACCCTCCACTACTTGGCAATCAGTGCCGCGATCGAGGACGAGTTAGGTCTCTATGATTCAGCTGCCACAAGGTCGGTACGTCGTTTGAGGTACTGAAAATATACGACGAAGTGGGGGCATGTCACATAGCTAAAGAAACAGAATCTTTAGATGAGATGAAGTCAAATTTCGTTGATTGGGTCATGTGATTCTGTATCTCAGATTACAAATGCTCAATTCTAGAGGGAGATTCCCAGAGAAAAATAGGGGGATTGATTATTTCTCAATAAAGCATCGAGTTTTATCTATGGATAAAAGATCTCATTCAAACTAAGATTTGCTTTTTTCGAGACTATCTTATATAGTACTCATGTATTAATTTCGTCTCCTTGAGTAATTCGCCTTTTTACCTGACCATTGCGTGAGGAAAGGGGCGATTTTTTTCGCTACAAGCCCCCTAACTGAGCTAAAGTGATGCTATGAGCGAGAAAAGTAGCGACGGATTCAAAATTGTTAGCGATAATCGTCAGGCGAGGTTTCAGTACGAGATTCTGGAGACCTACGAGACGGGAATCGAGCTTGCGGGAACCGAAGTGAAGTCCATTCGCGCCGGTCGAGTGAACTTACGCGACGGTTTTGCACTCGTTCGCAATCATGAAGTTTTTCTCCACAATGTCCATATTTCGCCACATAAGACAGCGAGTCAGGTCTTTAATCACGATCCAACCCGAACTCGAAAGTTACTCCTCAGACGCGATGAAATTCGCAAACTTGTGGGCAAAGTTGAGCAGCAAGGGCTGACCCTCGTACCGTTGAAGATGTATTTGAAGCGAGGCTGGGTCAAGGTGGATCTGGCGTTAGTGCGCGGCAAAAAGTTGTACGACAAACGCGAAGATTCAAAACGCCGGGATGATCAACGAGACATGCAGCGAGCCATGAAAAATCGTTAGGAGTGATCGATTCTTTCTTGAACGCAGAAAAACCGAATCGGGAATAATAGCGGTACTACCATTCTGGCTGCGTTTATGCTACCGTCTCCTGACTCGCACTCTTCTCTAGATGCTTCAGTATTAACTTGGCTGGAGCGAGGAGATGAATTGTTTCAACTTCAGCGCTACCGAGAAGCGATCGCTGCTTATGATAAAGCGATCGAATTTCAGGCAGGCTACACCGCTTGGTTCAGGCGGGGAATTGCCTGTGAGAATTTGCAGCGATTTGATGAAGCGCTCGTTTGCTACAAAAAAGTGATTGAGCTGCAGCCAGATGATTATTTAGCATGGTTTAAGCAAGGTGCAGCTTGTGAAAATCTCAACCAGCCGAAAGAAGCATTAGCTTGCTATGAAAAAGTGATTCAGCTGCAGCCAGAAAACTATTGGGCTTGGCACGATAAGGGAAAAGTCCTAGAAACTCTGAAACGCTTTGAAGAAGCAGTATCAGCCTACGATCGAGCAGTTCAATTGAAGCCCAATTTTCAATTGGCTGTCGAGAGTCGGCGGCGGATTTTGGTGCAGCTTCAGCGCGTTGATTCTCTCTACGATTTGCCGTTCGATGAGCCAGCGACCAATAGCGCATCTGAGATTGCAGAACATTCCTCGGATTGCCTCACGCAAGGAATTGCGCTGGAAACACAAGGGCAATTTGAAGCAGCACTTGCTGCTTACGATCAAGCAGTCGCCTTGCAACCGAACGACCATCTCGCTTGGTTTAAGCGAGGCAACGTTCTACAACATTTACAGCGGTTTGAAGAAGCGATCGTCAGCTACAACAAAGTGGTTGAACTTCAGCCTGAGAATTATTGGGGGTGGCACGATCGCGCAAAAGCGCTAGAAGCCACGGCTCAGTATGAAGAAGCATTATTTTCTTATATCCGAGCGATTCAGCTGCGGGGAGATTGGCAAGCTGCGATCGCAGGTCGTCAAAGAGTTTTAGATCGATTGAATTCGGGAGATCAGCCTGAGCAGCCAGCCAGCCCAGCCAATGATTACGGCACTTGGTTCCAGAAAGGGCAAGTTTTAGAAAAGCTACAACATCATGCAGAAGCGGCAGTTGCCTTTAATAGAGCCGTGCGATTGAATCCACATGATCCAGAAGTTCTGCGCTGGCGAGGCAACGTCCTTTATGCGCTGGCAAGATATGAAGAAGCGATCTCGTCTTATGACCAAGCGATCCAGCTTCAGCCAGAGAATGCCGACTTATGGTGCTGTTCTGCAAGTTCATTAATTAAACTGCGCCGATTTCGAGAAGCGATCGCGTGTTTTGACAAAGCTCTGCAACTTCAGCCTTCGCATCATGGGGCTTGGTACTGGCGGGGGCGAGTCATGGCAGAGCTAAAACGGTTTCGGGATGCGTTGTATTCCTATAATCAGGCGATTAAGTACAATCCAAATTTTCAGCCTGCGATTCGCGATCGAGCGAAATTGCAGAAGGAATTCAACTAAACCTCAGTACAAATCAACTTGATCGGTGGGTGAGAGCGATAGAATCATGAAGGACTATTTCTTCGCCCTCCGAATGCCTAAGCGTGTCAGCAAACCCAAAAGCTCCGATGCTCCGGTCTTAAGTCCTGATTTAGGAGCCGAAACCGAATCGAACGGCTCGAAAAAACAGCCTGCTCAAAAAGCTCAAAAAGCTCAAAAACCTGTTTCACTGAATTCCATTCGGATTCGAGGCGCAAGACAACACAATTTAAAAAATGTCGATCTCGATCTGCCGCGCGATCGCTTAATCGTGTTTACCGGAGTTTCAGGTTCAGGCAAGTCCTCTCTGGCATTCGATACCATCTTCGCAGAAGGGCAACGCCGCTATGTCGAATCGCTCAGTGCTTATGCACGGCAATTTCTCGGACAAGTCGATAAACCGGATGTCGATGCGATCGAAGGATTAAGTCCAGCAATTTCAATTGATCAGAAATCGACCTCCCATAACCCTCGTTCAACGGTCGGCACAGTCACAGAAATCTACGACTACATGCGACTTCTCTACGGTCGCGCGGGGATGCCGCATTGTCCGATTTGCGATCGCTCGATCACGCCTCAGACGATCGATCAAATGGTCGATCGGGTCATGGAATTGCCCGACCGGACTCGGTTCCAAATTCTTGCCCCTGTAGTTCGCGGGAAGAAAGGAACTCACCGCAAATTAATTTCAGGACTTGCCGCAGAAGGATTTGTGCGGGTGCGCGTCGATGGCGAAGTGCGAGAGCTGAGTGATTCCATCGAATTGGATAAAAATCAATTGCACACGATCGAAATTGTCGTCGATCGGTTAATCAAAAAAGACGACATGCAGGAACGGCTCAGCGATTCATTAACGACGTGTTTAAAGCGATCGAATGGAATTGCCATTATCGATCTGATGCGCGAAGCAGACTCAGAAGATCAGCCTTCAGAACTCGTATTCTCAGAAAATTTCGCTTGTCCAGAACATGGTGCAGTGATGGAAGAGCTTTCTCCGCGCCTGTTTTCGTTCAACTCGCCCTATGGGGCATGTCCAAATTGTCATGGAATTGGCAGCCATCGCACCTTTTCGCCTGACTTGATCATTCCAAATCCGAGTCTTCCAGTTTATGCCTCGATCGCGCCTTGGTCAGATAAGGACAATACTTACTATCTTTCGCTGATTTGCAGTGTTGCCGAGGCGTACGGATTCGATATTCAAACCCCTTGGAATCAACTGAGCGCCGAGCAGCAACACATTATGCTCTACGGTTCTAAAGACCCGATTTGGATCGAAGTCGATTCGCGATACCAGGAGAATAAAGGCTATCACCGTCGATATGAAGGAGCGATTCCTCTGCTCGATCGACAATATCGCGAAGCCAGTTCTGATCTGTACAAGCAGAAACTCGAGCAGTATTTAGTCGATCAACCTTGTGATGTCTGTCATGGCAAACGATTAAAGCCAGAAGCGCTCGCTGTTCGCTTAGGGCAGTATCACATTCAAGATTTCACAGGGGTTTCGATTCGAGATTGTCTCGATCGCGTGGAGAATTTAGAACTGAGCGATCGACAGGCTCAAATCGGCGATCTGGTGCTGCGAGAAATTCGCTCCCGATTGCAGTTTCTCCTCGATGTTGGACTCGATTATTTAACGCTCGATCGCACAGCCATGACGCTTTCGGGTGGAGAAGCGCAACGGATTCGACTGGCGACTCAAATCGGGGCAGGATTGACCGGAGTGCTGTATGTTTTAGACGAGCCAAGTATCGGGCTGCATCAACGGGATAATACTCGCTTGCTCAACACGTTGACGAAACTCCGTGATTTAGGCAATACCTTAATTGTCGTTGAACACGATGAAGAAACGATTCGGGCAGCAGACCACCTCGTAGACATTGGACCGGGTGCAGGCGTACATGGAGGGCGGGTGATTGCTCAAGGCGATCTCGATACGCTGCTGAATGCCGAAGAATCGCTGACTGGAGCCTATCTGTCTCGACGACGGGCAATTCAAACGCCTGCAGAACGGCGATCGGGAAATGGGAGAGCGATTACACTTGGCGCTGCCCAACGCAACAACCTCAAAAATATTGATGTCGAAATTCCACTAGGTAAACTAGTTTGCGTCACGGGTGTATCCGGGTCTGGAAAATCAACCTTGATTAATGAATTGCTCTATCCTGCAATTCAGCATCATTTTGGGCATAAGGTTCCGCAGCCGAAGGAAATGAAGCCTGTCAAAGGTTTAGATGCGCTTGATAAAGCGATCGTCATTGATCAATCTCCAATCGGACGCACACCTCGATCCAATCCAGCCACTTATACTGGCGTTTTCGACTGCATTCGCGAAGTCTTCTCTGAAACGATCGAAGCCAAAGCCAGAGGCTACAAAGCGGGGCAATTTTCTTTCAACGTCAAAGGTGGACGATGCGAGGCTTGTAGCGGTCAGGGTGTAAATGTCATCGAGATGAACTTCTTACCTGACGTGTATGTGCAATGCGATGTCTGTAAAGGCGCACGGTATAACCGTGAAACGTTGCAGGTGAAATTTAAAGGCAAGTCGATCGCAGATGTCTTAAACATGACTGTCGAAGAAGCCGCCGACTTCTTTCAAAATATTCCCCAAGCGGCAAATCGTCTGCAAACGTTAGTTGATGTTGGATTAGGATACATGCGGTTAGGTCAAACCGCTCCAACTCTCTCTGGAGGAGAAGCCCAGCGTGTGAAATTAGCCACTGAGCTATCTCGACGTGCAACCGGAAAGACGCTGTATTTAATTGATGAACCGACAACAGGCTTGTCCTTCTACGACGTTCACAAACTCTTAGATGTGATTCAACGCTTGGTAGATAAAGGCAATTCTGTGTTAGTCATCGAGCACAATTTAGATGTAATTCGCTGCTCGGATTGGTTAATTGACTTAGGCCCTGAAGGCGGCGATCGCGGCGGCGAAATTGTTGCAGTCGGTACTCCGGAGGATGTCGTCAAGCATCCTAAATCCTATACAGGTCAATATCTTAAACAAGTTCTAGAACAATATCCTGCTGGATCATGAAACACGATCGCATCGATACGAACGGGATCAATCTCCATTACGTCGCTAAAGGTGAGGGCAATCTCATGCTGTTTCTGCATGGATTTCCTGAATGTTGGTATTCCTGGCGCAAACAACTTCCAGAGTTTGCTAAAGATCATCACGCTGTTGCCCTGGATCTTCGAGGCTATAACGAGAGCGATAAACCCAGTGAGTCTAGCGCTTACAAAATGTCTGAACTGGTCGCAGATGTAAAAGGCGTGATTGAAGGATTGGGATATCAGCGCTGTACGCTGGTTGGACACGATTGGGGAGGCGCGATCGCTTGGAATTTCGCGTATGAGTATCCGGAGATGCTCGATCGCCTAATCATCCTCAATCTTCCTCATCCTGCTAAGTTTTCTCAAGGTCTACGCACGCCACAGCAGTTATTAAAAAGCTGGTATGTTTTTCTTTTTCAAATTCCCTACTTGCCGGAATTTCTCATTCAATTTGATGACTACAAACTCTTAGAAACAGCCTTGAAAGGAATGGCAGTTAATCAAGAGATTTTCTCTGCTGAAGACATCAATTTCTACAAAGATGCATTTGCAAAACGGGGTGCTGCAACTGCGGCTATTAACTATTACCGCAACATTTTTCAAGCAGGTATTCTTGAGAAAAAATGGGGAATTTTAGAAGTCCCGACCTTGATGATCTGGGGAGAAAAAGATACCGCTTTAGGAAAAGAATTAACTTACGGAACAGAGGAATATGTTCGTAATTTGCAGATTCGATATATTCCAAATTGCAGCCATTGGGTACAGCAAGAACAGCCGAATTTAGTTAATCAATATATTCGAGAATTTATCGGCTCATAAATAAAAATTCAGGGACTTAGTAAGCCCCTGAATTTTTAAAGTTTCAGCTTCGATCTAGACGATCGCGAATTCAACTTCTTCCGTAGAATGTTCGATAATTTCAAAAACTTTATCCATGCCTGTCAGTTCGAGCAACATCTTAATCTGATCATTGATCGACTGCAAGAACATTGGCTTGCCTTCCTCACGCGCCTGTTTGAAAGCAATAACGAGCGCCATCAGACCGGGACTGCTCATGAATTTAACGTTGGTAAAATCAACGAGCAGAACAGTTGCATCTGACTGAATCGCATCATCTGCTTGCTGATGAAAGTGAGCGATCGCCGCTTCATCCAACGTTTCCGGGAACTGAATAGTTCGAGTTAATAATTCCATGCCCCACAACCCAAATGCTAAACGATAATAAGTAGAAAACTCTAGCTCAATAGATGCTAGGCAGAAGCGAAACCGCTACGAAAGTTCTATTAATTAACTTGTTGTAATGTAGCGTTTGCCTTCTACTGTAGCCTCTATCTCAGGATGTAGCTAAAGATTCCTTGCACCATGCCTATTTCAGGATCAGAATCACAGTTCTACTTTAAGTTAGTTGAAGCAACACTGCCGTATTGATGAATACGTTTTTCAAATCTCAGTTATTGCACTCATTTGTGGAAAAGACAGCACAAAGCTTTTGCAGTTCAAAGATTAGTACAACCTCTATCTAAAGAAGGAGTAACAGCTTGTTTCTACAGATAGACAGCGACAAACCAAGACCACAATACCATGTCAGGTATGAAGCGTTTGGAACCTAATTATGCAAACTCCCCAGACTGATGCACAGACTGATTTACTTCTCTCTACTGCTTACAATGGCAAAGACCGCAATGCCTTCCTATTCGGCTGGACACCCCAAGCTGAGCTATGGAATGGTCGCTTTGCAATGATTGGATTTCTTGCTTATCTGCTTTGGGATTTAGCAGGTTATAGTGTGGCTCGCGATGTTCTACACTTAATCGGTTAGTGTCTGTCTAAAGTTAATAATTACTATTAGCGTGAAGAGAAATTATGCCTCTCTTCACGCTATTTTTTGTGGCAAATCGCTGCAATATTCCTAATAAGAATTTCAGCGATCTTAGCTATTAATTTGACGATTGCTTTACTGACATCAGTGAGTGTCTCATATTCATCTTCTAGCCATTCTTCTAAAGGCGATCGCAGTTCTTCATCAATCCCATTTCCTCCTGCATGTTTAATGATATATTCTTTGCTTCTGCAGGATAATCAATGCCTTTCAAATATTTTTTGAACTCCAATCAAATTAGTCTTTACTGTGACAGTTTCTCCAGTTCAGTATCAAAATAGGAGAGCTGAACATATCACTAAATCTTCATTCTTTGATATGAGTTCTACCGTTGCATAGAGATAAGACAAAAACCCTGCCAAATTGACAGGGTTTAGATAATGAGGCTTATCAAGCGATGAAACGCTTTAAAGGGTTGATCGCCGAAATATTTCAGCGATCGCTTCACAAAACTAGAACGTGAAGGTTGTTCTCAAGGTTCCGATGACAACATCATCGTTTGCATCGTTCTGACCAGGATTCACAACCCAGATCACACCAGGAGTGATCGAGATGTTGTCGGTCAATTGGTACTTGTAGAAACCTTCAAAGTGCAGCGGAACATCGTTCGATGCACCACCACTAGGGTTACCCATGTAAGGCTCAGCACCTGCGACGAAACCTAACAAGTTGCCCTTCTTACCAAAGTCAGGGAATGCAACACCCAAACCATAAGTCCAAATGTCTTTCTTACCTTGTCCATCATCTACAAAGTTTGCGTTGATGTAGGAGAAGAAGCCATTGATAACAACTTGAGGGCTGAGCTTGAACGCAACCGACGCACCATAAGCGTTAACTTGGGAAGAACCTGTCCCAAGAGTGTTGCGGTTAGCCAAAGCAGTACCAGAAGAAGCAACTGCCGAACCACCGTCGAAGATTGCTCCACGACGATAAGCGTTTACATAGGTCAGACCAATTTGCAATGCTTCGCTTGGGCTAAAGGTCAATTGACCCAAAGCACTGTAGCTACCATTGAACAAACCATTTTTATCAGAAGGGTTGTTCGCACCGAAAGTCAACTGAGTGCCAGTGGAGTTATCAGCCAAGTAGCCTAAGCTAACCTGGAAGCGATTGTTGAGGTTGTAGTTTGCACCAATCCCTGCACCGCCACCAATCAAGTAGATCGGGTTGCGCTGCGCGAAGATGGAGAGCGGACCTGTACCACCATCAGCCGCATCCAATGCAGGGCTGACAGTCGGAGCATAGTCATAGTGCAGACCACTAACGGCTGGAATATAGAATTTCAGGTTTTCGCCAACCGGGAAGTAGTAAGCCACCCAGTCGATCAAACCAGAGTTACCGCCAGTGTTACCAAAATTGAAGGTTTGAATACCTTCAGCACCGCTACCTGCGGGAAGGTTGAAGAGACCTGCGTTACCAGCTGCAATCCGGGTAACGAGCAAGTCTTTTCCGGTAAAGCTGGTGTTCAGAGCTAAACGAACCCGGTTCTGGAATACGGTATTGTTTCCGTTAGTTCCATCCACACCAAACTCATCAGTCAGAGCGAAGACCACTTCCCCTGCCAGTTTGGTGGTGGTAGAGAATTGTTGTTTCTCTAAGGTCGAAGTCCGAGCTTCTAAGGAGTCAACGCGACCACGCAGAGTTGCGAGTTCAGCTGCGAATTCCTCTTGCAGTTTTTGCAAGGTTGCGAGGTCTTCTTTCTTAACCAAGTCAGCGGTTGCTGCTGCGATCAACTCGTTAACGCGATCGAGACAAGCGTTCAAACCAGCCGCAAACTCATAACGAGTCAGTGCGCGGTTTCCACGATAAGTCCGGTCAGGATAACCTGCGATACAACCATAGCGCTCAACCAAGGATTGCAGTGCTTGGAATGCCCAGTCGGTGGGTCTAACATCAGACAATTGGGACACCGAGGTGACTTGTCCAGCACTATTTGCGGTTCTGCCTTCGCGGCTGTAGCGGTTGATTTGCTCTAAAGAATCAACACTAGGAGTCGCTTGAGCTTCAGGTGCAGCTTGGGCAACTTTTACAGGCTCAGCAACGACTACAGATTTAGCGGGGCTGAATTCAGCGGATGCTTGTAGTTGGGGCTTAACAGCTTCAGCAGTTTTCTCAGTCGAGAGAGATTTAACTTCTGTCAAAGGCGTAACTGATGCTGTTTGAGTGGTTTGAGTTCCCACTTCCAGAGCAGGCAATCCAGCAACTTCAGTTTTTTGAGCTGCAAATGCCGACGAAGACATCACAAGTGCTGCACCTAAGACAGCGGGACTTGTGAACAAAGAGTTCAATAGAATCTTACGCATTGTGTTTTTTCCTCACACCTTTTTCGTTTTGATAGAGCGACTGGATGAGCCTTCTATACCAAAAGCACTAAATCGGCAAAAAGCGCCCGATTTTTCTCTGCACTTCCATAGTTTACCTGCAATAGCTGAAATGTGACATACGGAAATTGTGCCAATTCTAAAACTGTCAGTATTTCATTACAGGATTCAATGGCAAGAAAACGATTTAGGCTCTTTAGGTAGAGTACCCACGGCTAACAGATTGCCTTACTCAAAATTTACCCTCCTCTACCTAAAGAGGTACTTCTTTAGAGCGATCGATAAAGTTTTAATGAAACCAAACTCAATTAGCTTTAAAAAACTATCCGCTCTGGTTGGGGAAAGTGGACGCATCCAACTTTCATAACCAGAGCGGTGTAGCGGGTCTTCAGTTTAGAAACCAGACTGCCGGAAGGAACTCCGAGTTAGTCCAGTAATTGAAAATTGTACGGACAATACATTCAAAAGGTCTGAAATAACTGTTAGAGGACAGCTCCGGCGCACAGCCGACTTACTCTAACCTGACGACCCAAGCGTTTACTACTATCTGGCATGGGCATCACCTCCTACTTCCTAAGTGGATAAATTTCAAAGGGTTTACAGACTTGGAATTCGTTGAATCCCTTCATCTGTAATTGAATGTAGCACACCCTTTCGGGATCGTGTCAAGCAATTAAAAAAGCTCCTACCAAAGTGGTAGAAGCCAGGAAAATCAGAAGATTTTGTCCCTTACAGAGCGTTACCGCGAGGCAATACTTCTTCGGGGAATACAAAGTGTTCATGAGGCTGATCCTGAGATGCCATCCATGCCCGGATGCCCTCATTCAGCAGAATGTTCTTGGTGTAGAACGTCTCGAATTCTGGGTCTTCAGCGGCCCGAAGCT
>NZ_JAFLCJ010000061.1:0-2698 GCF_017302695.1 Leptolyngbya sp. UWPOB_LEPTO1 | reverse complement strand
TCCGTCTTGTGGTTTCAATTGCTTCGTCAACTGCAAAACTCCGCAAATCTTGCTGCACAGTACGGATTTGAGATCATACTGAAAGCATTGCCAACTCGATCTTATCGAGAATGATGCAAGATCTGAGATATCTTAATTCGACCACTTAATGGGTAAAGTCATTGGAAGAAGTCGCCTAAGCAGTATCAATACGGTTTATGGCTTGTCCACCGTCAAGAACACCCTATTGGTTTTGTCGGGCTTCTTCATGCAGAAGCAGTGGCAAGGCTATGTTACAGAAGCTGCTGCTGTTGTCTTGAACTACAGTCTGCATACTTTGAATCTACCGAACGTGAATGCAGATGTGGATGTATCGAACACGGTTTCGGTACGAGTCCTACAAAAGTTAGGGATACAGCAAGTCAAAAACGCCTGTAGCAACAATTGCCCTTTACTATACTTTTCATTTCCCGAATATGCTAAAAACAACATCAGATCAATCTAATTCTGCTTACCCCCGCTATGAAAAGCAAACTGAACTCGTGATTGTGCAGCCTGATCCACAGATGCTATCGAGTGAGCGATGGTCGGGTTTTGTCGGTCTGTCTGCCAACACCGCAGGAACCACAGGAATCGCGATGGAGCTTGTCATTCTGCCACCGGGAGCCATTGCTCAGCCGCATGTCCATCCAGTGCATGAAACGGTTCTCTATCTACTCAAGGGGCGAGTCGAGGTTTGTTATGGCAAAGGACTGAACCAATGCCAAGTGTGCGAGGCAGGCGATTTCGTGTTTACGCCGCCCGGTGTGCCGCATCAACCTCGCAATCTGAGCGACACCGATCCGGTTTATGCGATCGCTGCTCGCAACGATTCCGCAGAACACGAGCAGAGCGAACCTTACAATCCAGAATCCTGATTTCTCCCGCGAGACTTTTACAATGTCTGACCTTGAACTTTATAGTGCGATCGCGTGCCCGTTTGCTCATCGTTCGCAGTTAACGCTAGTAGAAAAGCAAATTTCGTTTACGCTGATCGAACTCGACTTGCAAAACAAACCTGCTAACTTTTCAGAAATTTCCCCTTTTGGAAAGATTCCTGTACTGAAACACGGGCATCATCGAATTTGGGAATCCTCGATCATCAATGAATATCTGGAGGAAGTCTTTCCATCTCCATCGCTATTGCCTCAAAATGCCATACACCGTGCCCAAGCTCGAATTTGGATTCAGTTTGCCGATGCTCGATTATTTGAACCAACTCACCAATTATTGCTGACCCAAGATTTGCAACAGCGAGCAAAACTTGTGAACCAATTAACCGAGTCCTTGCAATGGATCGAGCAAACCGGATTGGCACAACTATCTGCAGCAGAACCCTACTGGTTGGGCGCAAGCTTGAGTCTGGTAGATCTAGCCTACTACCCTTGGTTTGAACAGATAGTAGTACTGAAGCATTTTCGCGGGTTTCAACTGCCGCGTGGACTTGATCGCTTAAAACGCTGGTGGAAGACGATGGCGAATCGTCAATCTGTTCAATCAGTTGCCAAGCCTCCCGATTTTCATCTAGAACACTATGGGCGATTGCAGCAACTCCAACCACATTAAACTTAGAACTCAGGAGAAAATTATGCTAGGTATGATGATTGACGGCAAATGGACGAATGAACAGAATGAGCGCAATCCCAGCGGTCGATATAACCCAAAGCCGACAATCTTTCGGAACAAGGTAACAGCAGATGGAGCGAGTGGATTTCCAGCAGAAGCGGGACGTTATCACCTCTATGTTGCTCTAGGATGTCCGTGGGCACATCGTACGCTGATTATACGAGAAGTCAAAGGATTACAGCAAATCATCTCTGTCTCGATCGTGGACTCTATCATGAGCGACCAAGGCTGGAAATTCTCAGATGCACCAGGAACAGTTCCGGACGCGGTGAATCAGGCTCAATACTTATCCGAAATTTATCTCAAAGCCGACCCACACTATACTGGGCGAGTGACGGTTCCCGTGTTATGGGACAAGCAATGTCACACGATCGTTAATAATGAGTCGCGTGATATCGTGCGAATGTTAAATGTCGAGTTCGCAGCATTGGCAACACAGCCAGTCGATTTATACCCGTGCGAATTACAAGTTCAGATTGATGACACGATTGATACGATCGCCCGTACCATCAGTAGTGGTGTCTATCGCGCTGGGTTCACCACTTCGCAAACCGTTTACGAAGCAGCCGTGATGGAAGTTTTTGAGGGCTTAGATCGATGGGAAACAGTACTAGGACAGCAACAGTACCTCTGTGGGGACCGCCTTACGGAGGCGGACATTGGCTTTTTTACAACCTTATACCGCTTTGATTCGGTTTACTACAGTCACTTCAAGTGTAATCTACGACGCATCGTAGACTATTCAAACCTGTGGAATTATCTCAAGGCACTCTATCAGCGTCCTGAGTTCAAAGTAACGTGCAATCTCGACCAGATCAAGCAGGGCTATTACAGAAGTATGACTGAGATTAATCCCAGTCGCATTGTGCCTAAAGGTCCAATGCTTAATTTTGATACGCTGTCTGATGTTCCTCACAGAGTTACATAGTAACTACTCAGGTTAAAAGATCGTAAGGAATTGTAGGCAAGTACGCAAATAACAGTAAAGTTCAAACTATTCAAAGTTGTCGTGAGGGCATCCTCTTGAGCGACCCTACTCCTAAAAATCTGGCAA
>NZ_JAFLCJ010000060.1:0-4749 GCF_017302695.1 Leptolyngbya sp. UWPOB_LEPTO1 | reverse complement strand
GTCATAAGCTGTAAATACGTAAAAGCACAGCACCGAGAGAGCTACATGAGTAAATCGTATCCCAGTAACCTCACTCCTGCCCAATATGAATTGTTGAGCGACCTGCTACCTGATGCAAAACCTGGCGGACGACCGCGAGAAGTAGACTTATGGGACATTCTCAATGCAATTTTTTATGTTTTAGTCGAAGGAGTGCGGTGGCGAGCGTTACCTGGAGATTTTCCAGCTTGGCAAACGGTCTACACTTACTTTCGTAATTGGCGTAAGGATGGAACCTGGTTGAGCATTCACGACCGTCTCTATCGCTGCATCCGCATCGAAGTCGGGCGCTCTCCGAGTCCATCTGAAGCAATTGTCGATAGCCAAAGCGTGAAAAGTGCGGCAGGAGTGCATGCCGCAATCGGATTTGATGCAGGTAAGGTGATCAAGGGGCGCAAGCGATTCATCACGGTCGATACGCTGGGATTGATCTTACGGGTCTTTGTCACTGCTGCCAGCACCCCAGAACGCGCCGGCGGCAAAACTGTCCGCCAGCGGGTGCGACAACGCGGGAAAGCCGTGTCTCGTCTACACACGATTTGGGTGGATGGCGGCTTCGATGGCTTTCCCTTCATGCACTGGGTGGTCACCATCTGTCGTTGGATTGTCCAAGTAGTCTTACGCCCGGAACAAACCAAAGGCTTTGTCCTGCTCAAAAAGCGATGGGTGGTGGAACGAACTCTGGGCTGGCTGATGCACTGTCGTCGCTTAGTTCGGGATTATGAGTTACTTCCAGAAACTTCAGAGACTTGGATTTACTTAGCAATGATTCGGATCATGGTTAGGAGATTGGCATAAAATTTGACCGACTCCGACTTTTAAAACACCCTCTAAAGCGGGGTAGACCTTCTTAAATTTCTGTGAGCTTGCATAACCTTCCTCAATGTGGAACTTAAACCCACACAAGAGCAACCCAAGTTGCTTTTAATCATTATCAACTTGCATTCATTTCCAGAAGTATCCATGAATCTCGTCAGATGCTCTTCTCTATCTACAAAACTCGCTTTGCCTGCTTTCTCGATCGCTGTCACCTTAACCAGTGCCGTAATCTCGAACGTGCCAGCACACGCAGGAAATATTTGCCCTCCAGGGACATATCAGCAAGGTGGGGGCAATGCAGGATGGATCGGTTGTGCCCCAATCCCAGGGAATGATCCGGCTCCGAGTCAACCTTCTCGACCCTCTGGGTACTGGAAGCACTCTCATGGTGCGCTCGTTTGGGGAAACTATCCGGATGGTAGACCCAATTTTGCTTGGACAGCGGAGTATAACAGCCGAGAACAAGCAAAAATTGATGCAATGAATCTCTGCACGACCAAACTTCAAAATTGTCGTCTTGCCAATGAGTTTAGCAATGGATTTTTGGTGGTTGTGAAGGACAGCAAAGGAACTTTATATCAGGGTTTTCATGAAAAGCGCCGTCGAGCAGAACGCAATGCTCGTAGAGCCTGCCAATCGGCTGGCGGAAAAGATTGCAAGGTTGAACAAATTGTGAATAGTTCGCCCAGGTTCTACCGATACTAGCAATTTGTAAGGGCTCGGAAGTGCGTTGAGAAGAAAATTTCTGAACTGCATCTCCTCGCGATCGCAATACTCTATACCGATTCATAGGTAATTCACGACGCTCGATGTATAAATCTCTATCTATCACCTTTCTGGCCTTGCTGTCTTTCGTTAGCACTCCGACGGTCAGCCTCGCTCAAGCCTGTGTCGGTCTTGATGGAGCTTCTGTTTCTCACCCATCTCCTGATTCTCAAATCGCTAAAAGTCAGCAAAGTAGAGAAATGGCAGAGATAGCAGTAGCATTGTTCAGAGCGGGTCAACCGAACCGAGCCGCTCAGGTCAATGAACAGATTCGATCGCGCTTCAAGTTAGAACCGAAAGATCTCACAACCTTAGTGATGATTCAGTATTTGATGGCTGGAGATCAAGCTGCCGCGACTGCACAACTGCCCAAGCTTGAACTCACTGGATTTGGAGATATCGACGCGATTTTTCTTGCGACGCGCACTTTACCTGAGAAGAATCAGGTTGATTGGATGCTGAACGTAGTTGATCGACTTCCAATTGATAACGGCAAACTACTTTGGTGGATAGTTCTTGCAGAGCTTTATCCGAATCGCCCTGAGACTCGGAAAATTGCAGAAAGGATGCGATTGCTCCTGACAGAAGAAGATCGGCTTTCTGAGTGGGTTAATTTGGCAGTTGTCTATCGTCAGGCAGGAGATTTTGAGGCAGCGCGATCGCTGTTAGAATTTTTAGCCAAGCAAGCGCCATCGGACGCTCGGGATATATCAAGTCGGATCAAAATTGCTCAGGAATTTGCATACATTGGTCAGCCGAAACGGGCACTCACTGAACTCAATCAACTAAATAGCGCGATCGCACCAGGTCAACTTTCGACTCATCCTGACTGGACTCATCACCTTGCCCTTGCTCACGCCGCAATTAACAATCTCACAGCAGTCTCAGATCTGCTCCAGAAACTTCCTGATAAAGCTGATCCAGACTCTTTTAGTTTTCATGCTAAAGATGTCACTCGATCCGCGATCGCACGACAATTTGCAGAGCAAGGTAATTTTCAACAAAGCCAAAAATTTCTGCTATCGATTAAAGATTCTCAACTGCAAGGAGAAACGGCTCAAAGGATTGTCCACCATCTTCTTCACAAAGGACAATGGAGACAGGCAGCAGCCATCTCAGCTTTTGTAGAACCAAAACTGCAAGCCCTGATCGCTTACAAAGCAGCACAAGCGAATCAGACAGCCATCAGCGATCGCATTGTTGCAGCGATGCGAGGTCAGGATATGGACATTACGCTGTTACTGCAAACAACTTATGTACTGAATCAAGTTGGCTACTACACCAAATCACGCCCGTTACTCAAAGAGGCATTAGCATTCGTCACCGAGCAAAAGATCCAACCGCTCAGATACAAAGTCGCAGTGCAATTCGCCGATGCAGGTGAACTTGAGCAAGCCAATCAATTGTTAGATGAACAGGCTCGGAACTTTGAAGAACTATCGCGATCGCAAAAAACCAGTCTCTCAATGTTTGATCCGCTACTGCTCGACGCACCCAATCCGGATGAATCAGCACTATGGCGATTCTTTGAGCATGTCCGGCTCAAAGCCCCAGATTTCAAACCAACTCAGCGAAATTCATCAAAGATTGAAGCAGTTCCAGTTCAGCGATCGCGAGAAGGTTCCATCGTGATGAATTTGGGAAGTCTAGCAACATTTTACAGTCGCGCCCGTAACTTTGCGAAAGCCGATCAGTTTCTCCAGCGTATTCCTGATCAATACTGCGATTTCAAAGCATCGATTCTTGAATTTGTAGTTTCAGAAGCGAGTGCAGCAAAACAACCCGATGAAGCTCAGAAATTACTCACAAAGTATTCTCGTCCTACAAATACGATGCGGAAAAGTTTGATTGCGATCGCGAATCTCTATCTAGATCAAAAGCAAACCGCAAAAGCGATCGCGCTTCTAGAACAAGCCCTGAATTTGAAATCATCTTGATCTGTAATCTAAGGACTAAACATGAAACTAGCCAACTGGTTCACAATTTGCAGTAGTCTCGTTCTCTTGCCCGCGCTTGTACTAGCACAGCCCACTTCCGAAGCCTCTCAGCAGATTGTGGGACGCTGGGAAGGGATTTACAAAGAAACGAAAATGTCGATGCCACTCATCTTTCGCTTTACATCAACCGGGAAACTCGTCGTTGCTGTTCCGGCTGGAAATCGGCAAGGACTACGAGCATATTGGGCGAACTATCAGCTAGATCCAAAACCTAACCCCATGCATATCGATCTGAGCTTTGAGGGTGATCATAACGTGATTCAGACGATTGTAGAAATCCCGAATCCGCGAACTTTGAAGCTACAACTGCGCCCAACAGAATCTCCTCGAAAGCGCCCAACAGCTTTTCGAGATGAAGTACAGTTCCAAAAGGTTTCAGAAACAGCGATCGTACCTCTAACCCAACTGTCAGAGGCAGAACGATCGACCTCTGGTGAAGGGCAATTTGTCATGACAACTTTGATCCGATCTGCAATTCTGCATCGAGTTGAAACTGATCAGTTTGCAAAGCGTCTGATTGAACTTGGACTAAATTCCACATCAACGCAAAATTACCACTTTCAGCTTTCATCCAAAGGGAATCAACTGATATTGATTGCTCGTCCGAAAAAAGCAGGCATAAAAAGCTATATCGCAGTCATCTCCTCAGAACCTTCAAGAGATCAAGGCAGTACACAGTTAGGCGCGGCTGCAACGATTTGCCAGTCCGTTCGAGCTTCAACGATCGCACCTCCCATGCCCAAAGTCAGCCCCCGCAATTCTGACAGAGCTTATCCCATCATTACTTGTGGCTCTGGCTCTGCACCTTTATCGTTCTAATTTTCAAATAAGAGTGCTAGGGTAGCAATGTCTTCAGTGTCGATCGCACTTGGTTCACCCATTTCTAGATAGCTATTAATGCCAATTAATACCAAATCTCTAAATTCCGGCTACAGATAGTGCCTCTAGAATGGATGCTCGCCCTGTGATTGATGCGATCGTCTCCGGAGACAATGCCTGAATTTTCTGAGTCATCCACTGTCGCAACTCCTCTAAAGTCTTGGGCAGATGCCAGCGAAACCGCCGCTTGAGATATTGCCAAACCTGCTCAATCGGGTTTAACTCAGGACAATGCGGCGGTTGAAACAGC
>NZ_JAFLCJ010000006.1:0-280085 GCF_017302695.1 Leptolyngbya sp. UWPOB_LEPTO1 | reverse complement strand
TCCGTCTTGTGGTTTCAATTGCTTCGTCAACTGCAAAACTCCGCAAATCTTGCTGCACAGTACGGATTTGAGATCATACTGAAAGCATTGCCAACTCGATCTTATCGAGAATGATGCAAGATCTGAGTTAACCTTTCTTGCGAAGAATGTCGATCGTAATCTTGCCGTCAAAGTCAGGAATTGGAGCGGCTGGTTTGACTACTTTGACCTGCACCTGATTGACCTGCTGATAGCCCAAAATCTTATCTGCGATCGCGGTTGCTAACTTCTCTAGTAAAAGAAACTTTGAGGTTTTAATCAGCGTTTGAACATCGTCAATCACATTGCAATAGTCGAGCGTATCTGCCAACACATCACTGCGTCCTGGCTTGGATAAATCCAACCATAAAGTGAGATCAACCTCAAACCATTGACCCAAAATTTGTTCTTCTGGTAATGCGCCCATGTAACCGTAGCCACGAATTCGGCTTAAGTGAATGCAATCCGTCATGATTTCAATCCATAGCCTTTACGAACATAGTAACTTTTGATCCAGACTCCAAAGCGTTTTACAGGAACCGTGATTGGCTCAGAAGTACGCTCGAATTTTGAGAGTACCACTAATTCTGCCGGATACCAATCATCCGAAACAATGACTGCATCTCTGCCACTGGGTAAATTCCGATGCCAAAAATCAAACTGATCAATGCGATCGCTAATTGCAATCACATTGCGATTGTTCATTTGATACGCCAAAGCTGAAGCAGACCGATAATCAGACGTGATCAGCAGTGGATCATTCAGCGTCCGAGATTCAGATTCAACGATCGCTGCAACCTCTTTCCATCCAAATAACATTCGTGAATCTGGATCACTCTGTTGATCAATCAAGGCAGTCAGCGGGAAAACCGTATAGTGAAAAACAAGTACGGTCGAAATAATCAAGCCATAGATCGCCTGTGCTTTGAAATTTCGGAACACAAAAGGCAGCAGCGGAAATAATAATAGATACGCTGTAATGTTCCAGTAATACAATGCAGCCGAAACAAGCGAAATGATAGTTAATCCAATTGTTGAAGGAACAAACACCCAAAACGCTACAGATGGATAAATCGATTGAATCGGTAAGCGATTTTTGAGCAACCGATAAAAGCCAATCCAGCTAAACGGCGGAACGACCAACAGCGAAACTAATGTAAACCCTAGAAATGGACCAATTTTGATTCCAGGATCGATTGGGCGAACACTACGATCGACATAATATCGAAAAGACAGAAAGTCGTTTGAGACATTCCAAAGGATGATTGGAATTAAAGCTGTCAGCGCGATCGCAATTGCAATATACAGCCTGCGATCGCGAAATAACGGTCGTAATCGAGCATCTGTGATTACCGTTGCAAAAAAGCCGATCGCAACAAAAATCGCATTGTATTTAGAAAGAAAAGCGAAAGAAAGCGAGATCGCGCTTGCGTATAACCGCCAAGTTTCTCCTCTGCCATTTGCCAAATAAGTATCTAAAAAACGAATGAATAAATACGCAGATATGAGTGAAGCTGTGATCAACAAATGATCATGCCAAGCAAAGCCCAGAAATATAAAATAGAGCGGTGATGATACTACCAAAAGCATCACTTTCCAGAACCCTAAATCTTTATGAAGATAAGTAACGATTCGAGAATAAGTGTAGAAAAAAGCAACATTACTGAACAAATTCGGGAGCCGTAGCACAAACGCCGAACGCCCGAACAGAGCAATAAATCTACCTTGTATCCAAGCCTGTAAAGGCGGATGGTCATAGTAAGACCAATCGAGATGTTGTCCCCATAACCAGTAGTAAGCTTCATCCGAATTGGGAAACGCAACCCACCAAAATATGACCCGTAGCAGCAAAAACGCACAAAAGAAAAAGATCATTAAAAACTATGACACTCTGACAAAACGTTAATTTAAGCACAGTGAAAAAGTTGTGAATATGACAGGATGACTTCTCAACCGTAGACTTCGCTCTATTCAGCATAGGGTGTTTTGATATGCTTACCACCGGGACATGGCGGAGAACTTTAGAGGCGATCTGTATTCCGATCGGCGCTCTGTTGTTTTCACTCTTTCTATTTGGTCTATTCTGCTTCGCCGTTGGGACAAATCCTTTTGAGGTATATGCCGCGATTTATCAAGCTGCATTCGGCAGTTGGTCATCCTTCCAGAATTCACTGATCCGCGCCGCGCCGCTGATGCTGACTTCTCTTTGCACCGCATTGCCCGCCCGCCTAGGACTAGTGATTATTGGGAATGAAGGCGCACTAGTCATCGGAGGAATTGCAGCAACGATCGTTGGTCTCTCTGCGGTCAATCAGGCTCCAGCCACAATTACACAACTGATGATGGCACTCGCGGGAATGGGCGCAGGCGGATTGTGGATTGCAGCCGTTGGTGCGCTGCGCCACTACCGAGGCGTCAATGAAACCATTAGTAGCTTATTGATGAACTATATTGCGATCGCGCTTTTAAATCATCTCGTCGGTGGTCCGATGCGGGATCCAAGCTCGTTAAATAAACCTTCTAGCTATGCGATTCCAGACCTCGATCGCTTAGGCACAATCCCCCTGTTTCCCAGAGTGCATTACGGTTTAATCTACGGCATTATTGCCTGTGTGATTGCTTACTTCTTAATCCAGCGCACAACGTTTGGATTCGCGGCTCGAACGGCGGGAGGCAATATTAAAGCCGCCCGTATTGCTGGACTTCCGGTCGGACAACTTGCGATCGCGATTTGTTTTCTCGCAGGCTCTTGTGCTGGACTCGCGGGAATGGTTGAAATCGCCGCAGTGCACGGACGAGCAAATGAATCCTTGAACGCAAACTACGGTTATTCTGGCATTCTCGTTGCATTCGTCGCCCGCAATAACCCGATCGCTGCGGGTTTAATTGCCGTCTTATTCGGCGGCATTCTCGCCAGCGGGAGTATCTTGCAGCGGCGGTTAGGAATGCCCGATGCCACCGTCTTTGTGCTTCAAGGGTTAGTGTTCCTCGTGGTTCTGTACAGCGAATCCTTGTACGGTCGATTTCGAGTGTTCAAAGAACCCGCACCGAAAGTGCCCGCAGCGTCTGCAGTTTTAGGAGGTTAATTCAATATGGCAACAGAAGCGATCGGTTGGTGGGGAGTCCCCTTAGCCATTGTGGCGGGAACCTTGAGAGGCAGTGCACCCTTTTTGTTTGTCAGCTTAGGAGAATGCTTGACCGAGAAAAGCGGCAAGATCAACCTCGGCTTGGAAGGAACGTTGTTGATGGGCGCAATGAGCGCTTATGGCGTTTCTTATCTCACACAGGGTATCGTTGGCAGTGCTCTTTCTCCCTGGCTCGGTGTCTTTGTCGCTGGACTCTCGGGAGTGTTTTTGGGATTCATTCATGCGTGGCTGTCTCAACAGCCCAAAGTCAATGATGTCGCCGTGGGAATTGCCATGATTATTTTTGGCAGTGGCTTGGCATTCTTTTTTGGCAAGCCGTTTATTCAACCTTCTGCGCCGCAACTTCCAGCGATTGGACTCGGAGATTGGAGTTCGATCGCACAAATCCAGCAGACTTTCAAAATTAATCCATTATTTGTGCTAGGAATTTTGATTGCACCTGCGATGACCTGGTTTTTCAAAACAACGCGCTGGGGTTTATTTATCCGCGCTGTAGGAGACAATCCAGAAGCAGCACTAGCCATGGGCATTTCGATCAAGAAAGTACGGATGCTCTGTACGATGGCAGGTGGATTTTTAGCCGGAGTTGGAGGCGCGTATTTGTCGCTGTACTATCCGGGAAGTTGGTCAGAACGGATTTCGAGTGGGCAAGGACTGATGGCGGTGGCACTCGTGATTTTTGCACGATGGAATCCCGTTCAGTGTTTGTGGGCTTCGCTCCTCTTTGGAGGAGCACAAGCTGTCGGCCCTGCCCTGCAAGCAGTCGGCATCGACGGGGGATATTATCTGTTTAATGCAGCACCGTATGTGTTGACGTTAGTGATTATGATTTTGACTTGTTCCCCGAAACGAACCATCTCAGGAGCACCGGGAGCATTGGGAACTTTAAATTAGAAGGGTAGAGATCCGGGAAGAACCTCCAAAAAATCGTCAGGCTTCCCGTCTCAGGATGACAGTCTCACAGACTGGAAGGTTGAAACAATCAGTCAGCCGACGGAATCGAAGCGCAAAGATAACCGCATTAGTAATCATGACAACCGAAATTGAAACCTCTACGATCGAGACTCGAAACGCTCCGCCACTCCTCGAAATTCAGGAAATGACGAAGCGCTTCGGAACGTTTACCGCTCTAGATCATGTGGCATTGACCCTCAGACCTGGAACGTTCCACGCCCTACTCGGTGAGAACGGAGCCGGGAAAAGCACCCTGGTCAAATGTGTAATGGGATTCTACACGCCAACCAGCGGACAGGTGAAATTAGACGGACAGGCTTGTACGATCGCATCTCCTCGCGATGCCCAAAAATACGGAATTGGCATGGTCTATCAGCATTTCACCTCTGTTCCCGCCATGACGGTTGCAGAGAATTTAGTGATTGCGCGATCGGGAGGAAATTTAGTCATCAATTGGAAAGAAGAGAGTGAAAAGCTCTCGGCTTTCATGCAAACTTCGCCCTTTCAATTGCCGTTAGATGCCCTAGTTGGACAACTGGCAGCCGGGGAAAAACAAAAGCTAGAAATTCTGAAACTGCTGTACCTAAAGAGCAAAATTCTGATTCTCGATGAACCAACCTCAGTCCTGACTCCCAACGAAGCCGATGAAATTTTAGGACTGCTTCGAGAACAAGTCAGTGCAGGCTTACTCAGTGTCTTACTGATTAGCCACAAGATGCGTGAGGTCACAGGCTTTACAGACGAAATTACCGTACTGCGACGCGGCAAATTAGCTGGAACAGGCAGCATGAAAGTTCTCACCGTACCCGACATCACAGAAATGATGATGGGTGAACGGCGCGAACCCAAGCCCGTTGAGAAAGTGACGCATGATGCTCCGATTCCGGTTCTCGAAGTTCGCGATCTGCACGCCGATAAAGATAACGGACTCGAAGCCGTTTCTGGCATCAATCTGAATGTTCGCAGTGGTGAAATTGTCGGTATTGCTGGGATTTCGGGGAACGGTCAGCGCGAATTTGTGGAAGTGCTGGCTGGACAGCGACAGCCCACAGCGGGAGAAGTCCTCGTCAACGGAGAGCGCTATCAAGCCACACGAGCGCAAATGTATGAACATCGCGTCTTCGTCCTTCCTGAAGAACCGCTGAAAAATGCCTGTGTGCCGCATATGAGTGTGGCAGAGAATTTAGCCTTACGAACCTTCGATCGTCCTCCCCAATCGAAAGGAATTCTGCTCTACTTCAAAGCGATTCGAGACGCAGCTCAATCTCTGATTCAAAGTTTCAAAATTAAAACGCCAACGCCTGAGACACCCATTCGTGACTTATCGGGCGGAAACGTACAGCGGGCTGTTCTGGCGCGGGAACTTTCGTCGGATCACATTAAGCTGCTGATTACAGCCAACCCCTGCTTTGGTCTAGACTTCGCAGCCGTCGAAGATATTCATGGGCAAATTCTGCAAGCCCGCAATCGCGGTGTTGCGGTGCTGCTCGTCAGTGAAGACTTAGATGAATTGCTGAAATTGTCCGATCGCATTCTTGTGATTAGCGGCGGTAAGTTCTTATACGAAAGTTCAATTGACAATGCCGACTTTAATGAGATCGGACGCAGCATGACTGGGCACTAATAAGGAAGTCACCGACAAGTTCTGTAAAAAAATTACGAATTTGTCGCCTTTCCTTACTGAAATCCCGCTATGAAGACACCCCAAGGTGCTCAGATTTGTCTGTTTACATGTTTAAGCCTGATAATCTCACTCGGCGGTTGGCAGCCGTTATCTTTCGCTCAAGTGTCGCCGGCGGCTCCGAAATTAATGGAGCCGAGCGAAAGCGATCGCGCCTTTGAACGCGGATTGCAGCAGTTGCGAACTCGCAATTATGAAAATGCGATCGCAAGCTTTGACCAAGCGATCCGACTCGATCCAAAATTCAAGGAAGCCTACAGCGGCCGAGGATTTGCCCAACTGCAAAGTGGACAGCTTGCACAAGCCATGGAGAGCTATAACCGCATTTTGCAAATTGATCCAACAGCCGCGATCGCGTATTCTGGTTTAGCGCTCGTGCGCGCGAAATTAGGCGACGATCGCCAAGCCAAACTCGATACTGAAAAAAGTGCAGCACTCCTGGCTCGTCAGACTTCCAGGCATTTATATCAGAGCGAGTTGAGCCTACTCGAACTGCGTGTCGCCACCGCAGGACAACCTCCCAACTCCCAACTCTGGACATTGATCGAGCAAGGCTATCAGCAGATTGATGCACGCAATTTTCGGGCGGCGATTAATTTGTTCAATCAAGCTGTCACGTTGCTGCCCTCTGGTTCGGCGCGTCCCTATATTGATCGCGGGGTTGCTTATTTCTGGATGCAGGATTATCGAGCCGCGATCGAGGATTTCTCAACTGCAATTCGGTTCAATCCTTTTTATGTCAAAGCTTACGAGTACCGCGCTCGGGCTTATGAACAAATTGGACAAAACCAAGCGGCAAGAGCAGATACCCAGAAAGCGATCAGGCTAGCCCGCCAATTTGGCAGCCAGCCTTTTATACAAGAGCTGACTCAAGGGAATTCACCGACTAAACTCACGGCGAATTGATCGCAGTCCTATATTGATTGGGGGAGTGGGGAGCTATTTTCCTCATTCCCCCACCTTGCAAGATCTGACAAATCAAAACTCGCTCCAGCGGGACTCTATTACACTGACAGTCTCTAAAGATCAGACTTTCTAAAGATTTTGTTCACACTGACTCGGTAAGCGACACGATACCCTAGAGAAGTAGATCATTCGTCTCGAAATCCCACTCCTTAACCTGCCCTGGGATTGAGACTGATTCTTCTCAAACCTTGGAAAGTTAAGGGTATCTTTTGTGACTCATTTTATGGCATCTGAGCAGCAAGTTAGACAGTATCTCGCCTACTGGTTGCAGCTAGGAAAGCGGCTCATGACACATAATGGACAGCAAGCCGTCAAGCCAGCTTCTGTGATTGCAGGCGATCGTTATAGCGATGAGTTTGAAGCCTGCTGGAAGTTAGCGACTTCTCCTGAAGCCGGAGACTGCTATATCGAAGGAACAACTCAGACGATTACAGATTTACTTTCACCCATTTGGGAAATTCATCCTTGTGCGCGGTGTGCAATGCCCGTTCCCACTCGATCTCTGGGGTTGCCACCTACCGAATGTCCTTGTTTTGATTTGCCCAATTGGCCGGACAGTCAGCTTCCACAACCGCGATCGCCGATCAATACCTCTAATTCTTTGCAAAGGATTCGCGATCGTCTGTCTCGCCCAAGTAACCCATAATAGAAAAGTTGAGTTTGGGAGTTGTAATGCGATCGATTCTTTTCATAAGCGCTGCATTGCTGATTGTGACTCCCGCTCAAGCCGAAACCTTCGAGCTGCAAAATCCAGCTTGGAAGCCTGTTCCGAACACTGAAGTGAATGGGACTTCCTACATTGAGACAAATAGCATTATTAAGTCTGACGACAAAATTACTTACGATCTGGTGAATGCGGAAGCAGCCTATTCGAGAGTGGAAATGAATTGCGAAGCGCAGCAGTTTAGAACGATTCGGATGGGCTATTTTGCCACACGATCAAGAATCAATTACACAACGGTCAATGACCCGTGGATGAAGCCTGAGACAAATTACCATAAAGCTCTCGCCGCCTTTATTTGCAGTCTGTAATAAGATAATGTCGAAGTATCAGAAAATCTACTCTGTCGTTCGCCAAATTCCTTATGGGCAAGTCGCAACGTATGGACAAGTTGCAGAGCTTGCAGGACTGCCAAGACAAGCGCGTTTAGTCGGATATGCCCTATTTCGCGCTACAGATGACACGTTAGCTGTGCCCTGGCATCGAGTCGTGAATGCTAAAGGAGAAATCTCGATGTCGCCGCGTCGAGAAGGGATGGATCATATTCAGCGATCGCGGTTAGAAGCCGAAGGCATTGTCTTCAAGGCGACCCAACTGAGTTTGAATCGCTATCGCTGGCAACCGGATCTCACGCAGTTTGATTAAAGACTTCTAAAACTCGCTGACAAAATTCTTTCAATCGCATCACCGATTCGGGTGCTGGTTGACCTTCTCCTTCAGCAATCCAATCCTGAACGGTGGACATCTGCCACTGTTTGCCTTTGTGATCAAATCCAGCGGCCTCAATGCCAATCGCTCGTCTGATGTGAGTTTCATCATCTGAGTGAAAGCGAATCTGAATTAGGACACTGCGGCACTGAAACAAGCGACTGCGCCCTGGAAAATGAAATCCGATATCGATCGAGTCTGGATCAACTTGTTCACGGGTGTCTGGGTCATTCGCCCAAGGTTTGAGATCGACTCGTGCATCTGGGAAGTCAGTTTTAATTAAATTTGTAATCGTTGCAATCTTGCTCGCGGTTTCTAAACTAGTCGCTTGTTCTGCTGCATTCACGATCGTGCGGCTCCCAATCAGCGTGAGATAAAAAACTGGATTTTTATCTCTTCATCATACGCAACATCTCAACTCGGAAGCAGTACGACTTGATACCAAGATTTGTATGCCTCTAAAAATTCTTGACATATTCTTGGGGTTTAGTGTTAGTATACGTAAGGCAGCACGTTGGGGCGTAGCCAAGCGGTAAGGCACCGGGTTTTGGTCCCGGCATTTCCTAGGTTCGAATCCTAGCGCCCCAGTGTTTAAACAGTAAAAGGAACGAGATTAAATCTCGTTCCTTTTACTGTTTTTAAGCAAAAAGAGGAAAAGGAAAAAAGTTTTTCCCAGATTAGGGATTGACTCCCTATCTCCTCATCTCCCTACCCTTAGCGGCGTTGAAAAATCCGAGGAGTCGATTGCACTGCCGGACGATTTGTTCGAGTCTGCACCCCACCGACTAATTTTTCCCCGGTTCCTCGATCTGAACGAGACAGGAAAGGCTTGAGATTAATTGGACCATTCGTCACAGCAGTCGATCGACGACCTCGAACTCCAAGCAGATTCCCCAACTGGTCAAGCACATCAGAACGACCACTGCCATAAGTTAAAACGCCTTGGGTTTGCTGACCACTATCCGCTACTGAGAGATTTTGGAAAACACGATCGCGGGTCGCTAACGGATCTTGTCCATTTGGAACCGTCAATACAATCCGGCAGCTTGGAACTCGATCGGTCGTCACACAAATCGTGTTGTAGCCATTCTCAACGCCAGTCGTCATTTCCCGCAGACCATCAGGGCGATACGATTCAAGACGACGCGCGATTTCATTACACCGACGTAGAGCATCCCAGCCTCCCCCCATATTGCTGGGAACTGCCCACGGATAAGCCTGATTCGGCTGATTTTCCGGGAAATACATCACCGTATTTTGTCCATTGTTCACCCGGCAAGCAAACCGAGTGCCCGCAGCCGTGGGAGAAGGAATCGTAGTTGAACCGCCCGGATTGGGAACCGGAATCGTGGTTGAACCGCCTCGATCGGGTTCAGTGGGAATGATGACATCGCCTGGAGCCGTTTGTGCTACAGCTGCACTACTTGCGATCATCATCGCGCTCAACGAAAGTAACGTTCCTCGAACTACTTTATTTTTATTTTTTGCCCAGCTTACAGGTCGTAGCGACATGGAAATCAACCTCGATCGTTGTGAATTAATTTAGAAAGATTTGAACTCTGAACGGCGTTCTAACTGGATTGACCTAAATTGATCTTCTGAAGTTCCCAACTGCAAAAGAATCTACCTTTAGAGAGAAGCGAACGGGTCGATTGCAAAATCTTAGAAAGCCGTTACTTAACTTAAAGACATGCCTTGACGTATACTTTTCTGAGTATTCGCAAGGAGAGACGGTGTGATGTCGGAGGCGGCAACGAAGCCCCTGACGATTCCAAGGGAGTTACTGGGAGCGCCTGGTGATTTTAATCCAACGTTGTTGATCTTTTTGCTGTCGGTCGCGATCGCAATTATCTCGACGTTAGGATATTGGTTTTGGGGATGGGTGGATTGGATTAGTTTCTGCCTTAATGTCTTGGCATTACATATGGTTGGAACAGTCATCCACGATGCCTGTCATGGTGTGGCTCATCGCAATAAAGTGATGAATGCAATTTTGGGTCACGGGAGCGCATTCCTCCTCTGTTTCTCTTACCCCGTCTTTACGAGGGTTCATATTCAGCACCATGCTCATGTGAATGATCCAGAAAACGATCCAGATCATGTTGTATCTACATTCGGACCCTTGTGGATCATCAATGCACGGTTTATGTATCACGAGTTCTTCTTCTTCCAGCGCAAATTATGGAAGAAAAATGAACTCTTTGAGTGGTTTTTGGCACGGCTATCTTTGGCGCTTGTAATCTACGCTGCGTGCCAGTTTCATTTTCTGGGATATGTGTTCAATTTTTGGTTTGTGCCTTTAGCGATCGTGGGGTTAGTCTTGGGATTATTCTTTGACTATTTGCCTCATCGTCCATTTAAGGAACGAGATCGTTGGTTGAATGCGAGAGTCTATCCGAGTAGGATTTTGAACTGGCTGATTATGGGTCAGAACTATCACTTGGTGCATCATCTATGGCCTGCTGTCCCTTGGTATAAGTATGAAGCTGCCTATTATGCAGCGAAGCCAATTTTGGATGAGAAGGGATCACCCCAATCGATCGGGCTTTTGAAAGAAGATTTCTTAGGATTTGTCTATGACATCTTTCTAGGCATTCGGATTCATCGCAAGCCAAAACGCGAAGAAACTCCGATTTCTGAAGAACCCAAAGTTTCTCTCTCATCCAAGCTATAAGCCATCGTCGATTCGGCTCACCTTGGGGATGACTGGGTACATAGAGTAGGCACAGAGAGCTAACAGAAAAATTCCAGTGCTGTTTGTGCTGGAATTTTTTGCGCCTTTGGGTGTTCGAGATTATCATAAGGATCTTCTACTAGTCGGGCAAAACTTAGATCGAGGTACAAGGCTATGCTCACTCTCGAAAAGATGGATGGAGCTAGTTTTTTTGTTGCTAAGATCTACCTGTGGAGTGAGACAATATGGTTCGTATTCTTAGTAATGTACGAAATGCTCTGGTAGAATTCCTAAAATAATACATCTGTTTCTCAGCTTCTTTAAGACCGCTCGGTAGTTTGAGATCGACGATTTCGCCCCTTCTACCGTTTCATTCAACCCTCCTGACAGCACTTTGAATATGAATGGCGAAAATACCGATCGCGCTGGATTCGCTCAGACAGATGCCCCAGTTTCAGAATTGCCGCCTCGTCGTCCGCGCTGGCGTAAATTTCTGATTCCAGGGTTAATTGGACTTGCAGTTGTTGGCGGATTGGGTTGGATTGTCTTTAATCGGATTATTCTGCCTCTGATGATTGTGAGTCAGATGAAGCCTCAACCGACTCCAGTCCCGTTGGCAAACCCGAAAAGTTCAACGATCGAAGATAGCTCTGACTATGCCGCTACCTTAGATTCTCGGCAATCCATTACGCTTCAACCGCAGGTCAGTGGACAGATTTCGCAAATCTATGTCAGACCTGGTCAGCAAGTGACTGCCGGGCAAGCTATTTTACAAATTGACAATCGCGAACAGCGTGCTCAAGTTGCGAGTCGGCAATCGGCATCGCAAACGGCAGCAGCGGACATTGATTCAGCCCAAGCAGATGTTGAAAACGAACAGCAAACTTTACGATCGCTGCAAGCTCAGCGTGCGACAGCACTTTCAAACGTGCAATTGAACCAGAAAGAGTACGATCGCTTTGTCGAATTGCAAAGACAGGGCGCAACCAGTAAACAAATTCTTGATCAGCGTTTAAATGCTCTACAGACTGCTCAAGCAGCCTTGAGACAAGCAGATGCAGATATTGCTGCGCAACGTTCTGCGATTAGCCGCGCGCAATCCGTCGTTGAGCGAAATCGCCGAGCTTTTGAACAATCCCAAGCCAATATTGCAGAGGGACAAGCTCAATTGCAGTACTATACGATCACTGCTCCTTTTACTGGAACCGTTGGGGAAATCCCGATTAAAGTCGGTGATACAGTGAGTCCGACCTCCCAATTGTTGAATATTACTCAGAATCAGCAGTTAGAAGTTCAGATTCAAGTCCCGTTAGAGCGATCAAGTGCTTTGCGGCTAGGCTTACCTGTCAAACTGCTCGATGATCAAGGCAAAGAAGTACAGACAGGTCGAATTTCCTTTGTTGCCCCGAATGTTGATTCGACTACGCAATCAGTGCAAGCAAAAGCAGTCTTTGAGAATGTGCGGAACTTGCGACCTTCGCAATTTGTGCGCGCGCGCGTTGTTTGGAGTAATCGACCTGGCGTACTCGTGCCCACAACGGCAATTTCTCGATTAGGGGGAAGAGATTTTATTTTTGTTGCTGCTCCGCTAAGTGCATCGGGGTGTTCAGAGCCAGCCGCACCTCAAGGGGGCGGAAAATTTGAAGCGAATCCGGACATGTTAGTTGCAGCCCAAAAGCCGATTCAACTCGGCAGAATTATTGGCAATGAACAAGAAGTCGTCGAAGGACTGAGCGCCAACGATCGCATTATTACTTCTGGAATTTTGCAACTGCAAAATTGTGCTGCGATCATGGATGCTGCTCAAGTTCCTGCTCAACAGTCTTCTCAGCAATAGCCCTCTCACAATAGTCCTTTCACAGGCGTGAATCTATTATGGTGATTTTGTCTGTTTCCGATTTTTTTATTAAACGTCCTGTGTTTGCGACAGTGTGTTCGATTGTCATCACACTGTTAGGGATTGCTTGTATTCCGACGTTACCGATCGCGCAATATCCAGACATTGCTCCGCCTCAAGTTGGGGTGACAGCGAACTACGTCGGTGCGAATGCTGAAGTCGTTGAATCGACCGTCACGAACATTCTAGAGCGCGAGTTGAACGGGATTACTGGCGTTAAGTTCATCAAATCGACCAGTGCCAATAATGGTGTAAGTAACATTAACCTGACGTTTGACTTAGGACGAGATCAGGATTTAGCTGCTGTTGATGTGCAGAATCGCGTTTCGACTGTGCAATCGCGCTTACCTGGTCCTGTGACTCAAACTGGAGTTCAGGTCACTAAAACAAACAATAATTTTCTACTCGCGATCGGGATTTACTCGGAAAAAGACCCCAAGAAAAATCAAGATTTCTATGATGATCTGTACTTGAGTAACTATGCAGATTTGTATTTGAGAGATGCTTTGCGACGGCTGAAAGGCGTGGGCGAAGTTCAGATCTTTGGTGAACGAACTTACGCCATGCGGATTTGGCTCGACCCAGAACGGCTTGCTGCTCGAACGTTAACGCCGCAAGATGTCGTGCAAGCGCTCAGACAGCAAAACGTGCAAGTTGGGGCGGGACAGATTGGGCAAGCGCCAGCAGTCCCCGGACAGGAATACCAATATTCAGTCACGGCACAAGGACGACTCAAAGAAGCTGAGGAATTTAATAACTTAGTCATCCGAACGGCACAGTCTGGCGCTTTAGTTCGGTTGAGAGATATCGGTCGGGCTGAGCTTGGGGCTGAGAATTATGGTTCATTGCTGCGATTTACGACGCAAGATCGCGTGACGCATCGAGGCGTTGGGTTAGGAGTGAACCAACAGTTTGGCAGTAACGCGCTAGATGTGGCAAAAGCTGTCAAAGATGAGATGCAACGCTTATCGAGTAACTTTCCGCCTGGACTAAAGTATGACGTAGCCTTTGATACGACTGTCTTTATTGAAGCAGGGGCGCGTGAGGTTGTTGATTCGCTGATTCAGGCAATTATCTTAGTTGTCTTGATTTTGTTCTTGTTTCTCCAAGACTGGAGAGCAGCACTGATCACGTCGATCGTGATTCCGATCGCATTTCTTGGCACCTTCATCTTTGTCAAGATCCTGGGATTTTCGATCAATACGCTGACGCTATTTGGCTTAACCCTAGCAACGGGTTTAGTAGTCGATGATGCGATCGTGATTATTGAAGACATCACTCGGCGGATTCAAGATGAAGATATGAATCCAGTGGAAGCTGCGATCGCATCAATGAACACTTTATCTGGAGTGGTGATTGCAACTTCATTGGTCTTGATGACCGTGTTTGTTCCGGTGGCATTTTTCCCAGGAACAACCGGACAACTCTATCGACAATTTGCTTTAACAATCACATTTTCGGTCGCAGTTTCTACCTTTAACGCATTGACGTTTACACCGATGCTGTCTGCGTTACTGCTGCGTCGTGGACAAACGGCTAGCAATAACTGGTTCTTCCGGCGGGTGAATTTGGGCATTGATAAAACTCGTGATGCTTATGCAAGAAACCTCGATCGCGTCGTGCGCAAAAAAGGATTAGTCTTGACCTTTTTTGCAGGAGCATTAGCGCTGACCTACTTTGTCTATAACCTTGTGCCGCAAGCCTTTATCCCTGATGAAGATCAAGGGGTATTTATCACAATTGTGCAAGCGCCTGAAGGGGTTTCGCTTGGCTATACCGAAAAAGTTTTAGAAAAAGCAGAAGCGATTCTCAAAGCTCAACCAGAAGTTGCCAACATTTTTGCAGTCGGCGGATTTAGCTTTAGTGGCGCAACTCCGAATAACGGAATCATCTTTACTACCCTGAAACCTTGGGATCAGCGTCGCGGTGCAGATCAATCTTTAGACTCGATTATTGGTGGGTTTTTCCCAAAACCTTTCGGACTGTTCCCCAAGATGGCATCGATTCAGGAAGCGGTTGTGCTGCCGTTTAATTTGCCTGCTATTTCTGGAATTGGCAACTTTGGTGGATTTGAGTTTCACTTGCAGGATCGCACTAATTTAGGCTTCCAAGCAATGGGTGAGACTTTGGGTAAATTTATCGGTCGTGCAACCGCTTATCCTTCACCGCAAAGTCCTCAGATTGCTCAATTACGTCCGAACTTTAACGGAAATACGCCGCAAATCGCGGTAGAAGTGGATCGCGATCGCGCAAATCAACTGCAAGTTCCGCTTGATGATATTTTCAATACCTTACAAGTCTTTCTCGGGTCTACCTATGTGAATGACTTTAACCAGTTCAACCGAGCGTATCGCGTCTATGTTCAGGCGGATCAACAATATCGATCGAACCCTGAAGATATTAAAAAGCTGTATGTTCGCAGTACAACCGGGCAGATGATTTCGATGGGGAACTTAGTCAAAGTTACCCAAAATACAGGGCCATCGATTATTACCCACTACAACTTATTCCGATCGATCGAGCTGAACGGCGCTCCGGCACCGGGGGCAAGCTCTGGGCAAGCGATTCAAGCGATGGAGGCGGTTGCGAGAGAAACCTTACCGAGAGGCTTTGGCTTTGAATGGTCAGGGCTTTCACTGGAAGAAATCGAATCAGGGGGCGCAGCGTTCTTTATTTTCGGATTAGCGATCGTCTTTGTGTTCCTTACCCTAGCTGCTCAGTATGAGAATTACATTGATCCAGTGATCATCATGCTGACTGTGCCCTTAGCAATTCTGGGCGCACTCTTAGCTGTTCTCTTGCGGGGGACTGCAAATGATGTCTACACTCAAATCGGCTTCGTGATGCTGATCGGGATGGCGAGTAAAAACTCGATTCTGATTGTTGAATTTGCCAACGAGGAGCGTGCTGCCGGTAAAGGAATTGCGAGTGCAGTCGTTGCAGCAGGACGAGAACGGTTAAGACCAATTCTCATGACTGCGATCTCAACTGCGATCGGCGCACTTCCTTTGGTGATTGCAACTGGACCTGGAGCGGCGGCTCGTCAATCTTTGGGAACTGCGATCGTCGGTGGGATGGTTGTCGCAACTTTCCTAAGTTTGTTCATTGTTCCTGTCCTTTATATTGTGATTAAAGGATTTGAAGATCGCTTGAGAAAACCTGCAAAACGTCTAGCTCCAGTTGATGGAAGTTTGGACGGCAATAGTAAACATCCCCGTGAATCAGCAGCGACTTCCGAAAGAGATTGAAATCTACCTGGATGGAGAGGGGATTTCCTCAGCAGATCAGTCACGATTAGGGTTAGAAAAAATCCGTATTGATAGATTTGAGGGAAAACTCATGGGATATGTTCTAACGATTTTAGTGACTGCACTGAGCTTACTTGTCGTCGATATTGTTTTACCGGGCGTGAATATTGAAAGCTTTGCAGTTGCGATGATTGCAGGGATTGTGATTGGTTTAATCAATACCTTTGTGAAGCCGATTTTGTCGCTTTTGACGTTGCCGATTAACTTAGTAACGTTGGGCTTATTCTCGATCGTGATTAACGGTATTTGTTTTACCCTAGCGGCAGCTTTAGTTCCAGGTTTCCAAGCACACGGACTGATTTCATTCCTCGTGGCTCCGGTGATTCTGTCATTGGCAAGTACCTTCTTGAATAAGTACTTTGCAGAACGCAACGCTGATCTGAAGCCAAACGTCTAGATGACTCGAATCTGATCAACCCCCAGTCGGTAGGCGCGACCTCTGGGGGTTTTCAGGTAACTTTCTAATACAGATCCTGCCCTGAAGGATAAAAAAATGTATTATAAGCTACAGATTTGACTCTTCGCTTCAGAGAAGTTTGCTTATGTCTCTTAATTCAGAAATTTATGGGTTCGATCGATCGGGTGCTGGCTGGCAGATGCTTCAAGCACAATCGATTTCCTGCGCTCCGCGATTTACGCCATCGATGTGGGTGCAGTTGCTCAATCCCCCGACAGCTTACAGTTCTGACCAGGGGCGGCTTCTTTGCCAAGTGGCTGAGGATCAATGGCTCGCTTGGGTTCCAGATTATGGCGAACTTTTGCTGACGACTGATGAGTTTTGCAGCTTGAGCGAGGACTGATTGGCGATCGTCAGCCAGAATGCTGAATTCTACCTGTGCTTTCTGAACTGCATCATACTCTCAGCTTAATATCTATTTCAGCGCCAGTTCTGCAAGAGGCTGGCGCTATTTTATGGTTTTCAAGGAATCTGTAGATGTTTAAGCCTCGGTCTATTAGCCTGATCATCATTGCCTGTATTACGTTTTTCTGGTCAGTTGCTTGTTCTCCTCAATCGACTCCTCTCGCTGTTTCTGCAACGCCTTGGTCTGGCTATTCAGGGCATCATATTGCCATGAAAAAGGATTTTTATGGACAAGCAGGACTGAAAATTCAAGACCTTTTATATCAGTCAACCACTGAGCAAATTGATGCGTTTCTAGCTGGAAAAACGGACTTAGCTTGGGTGACAGCAGGGGATGTGATTGATATGGCTGGAAAAGATCCCAGTCTGAAAATTATCTTTCTGTGTGATTACTCGAATGGGGCAGATGGCATTGTCGGACGTGGAATTAAGACTGCGGCAGATCTCAAAGGCAAAACAGTAGCTCGTGAAAATGTATTGTTTGAGAAGGTTTTCCTGCGGGCTTATCTGGAAAAAGGGGGGCTGAGCGAAAAGGATCTCAAGATTAAAGATATGTCTGCTGCTGCTGCTGCTGCTGCGTTTAGTGCACAGCGAGTAGATGCTGCTGTTACTTATGAACCGTTTCTGACCAAAGCGTTGAAGGAAAGCGGTGGAGAGCTTCTCTTTAGTACCAAGGGCACAAATTTGATTGCAGATGTACTGGTCACACGATCGCAGTTAATTTCCGATCGCAGAGCCGATTTGCTGACATTTCTGAAAGCAGCCGACAAAGGAATTAAATTGCTAGAAGCCGGAGATGAATCTGCGATCGCGCTTGCTGCTCAACGTTTAGGGACTTCCTCTTCAGAACTGCGCGCACAGCTTACGGGAATTGCATTGTTTGATATTGAGGGCAACAAAACGATCGGGTTCAATCCTCAAAATCCGAACAATGCGATTAAAAATTTCGAGCTAGTTGCGAAAGCTGCTTACGATTTCAAAGTCGTTCAACAACCGCTGGATGTGAAATCTATCTACGATGATTCGCTTGTGAAAGCGCTTTAAGAGCGCATTGTAAAAACATCACTTTGCGTTCAATGCTCAAACTTTTTAAGGGGCGACGATCCGCCCCAAATAGTGCATTCTACCGCTTTGATCCTTGATAGATCCGTTGGGCTTGCTCAGCCGTCAACCAAGGCATAACCTCGGTTTGAGGGACAGGCTCAGCGGATTTGACTTGAGAGCGAATCGTCACAGGTTGGCGCAACTGACCATTGCCATTGTCCTCTTTGTGAGGCAAATTACAAGCCACGGGTGGCGCGCTGGTTTTCTCATAAAATGCGCCCAGTTCACGCGGCGAAAGCTGGCTTTGAGGTGGCACATAAGCATGGGTCTCCGGATCAAATGCCAAAAGCTCACCCGTTTCAATGTGATAAACCCAGCCGTAAATTTCTAGCTTGCCTTGATACAGACGGGAATGAACGACCGGATAAGTTTTGAGATTTTCGATTTGAGTCAGGACGTTTTCTGCGATCGTAATTTCAAGCAATTCTTCGCCGCTGTACTGACTGTAATTTTCTTTGACTAATCTGCGAGTTGCCTCAGCATGTTTGAGCCAGTCATATACTAGGGGCATGTCTTCCTGAAGCTTGTTCAACTTCAACAAGCCTTTCATTGCGCCACAATGCGAATGTCCACAGACAATAATTTGCTGAATGTCTAAAGCCGCGATCGCATATTCAACCGCTGCTCCTTCTCCGCCGTTCGCGGCTCCAAACGGTGGAATAATATTGCCTGCGTTGCGAATCACAAACAGTTCACCAATACCCGCTTGGGTGATCAAATTTGGATCAATCCGCGAATCCGAGCAAGTAATGAACAGCACTCTGGGCTTCTGCCCATGCGACAGTTCCTCAAGCTGATCCAAATGAGACGGCACATAGCTTTCCCAAAACTGCTGATGTCCTTGAATTAACTTTTTCATTCTCCCTTCCTGTTATCATTGCCACTCATCGATCGCTTCATCCTTGGTATTCGTATTGCGGCTGGGGGTTTCGCGATTGAACTTCAAATGAATCGATCGCGTTTGTTCCCCATCTTTCGCGACTGCCAAGATCGGATAATCGATTAAACCATCTTGGAAGGACATCTGGAATCGGAAGGTTCCGTCTGGATTGAGCGGAATGATTTGTCCGCCGATCGAGACTGTCGCATCCGGTTCTGTTGCCCCATAGATAATCAGTTCCGCATCTGCAACAAGCCAGAATTTGCGCGGACGAGCCGGAATCGCACTACCTGAGAACATGCCGACTCCTGACATGCCAATGCCTGACATGCCCGAAACCGTTGGCAACGCCCACATTTCCATCCCCGACGGGAACACAAACGAACTGACAGCGGCAGCGGGAACCTGCTGCATTGAACCGAAAATCGATCCAGCCATGCGTTGCAGTTCTGCGCCTTGTGACAGGTCGAAGATCTGATCATACATGCCATTCGGACTGCCTATTTCACTTTCAGCGGCGGGTGATCCTAATGTCAAGAAAGTTTTACCTGTGAGTTCTTCTTCCCAGTCGATCGTGACGAATTGATCGTTTTCCCAGGCAGACGGATAAGCCGGAGGAATGCGTACAGAGTGTGATCGCGCCAGCATCAACCAGCGTCCATCCCCGCTCATGTACCCAATTTCTGCAATGTAATCGCGATCGCTGACAGGAATCGGCAAATACCAATCGCGCGCCATTTCGTCACAGGCAAACTGCTGCAAACTGTGCGGGCTTTGATGCGCTAAATCGACATCCGTGACATCGTACAATCGCAGCACTAAATTCTGTCCGCCTTGATTACGCAGTTCGGATTTGTGTTCGTTAGGAATGTCCCAATAGGTGTAAGCCCATTGCGGATCGCGCGGCATCAGCACAATTCGACTGTCCCCGTAGCCGTCTGGTAAATCTGGTAAGCCTTCATCCACATCTGCTAAAGCTTCACTCGACAAATCGGTCTGTCCGACATCAAACCGCGCCGATTCTACGATCGTTTGACCCTCATCCGATCGTGCCATTGCCATACCGACCATTCCGGTAGCGATTCCGCCGACTGCGGCGATTCCGGGTAATGCAGATTCGTCTGAAGATGCTGCGCTTGCATCGGGTTGAGAAGGATCAATCATGGCAGGTGTCTCCTGAGTGTCGGGCACTTCTGGCTGAGGAGATTCAAGATTGGCTTCTTGATCTGCTAAGCGAGAACCTGCGATGCCTGCTAACCCTGCTGCTGTTGCGGCTCCACCTAAAGCAGCAATTTCTGGAATAGAAGAACTTGCTTCTACAGATTCGACTTCAGAAGTTGCCGCAATTATAGGTGGCTCCTCAAGTTCGATCACTTGTGCTTCAGAATTATCCATAATTGAGCGCGCTTCATCGTCGGAGATCGGCTCAGCATCGATAATTTCTAGATCAGAAGATTCAACACTCGCAGGAGTTTCGTCGATGTCCTCTGGCTCGATCACTTCTTCTAACTGCGGTTCTGGATCAATCCCGGAAAAATTATCTCCCGCTTGCCCCATTCCTGCCACTCCCAAGGCAGCAGCACCACCGAATGCAGCAATTTCTGGAATCATGCCTTGAGCATTGTTTGAGTTTTCGACCAGCGGTTCTGTCGCGTCAGTAGCATCGATCGGTGCAACGCCTTGCTCGAACGCTAACTGCTCGTAAGAAGGTTGTGGAACTGCTTCGACAACGCTGGGTGCCTCATCAAGATTCAGCTCAATCGCAGGTTGGTCGAGTATGGCATCTTCTGGCGCGTCTAAATCCTCGATCGCATCTAACGTTACAAGGGGTTCCGGCTCGGGTGGGACTCCCGATCGAGTCCGGTTCATCCAAGCCGCAGTCCCTAATCCAGCTAACCCTAAAGCGGCTGCACCAGAGAGATCAAAATCGGATTCAGGCGGAGCTTCGGGAGGTTCGATGGAAGGTGCAGTCATTTCAATCGGCGGCATCTCTCGAATTTCAACTAAGGGGCGCTCAGGCACAGCAGTCGGCTCGACCTCAATTGCAGATGCAGCAGTCGTTGATTCAGGAACGCCCTCGACATCAGAGTGCTCTAATGCTTGCTCTAATTGTGATGCTGCGGCAGCGGCTCCAGCACCCGCAACCTCAGCAGGTGGCTCGACTTCACTTGTGGATTGTGGGATCGGTTCAGGACTGTCACCCGCATCAGCACGTCCTAATTGTGATGCTGCGGCAGCGGCTCCAGCACCCGCAATGACGGCTGCTCCACCCATTGCAGCCGATGGAATCGTCGGGGATTGAACTTCCGCGATCGCTGCGCGATCCGATGAGATCACAGATTCCGCGCGAGAAGCCAGACTGATATCAGGTTCGCTCGGAGTCATAAGTGGCGGAGGTGGAGGCGGTGCTGTTGGAGCAGGGGATAGAGAGGGCGCAGCAGGTGGAACTTCAGCAGTTGAGGGAGTCGATCGCCGACCGCGTAAAAGCCAACCTAAAAGCAGTGCTCCCAATCCGAGTGGCAGTAACCACCAGAGCCATCCTGGAATACCACTATCGTTGTTACTTGTGTCGTTGTTAGACGATGGTTGCGCATTGGCAGATCCAGCCGGGACTTGCCCGACGATCGTTGGTTCATTGGCAGATCCAGCCGGAACTTGTTCTGCAATCTTTTGCGCATTAGCAGTTGAATCTGGGACTTGTCCATCTGGAGCTGTGCCTGAAGTTGAATTTGGAGTAGCAGCCCCAGCAGGAGCGGGAGAAGAACCTGCACCTGCGCCGATATTTCCTGGATTTCCTGGATTCAATGAGGCAACCGTTGCAGCCGTTCCAGCGGCAAAGAGAGTCGCAGGATCTAAAGCGAGTGAAGCCGGATCGCTTTCTGTGGTTTGAACTAAGTTACGTCCTACATCCGAAGTAATGTAACCCAACAGTGCAGCGGCTCCGGGAGAAGGAGTCGCCTTATGGACGTAGTAGAACGGCTGTGAGAACGGATAGCGGGGATCATTGGGCAACGTGTTGTGCATGGGCACGATCCGGACGCTGGAATTCCCTAAAACTTGATTGGCAGGGGCAAAACTGATGCCGTCTTGACCGAGCTGTTGGGCAACCGCTTGGGTGCTGTCTTCAGGGGTACGAATTGGACTGCTGCTGCTGACTGACTCAGACGGTTGAATGAAGACAGAATAGTTCCGAAATGCTGTCCGGGTGTCACTGAGATCAGGGCGATCGATAAACCGAATCTTTCCAGGTGCGCCGCCTAATTCTGACCAATCGGTGATTTCACCCCGAACGATTTTGACGAGTTGAACAACGGTGATCCCGCCTTTGAAGGGATTGTCTGGACTGGTGATAATGGCAATTTTGCCGCGTTCGAGGGCAACAGGCACTAAACCTTCTTGGCGTTCAGCTGCGGTGAGCGGACGACCGATCGCAGCGAGGTCGATTTTGCCATCGCGCAATGCCTGCAATCCAGCTGGCGTGCCCGAGTAGTTGAGATTAACGCGACTGCCTGAAAATTGCTGCTCAAATCGTTGTTTCAAAGCCTGGTTGATGGTTACCATACTGCTTGAACCATCAATTTGAATCGTTGTCCCTGAGGGCACAGAAGACGGAAACGGGAAACTTGTGGGCGCGGCTTGAGCCAAAGTTTGAGGAACAAAGATCGATTCTAGGGGTTTTACCGTTGTAACAGTCGTTAACAGCAGCGCAAAACCGAGCGCAGACGATTTTTGGTTTGGCAACATTAATTCAAACGCCTCTTACACCAGTGCAGATCTTGGATTTTGCAAAGTATTATATAGCGATCGCTCAAAATCCGCCTCTGCCAATGCGTTGAGGATCTTGCGATGTGATCGAGCGCACCCGTAAGGATGATTCTATCGCATTGGTAAGCGCCTAGTTTAAATCGGGAACTCTACGAAAGATTCCTGTATGAAGATAGGCAATGAGTGTTGAGCAGTGGACAAACCCCAGTTCCAGCGGGCGCGATCGCGATTATCAGATTTTATTAGACGCAATCCCAGATTTAATCTTACGGATTGATCGCAACGGGGTTTGCCTCGACTATCACCTCCCCAAAAACTTCAAAGCATACGGGCGAGAATTCGATTGGTACGGTAGACGCTTAGATGAAATCATTCCAGCAGAAGTCGCTCAACAGCAGATGGAATATGTTGCATCTGCGATCGCGACGAATGAGATGCAAGTGTATGAACAGCAGATCGAATGGAACGATGAAATTCGATACGAAGAAGTTCGAGTCCGCCGTTACAGTGAGACAGAAGCTTTAGTCCTGGTTCGCGATATCAGTGCCCAAAAAAATGTGGAGAAGGCACTGACACAAAGCGAAGCTCGATTTCAACGTCTGGCAACGAATATTCCCAGTATGATTTATCAGTTTCGGCTTGAGCCGGATGGAACTGTGAGTTTTCCGTTTGTCAGCCGGGTTTCTGAGCGCATCTATGAAGTCGAACCCGAGTTAATTCAAGAAGATCCAGGCTTGCTAATCGGTCAAATTCATCCCGATGATCGCGCATCATTTGAAGAATCGATTCGACACTCAGCAGAAACGCTTGAACCCTGGAAATGGTCAGGGCGGAATGTTCTGTCTTCTGGCAAGATCAAGTGGATTGAAGGACATTCACAGCCGGAACTGCAAATTGATGGAGCGATCGTGTGGGATGGCATTGTCACTGATGTCAGCGATCGCAAGCAGCTTGAAGCCCAGCGCCAGCAGGCAGAATGCGCGATCGCAGAAAGTGAAGCGCGGTTTCGCAGCTTTGTGGAAAATGCCAATGATTTAATTTGTGCCTTTTCGCCCACGGGTCTCTTTACTTATATTTCTCCTAAAGTCTTTGAAATTTCTGGATTCTTAGCCAAAGAGCTGCTCGGCAAACCCTTGTCCGACTTTATTCATCCTGAGGATTTGCACATTGTTCAAGCTTCCATCGAGGAGCTTTTGAAAACTGGAGAGCGGCAATCTGCGATCGAGTTTCGGGCTAGACGTAAAGATGGAGACTGGTACTGGGCGTTGTGTAATACGTCTAGCATTAGAGGCTCGAACGGAGGAGTCGTCAGTATTTTGAGCATTGTGCGCGATATTAGCGATCGCAAAGCCAATGAAGAAAAGCTTAGACAACAAGCGATCGATCTAGAAAATGCCTTGCAAGAACTTCAAAAAACGCAAGCGCAACTGATCCACAGTGAGAAGATGTCTTCTCTGGGGCAACTCGTTGCCGGAATTGCTCATGAAATCAACAATCCCATTGGGTTTATTCACGGCAACATTATTCACGCCATGAATTACTTTCAGGATCTTGTTGCGTTGATTAAGTTGTATCAAACTCATGAGTGTCATTCAATTCCAGACATTGAAGCGTTTATCGAGGAAATCAATCTCGATTTTATTTACAAAGATCTGCAAAGTATCTTTGATTCAATGCAAACCGGAACAGAGCGAATTCGAGAAATTGTGTTGTCTCTGCGTAACTTTTCTCGACTCGATGAAGCGCAACTGAAGCCTGTGAACATTCACGACGGGATTGAAAGTACCTTAACGATTCTGCAAAGCCGACTGCATCAGGCTGAATCGAAAATCATAGTTTCAAAGTTCTATAACCAACTGCCGAAGGTGGAATGTTTTGCGAGTTCTTTAAATCAAGTCTTCCTCCAGATCTTGACGAATGCGATCGATGCAGTCAGCGAAGTTTGTGCGCCAGTGATCGAGATTCACACCGAATTTATCAGTGCAAACTGGGTGCGAATCCGAATTCTAGACAGTGGTGTCGGGATTCCTGAATCGGTACAAGCTCGCATGTTTGACCCATTCTTTACGACGAAACCTGTGGGCAAAGGTACTGGAATGGGTCTGGCAATTAGCTATCAAATTGTCACCGATCAACATCACGGCAGGTTGAAGTGCCAATCTAAACCCGGTCAGGGGACAGAATTTACGATCGAACTTCCCATTCGTCAATCACAGTAAAGGCTGTTGTTTGACACACTGCTCCAAATCAAGCTGGGCTAATTTCTCGTAGGCGTGATCGATCGCCGTTTTACCTCGCAGTAAGCCAATATTTCCACCCGGACAAATCCAATTCAACGTATCGCGATCGAAGCGATCGAGTAATTTTTGCACATTGCGAATTTGCCGCAGCCAGTGAAACGTTTTCGCAGTCCTGAGCGGTACAGGATTGCCTTGAGAATCTGCGACTAAATGCCGTCCCGAAAAGAGCACACCGCCGCACGCATTCAAATACACACAGGCGGTTCCAGGCGAATGTCCTGAAGTCCAAATGACCTCTAGATGTGGCGAGATCATTAAATTTTCCTGAAATGGAGTGACGGTAAGATTCGGGAGTAAATAGGCTTCTTGCTCTTGAATGATCACGTCGCAGTGAAACGCCGATTGGATGTCGCGAACTTTGCCGATTCCGCCGCGATGCGTGATCACAAGCTGTTTTACACCCCCTTGGGCATCGAGAAACGATCGCGACTGCTCATCCCACGCTGGGCAGTCGATCAGCACATTTCCCTCTTTTTCTACAATGAGATAGGATGTTCCACCGAGTGTGTCACGATTCGGTGGAAATGCGAAAATTGGGACAAGACGATCCTGCGCACAGGTTTCCTCAGTCAAAACCAGACGTGGAGCTTTTGCAGGGCGTGACTGGGGTGTTAAAGGAATTGAAGATTCTAGGGGCACAAACTTCTAAATCGTTCAAACTAAAGAATATGGCAAACCGCCACCGTTGATTGTGCCAGATCCTGCAATTCTCTTCCATGCCCTAGACCCCTTTTTTTCGGCTCATGATTTGGCTTCTGCTGCTCGGACTGATTACCTATCTATTTATTACCCAGTGGGTCGCAAGTCTCACGCGCACGCCCGTGTGGCTACTGTGGCTGGTGGCAATGCTGCCTGTCTTGATTCTGTTGATCTGGACCGTTGTGTCACAAGGACAGACGATGCCCCTGAGATATACCGCAATTTTATTTGCAGGCTGTTTGGTGTTGTACTTATATCTGATTCAACGAGGGCGCATTTCTCGATCAGAGCCGATCGATGAGCCAGTTCCGCCCGAACCGATTCCCGATCTGCAACCTCCCAGTCTTGCCAGCCTCCGCCCTCTCAATCCAGCTGAAGAATCGAATTTGCAAACCTGCTTTCCTTGGTCAGTTTTTTACCTGCGGCATTTGGAGTATCATCCGCAGGGAGTTGTTTGCCGTGGACAACTGAGAACTGCGCCGGAAAAGGCATATGACATCATTCGGACCAATATTGAGGCGCAGTTTGGCGATCGCTTTGATGTGATTTTTCAGGAATATTTTCCAGGAGAGCCATTTTTTGAATTGGTGCTGAATTCTGTGCCCGCGTTTGAAGCAAAACATCAGCCGGGTGCACTGCGTCCTGGATTTGCGTTTGTGCTAGGATTTCTCACGCTATTTACGACGACTTGGGCAGGATTGCAGGTGGTTGGACGAGTGCCAACGATTCCGGCACTATTGGAGGATGGGTTTCCTTATTCGATCGCAATTTTGATGTTTTTTGGTGCGCGCAGTTTTGGGTATTTCATCACGGCACGGAAATTTCAGGTTGCAACGACGTTGCCGTATTTTATTCCGATTATTCCACTGCCCTTTTTCCCCGTTGGGACGATTGGGGGCTTTACGCGGTTGGCATCGCGGATTCCGAATCGCAAGGCGTTGTTTGATATTGGGCTAGTTGGGGCGTTTTTGGGGTTGAGTGTGAGCATTCCGCTGTTAGCGTGGGGCTTGGTGCAGTCGGAATTGGTCGGGGTTCAGGGACAGACCGGAATTTTTCAGTTTCGGGCGCTTGATCCAAGATTGTCGATCGTGCTTGCCTTGTTTAGTAAGTTAGTCTTTGGGGAAGAGTTGACCGCGGAGGCAGCGATTCGATTACATCCGACGGCGATCGCGGGGTGGATCGGATTATTATTCACGGCATTTAATCTTATGCCGATCGGGCAGCTTGATGGTGGGAGAATGGTTCATGCTATCTTTGGACGGCGGATCGGGGCGAGAATTGGTCGGATTTCGCGATTTTTATTGCTTGGGTTGGCGATTGTGTATCCTCATCTGCTGCTTTGGGCGGTTTTATTATTGTTGTTGCCTGCATTAAATGAACCGACATTAAATGATGTGGTTGAGGTTGATGGATGGCGCGAGGCGATTGGATTTATGGCGTTGGTGATTTTAATCCTTTTAGTGTTGCCTGTGCCAAAGTTTTTAACGGCTGTGTTGGGAATGTAGAGTGATGAAAGGATTGGTTCAGAAATGTCGATCGCTATTGGTGTATCGCGATGTCTTTGAAGATGCGATCTCCGGTGCTTTTCTCACTGTACTAGAGAATCTCGATCGCCCTGAAATTGCAATTCGGGCTTACGCAGATTGGTTTTCAGCGTTAGCAAAACTCCGGCAAGGCTGGAAAGATTACTTGCTAAATCGAATTTTGCTTTCAGAGAATGCGTTTACTCAGCAAGCGCATGAAAGTTTTATTCCCGATGAATTGATCCATGCGGTTCGGCGTGATGCCCGAATTCTGCAAGAGGTTTATCAACTTGGGTGTGCTCAATTTGCTGAGTTATTGGATCTCGTTCCTTGGCGAGATCATTTGATTCAGGTCGATAGTCGTTCTCGGTATCAGGAGTTTGAACGAATTCAGAAACGCTTAGAAGTTTCTGAAGATTGGGCAGGTGAGTTTATTGAGTTACTCTCGTTCTATCGCAAGTTTGGAACTGGAAGGTTTGCCGAGTACTCTGCATTCCGTTGGCAGAATGGGAAATTAAACGCGATCGCGACTCCTGATCCGGTGCGAATCGATGCCTTAGTCGGGTATGAGTCTCAGCGCGATCAACTGTTGCGGAATACTGAATTTTTGCTGGCTGGATTACCTGCACTGCATATTTTGCTGTATGGCAGTCGCGGTTCAGGGAAATCGTCGCTGGTCAAATCACTACTGGGTAAATATGAGAATCTGCGATTGATTGAAGTGGCAAAGTCAGAATTGAGAGATTTGCCTGCGATCGTTGAAGGATTACGCAATCTGCCTCAGAAGTTTGTCATCTTTGTCGATGATTTGTCGTTTGAAGAAGATGACGATGCGTATAAGGCATTAAAAGTGGTTCTAGAAGGCAATTTAACGGCTCGCCCTCAGAATGTTGTGGTCTATGCAACGTCGAATCGACGGCATTTGATTCGAGAATTTTTTGACGATCGCCCTAGACCTAGAGATGCCGATGAGATTCACAACTGGGATACTGTGCAAGAGAAATTATCGTTTAGCGATCGCTTTGGGTTAACGTTAACGTTTGAACCTGCGGATCAACCGACTTATTTGAAAATTGTGCATCACCTTGCAGAGCAGGCGGGCATTTCAGTAGATGATTTAGAGTTTCGGGCGTTACAGTGGGCGACGCGACACAATGGGCGATCGGGAAGAACGGCTCGCCAGTTTGTTGATTTTCTCAAATCCGAACTGACGCATGAGTGAATTACTTTGGACAATTAGCGCGATCGCGCTCTTGGATAGTATTAATCCGAATGCAGTTGCAGCGCAGGTGTATCTATTGACCACACCAAAGCCTGTTCCGAGATCGATCGCATTTATTTTGGGTGAAATCTTAGCGGCTTGGATTGCAGGAATGCTGATTGCATTCGGCATGATGCAATTAATTGCAAAAGTATTCAATCAATTGGGTGCGGTTCTATTCATTTTGCAATTTCTTTTAGGAATTGCACTTTTATATCTTGGCTGGAATTTTCAGAAATTGATATCGAAAACAGCAGTGAAACGCCCAAAGTCATTGAAACCGAGCGATATGTTTCTTTTTGGATTCATGCTCGCCTTCACTGAAGCGCCAACGGCACTGCCTTATCTCGCTGCGATCGAACAAATGACTCGCACGAATCCATCTTTGACAGAGTTAGCATTGCTCTTACTGTTTTACGATGTCATCTTTGTTTTGCCGTTGATTCTGCTCGTGGTCGTCTATGTCATCGCTCAGAATCGTTCTACTCAAGCGATCTCGCTCATTCAAGAATTTGTAAGCCGCTGGTTTCCGGTTCTGTTTCAAGTTGTGCTGATTTTACTCGGCATTGTGTTAATCGCTGATAGCATCGCACAGGGATTTGGGCTATCGGTGATTTGAATGCTGCATATCGACGAGTTCATCACAATCAATCTGATAGGGGGGTAGGAAAATCGGTTTCTTTCTCCCCATCTCCCCACTCCGCAAAATTCATGCGATCGACGACTACATTCCCCGCTCAAATCTCAGATCAATTTGCCAGAACCGGAGCCGCCGCGACCCTTGTATCAGAATCCTGGAACACAGTCTGCCAAGTCGCATAGCCTTGAGCTGTGAGATGAATTCCATCGGTCGTATATTCCGATAGGATCTGACCATCGTGATCGGCAAATTGTGCAAATAAATCGAGATAGGTTGCTCCTTCTTGGCGTGCAAGTTCTTGCAATTGCTGATTGATATGGATAATGCGATCGCTGGGAATTCTGGGGGTGCGAGTCGGTAAGATTGATTCGACAATCACCTTGGTGCGAGGATGCATTGCGCGAAGCTGCTTGAGAATTCGCTGCATATTCCAAATAATTTCAGCATCGCTTGCCCCCATTTTCAAATCATTTACCCCTGCCATTACGTAAATTTGATCGGGGCGGGTGTTCGCAATATCCGGTAAGCGCGCCAAGATATTCCAAGTCGTATCACCAGAAATGCCTTGATTCAGCCAGATTTGAGACTGCGGTAAGCGATCGCCCGGAAACCATAAACTTAAGGAATCACCCAGGAGAATCGAGAGTTGACGATCGCCATTGCGTCTTGATACCGCCTTCGCTTCTAGAGCAAGTAATTTTCGCCACTGTTCATACGTCGGCTGAACAGAGGAATTTTGCCAAATTTCTCGGAAACTGTCGCTGGGCAATCGGGTGTAGAGTTTGCCGATTTTCAAAGCAGATAAGCGTTGCAGGTAAAGTTGTCCACCTGATCGAGGTGCAGACACTAGCGGGGCAACCTCTGAAGAAAACTCAGGCTGGATCTCCACTTCAGGTCGAACTGAAACCGTCGAACTCAACGGAGAAGATGCGATTCTGGGTTCAGTAATTGAGATCGGGAACTTTTCTGGCGGGAGCGAAGTCGGAGGAACGGATACCGATGGTGTGGGTAATACCGCAGATGCAAACGTCAAGGCAAAGACGGTGGGGGCTGTCATAGACTGCTCGGAGGATTGCTGTTTATCCCTAATAACGTGATAAATATTACACAGTCAGTAGGGTTTTGCAATCCTTCACAGAAGATTTGTCTAAATTTCACAGTGGTTTTGCGTCTAAGTAGTGGCGGTAGCGGATTTCCAGATTTTCGATCGATAAGTTTTGTGTCCAATATTCGGTTAACGCATGTCCAAATGCCCAGGCAACTCGATCGGGGGTTGATGAGCTATCGCTCAGGATCGACCACAAGGCTTTAAAATCAAGCGGGGCTGAGGGTTGCAGCAATTGGTAGAGGTCATATGCCATTTGCAATTTACCCACGACGATCGGTAATTGCTCGATCGGGATTTGTTCTGCGAGTAATAGGGCTAATGTGGGTGAACCTGTCGCGATCGTGGAGAGAAATCTCAGAACCGGGCTTTTTAGAAATGCGGTTAAGCCTTGAGTTGTCGCCATTTGAAAGGTATAGCGATCGATAATCTTCGCGGCAGTTGCAGTGCGGGCATCAATGTTTTTGAGAAATCGGGCGAGCCGCGCTTGTTTGGCTGGATCAAGGCTGTTCAGAATCGCGATCGATAAGTCATCCACGCCCCAAGCTTCTCGATGTTCACCCGCTGTGACGAGTGGCAAGACGAATGAAGCAACTTCGCCAAACACGTCTTGACGATAGGCAACCGCTTCTCGAATCGAGACTTCTTTGGGGCGATCGCCGAATTGCCAGTTGTACGGTGGAGTCCATTCTCGAATCGGACGTAAGCGATCGACTTGCGTGACGATCGCCAAAGTTGGCAGTTCTTGTGCCTTCAGTGCATTCAAGAAGTCCAAATCCATTTGCAATGCTGGATCGAGTGCAGGCGAAACGAGTAAAACTAAGTCTGTTTTTGCAGCATAATCGAGGACTTGCTGCCGAAAATCAGAGCGTTCAACCTGCTCATAGCCCGGTGTATCCCAGATCGTTAAAGTCTCTCCACTCTCTGTTTCCCAACGATAATCTTGGATTTGATCCGTCGAAGGCAGTGCATCGACTTTTGCCTGTGCTTGCACAAACAAGGTATTGATCAAACTACTTTTTCCGGCTCCGGTTCGACCGACAAGCAATAAGCTAACAGGCTTTTGTGCGACTGTTTCGACGGGTGTTGCTTGAGCAATGACTTCTTTTAAGGTTTGGAATTTTGCAGGTGTTTCAATCGCAGGTAGAACAGGTGCAGCCTTGCCGCTATAGAGTGAGATCGCTTGTCTTGCGAGATTTCGCAAAACTGCTTCTCGCAACATTTGGCTCAGATTGCCTAGGAGTTCTTGAGTTGCTTTGCTACTACTACTCTGTGTTGCAGTTCGAGCAACTGCGACCGCAGGATTGAGAAACCATTGCGCCCAGTTCCACACTCGCAGCACTTTCCGCGCAGAAGGCTCTAGTTTTTGATAGATCTCATAAGCTTGAACAGCTTGTCCCACGGTGACTTGATTCAAGACAGGTGCAAGTCTTTGCATCCATTGATCTAAGTCATCCACAGTTCCACGCAACAGTGAGTACGCTTGTGGAACATAGATATTCAGCAGCGGCTTTTGAGCATCTGGATAGTAAATATTTGCGATCGCGCGAATCAAACTCTGACAGCGTTGCCAAAAGATGTTCCAGTCTTGCCAGATGGGCGGATCGAATTGTGCTTCAGCTAAGATTTTCTGAACTTCGGTTTCGGCTTGTCGAGTCGCATTGGTTGCAGGAGAGTCGCTGAGTTCGATCGTCTCTTCTGAGAGTTCAGCAACGATCGCTTCAACTTGACTGAGTGCAGGCTGTGTCCATTTCACCAGCAGCCAGCGCCACCCGACGAAGATTACTGCCACGATCGCCCAAATCCAGTTGATTCCCCATTCATGGATTTGAAGTCCTGCTGAAATCAGCAGAAACCCGATCACAACTGCGATCGGGAGTGCCAAAACGATCCACTGCCAAATCCGAAGTCGCACCATAGTCTGATTCCAATGGTTTTCTCCATGCTAGGGCAGATTGGGGAGAAGATTGTTGGGAAAAAATTTGAAATTTTGAGATGGAGAGTGGAGAGTAAGAGGATGTTTGAAAAGTATCGTTCATCGCATTCACCCGCCCCTGGACTGGAAGTCCAAGGCTAGTTGAACGAAGTCCACTGAAGGGACTAACAGCCAATCAAAATCAGGTCTTCAGTCCTTTGAAAAGGACTTCGCACTGTTAGCCCGGAATTCTATTCCAGGGCGAGCTAGAACGGAGCGAGGAAATTGTTGATGCTTTTCAAACACCCTCTAAGGCATCATTCTAGTTTTCTCTCTATCTCTCTACTCAAATCAACCCAATCCCAAATCCGTCACTGCCCCCAAACTGCTCGACGAGACCAATTTGGCATACTTTGCTAGCACGCCTTTGGTATATCTCGGTGCAGGGGGTTTCCAGGCAGCGCGGCGTTTTTCTAACTCTTCTTCAGTGACATTCAACTGAAGTAAACGAGCGGGAGCATCGATCGTGATTTCGTCGCCTTCTTGAACCAGTGCGATCGTACCGCCGACAAACGCCTCCGGTGCAACGTGTCCGACAACCATGCCGTAGGTTCCACCCGAAAAGCGTCCGTCGGTGATCAAGCCAACTGAATCGCCTAAGCCTGCGCCAATAATTGCCGAAGTCGGTGCGAGCATTTCGCGCATTCCAGGGCCACCCTTCGGACCTTCGTAGCGAATGACGAGAACATCGCCTGGATTGATCTTGTTTGCCAAAATCGCGTCTAGACATTCTTCCTCAGACTCAAACACACGAGCGGGGCCTGTAATCTTCGGATTCTTCACGCCTGTGATTTTCGCAACCGATCCTTCTGTCGCTAAATTGCCTTTGAGAATCGCTAAGTGTCCAGTCGCATACATCGGTCGATCCCAAGGACGAATCACATCTTGATCCGCACGCGGCTCTTCGGGAATGTCTTTCAGCCGTTCTGCGATCGTTTCTCCAGTAATTGTCAAACAATCTCCATGCAGCAAGCCATGAGCTAACAGCATTTTCATCACCTGCGGAATTCCACCCGCCCGATGCAAGTCTGTTGCCACATAACGACCCGAAGGTTTGAGATCACAGAGCACCGGAACCCGTTCGCGAATCGTTTCAAAATCATCGATCGTCCAGGGCACACCTGCTGAATGCGCGATCGCTAAAAAGTGCAACACAGCATTCGTCGAACCACCCACTGCCATGATCACTGAAATCGCATTCTCGATCGACTTGCGCGTAATAATGTCTCGCGGCAGGATTTGATTGCGAATCGCTTCAACTAAGACCTTTCCAGCCAGTGCGGTATTTTCTGCTTTTTCAGGATCCACCGCCGACATCGTAGACGAATACATCAAGCTCATGCCCATCGCTTCAAATGCCGAGGACATCGTATTTGCGGTATACATTCCACCGCACGAACCCGCACCCGGACAAGCACTTCGCTCCACTGCATACAGCATGGCTTCGTTAATTCTGCCAGCACTGTACTGTCCAACCGCTTCAAACGAACTAACGACAGTCAAATCTTGTCCGTCTAAATGACCCGGCTTAATTGTGCCGCCATAGACAAAAATCGCTGGAATATTCATTCGTGCCATCGCAATCATGGCTCCCGGCATGTTTTTATCACACCCGCCGATCGCGATTACGCCGTCCATACTTTGTCCGGTGCAAGCAGTCTCGATCGAATCGGCAATCACATCTCGCGAGACGAGAGAATATTTCATCCCTTCCGTACCCATCGAGATCCCGTCACTAATCGTAATCGTGCCAAACATCTGCGGCATACCGCCTGCCGCCCGAATGCCTTCTTCTGCTTGAATGGCAAGCGGTGCAATTCCCATGTTGCAAGGCGTAATCGTACTATGAGCACTTGCAACCCCGACGATCGGCTTTGTGAAATCGGCATCTTGGAATCCCACAGCGCGCAGCATCGCACGATTGGGCGATCGCTGAACCCCCTGAGTGATAGCTTGGCTTCTTAGATTTTCGGGCATGATCTTTCTCGCTAGTCTAAAATCGGTCAGTATGATACAGACTGATCATTTTAAGACGTTGTGATCCGAAACGGCGCGGCTTACGTCTGATTCCTGAGTTGACATCGCTCATCCGGAGTAAACTGCTAGCGTCAGGGAAGCTTAATCTTATGAAACTCAAAGTTCTGCAATCTACAACTTTCAAACAGTCCACAGCGGATTCTTCTAAGCTATCGGCTCAAGATAAAATCAGTGTCCCAGTTGGTGAGGAGTTTACCGTTCACTCTTACAAACCCGTGGGCAATAATCATGTTCGGGTTGCACTCGTTGATCAGTTTTTGGGCAGACCTCCGCGCAATACCTGGTACGTCTTTCAGCCGCATGTTCAGATTTTTAATCAACGCGGACAGGTGAAAAACTTTGAGCGCAAAGCCAGCATTGGACTGCCGAATTTTTCGCTACCGTCGTCGAAGCTCTTAAATGTCCCTTATCATACGCAACTCAACAATGCTGAGAATCCGAAAGGAGCTTGCAATGTCACAAGTTTTGCGATGGTGATGCGGTATTTCCAGATTCCGAAGCGAACAAATGCGGTGCAGTTTGAGGATGAACTCTATCGCTACATGGAAAATAAAGGCTTAAGCCGCCATGATCCGCATGATTTGGCGATCATGGCAGAGGATTATGGATTAAAAGATGACCTGACTTTACAAGGGCGAATGCTCGATATTCGTAAAGCGATCTCCGAAGGCAAGCCCTGCATTCTGCATGGATACTTTACGAGCTTTGGGCATATTCTAGTCGTGCGCGGATACGATCGCGTCGGCTTGCGCGTGAATGATCCGTTTGGCGAGTGGTTTGAGGACGGCTATCGCAATGATTTGCCGGGCGACAATCTCTCGTATTCTTACAATCTGATTCAGCGCTGTGCTTCGCCAGAAGGTCCGAACTTTATGTGGCTACATCGATTGTCGAGAGCTTAAAGGACTTTTGCTCTCAGCCAAGAAATCGGTAACAACGACATTTTTTTCAACCCGGGTACATAAGCCCGACGGTTGAAATTGTCATAATTATTGTTCTCGATTGCGTTCAAAATTTGGCTATACAGCATCAAGGCTGACCAAACTGGCCAGCGGGCATCTTCATTTAATGAACCAATGCCACGCTCTGCCATTGCATAGAACTGCCGCGCTCGCTCAATCTGAAACTTCATTAGGGCTTTCCAGCGATCGTCATTCACACCCTTCATCAAGTCGTCTTCGGTGTAATTAAACCGCGCTAAATCCTCAAGCGGTAGATAAATCCGACCCCGACGCGCATCTTCACCCACATCGCGCAAAATATTCGTTAACTGTTTCGCGACACCGAGCGCGATCGCATCGTCTAACGGCGAATAGCTAGGTTCAGGACGATACCAGGGCGCAGTCGTATCTGGCTCAGCTAGCCCCATCACATCCGTGGACATCAAACCAACCGTACTTGCAACCCGATAGCAGTACAAGTAAAGCTCATCGAACGTCTCATAGCGGCTGCGATAGAGATCCATCCGTTGCCCCGCAATCATGTCGCGGAACGGTTGAATCTCGATCGGAAAGCGCTCCACCGTGTCAACCAGTGCGACATCGAAATCATCTTCGGGATAGCCCGCGAAGATTTTTTCTAAGCGCTCTTCCCACTGATCAAGCGTATCGTTCGTGGCTTGCTTGCCATTAAAGCCATCGACAAGTTCATCTGTCCGGCGACACCAGACATAAATTGCCCAGATTGCCCGCCGCTTTTCGAGCGGGAATAGCAGCGTCGCTAAGTAGAAAGACTTCGTGAAGTGTTCCATCAGTTGGCGACACTGTTCGTAAGCCTCATCGACAGAAGCTAGCGATCGCAGGTAGGAAGAGGGTTGTTCGGGCAATTGCAGCATTCGTAAGACGGAGGAAAGGGTGGAAGTTGACAAAGTGCGAATTGCTACTGACTGGTCACTAATCGGGGTGATTCAGTGGCAGTTGAAGCAGGCGCGTTCGTAATTGCCTGCGCTGTCAGCTTACCAGAAAGCACGGCTCCTTCCATACTTCCTAGATATTGCTGCATCGTGTAGCTTCCTGAAAGATAGAAGTTTGCGATCGGCGTTTCCTGCGATGGGCGGTATGCCTGACGACCCGGAGAAGCCGTGTAGACTGATCGCGGCGTTTTCACAACTTTATATTTTCTTAACTTAGCAGGATTTTCCCCAGTTAAATGTTGCGGGAATAACCGCTCTAATTCTTTCATCGTCGCTTCGATGATCGCTTCGTCGGATTTGTCGATCCAATCTTTTGCAGGAGCTAGGACAAATTCCAGCATTGAGCGATCGGGGTCTTCGTACGCCTTACAGGTAATGCTCATGTCAGCATAGACACTCAGTAAGTCGGAGCGAGAGAACAATAGCTGATCGATGTCTGTCAATTTGCGATCGAACCAGAGATGTAAGTTGATCACCGGAACGCCTTCTAAGCCTTCGAGCTTTTGGAAAAATGGCATTGCTTTCCAAGGCTCTGGCATCAGAACTTTCATCACATCTACAGACATGGCAGAGACGTACTTATCTGCGGTAATAACTTCATCGGGTGCGCCATCTAGTCCCCGAATCAAGAAGCCTTTCACAGACTGATCTTCATTCAACAAGACCTGCTTGAGCGGCTTTTTCAGGTGAACTTCGCCCCCGCCTGCAACAATGTGATCGACGATCGGTTGGCACAATCTTTCTGTGGGAGAACCATCTAAGAAAGCAATCTTAGAGCCGTAACGTTCTTGTAAAAATTTATTGAGTGCTGTGAGGATAATCGTCGCTGAAACTTCGTCAGGATTGATAAACGTCAGTGCTTTTGAGGCAGCGATAAAGATATCAGAACTGACTCGTTCGCCAATGCCTTGACGCTGTAGCCATTCCAGCAGACTGTACTTATCCATGTCTTCGACGTACTTTTGACCGCGGAGTACACCCGGCCACAGCCCGATCGCGAAGCGGATTTTCTGCTCCCAGGTCAGCATGTCATTGTTTTTCAGAATCGAAGCAATGACGTTAAAGGGAGCGGGAATGTCGGGAACGCTGAAGTAGGAATAGGTTTCAGGCTTTTCAGGCTGATTAAAAATCAGAGCATGCTCTTTCCACTGGAGTCGATCGAGGATGTTCAATTCACCCATTAATTGCAGCATATTCGGATAAGCGCCGAAAAAGGCATGAAGCCCCGTTTCGTACCAGTCGCCATCTTCATCTTTCCAAGCTGCAACTAATCCACCTAGTACATCGCGGCTTTCCAGCACGATTGGCGTGTGTCCAGCATCGACTAAATATTTCGCGCAGGCTAATCCTGCTAAGCCGCCTCCGGCGATCGCTACTCGCATGTAGTCTGTTCACCTAACCTGTGATCGACAATTGGGTTTAATTATACGTTGCAATCCGTTACATTTTCGGAGTTTTTTAAGAAAGTTGCGCAATAAAACCGCGAATCTTCAAGTTCTGTAGGGTCTCGCAGGTCTTCTCAGTGTTCAGCTTCGTGAACGGCGTTACGAATCCTACAGAAGATTCAAAGTGGAGACGGATGATCGAATTTACGTTTGGATGAATGATCATTTCAGATAACGAAATGATCTCATCCTCATTGATGATTCATCGAGTCTAATCAATGCTTCAAATTTTCATTCAGTTTAATCTGGCTCAATCGACAGCAATTGACGTCAGGCTTGATAACCTAACTGAATAATCTAGATCTCAAACTGCTCAATGAGCGAAGCGATATTATTAGTCCCTCTGATAGAACTATGATCGAATCAATCGCTGCGGTTTTCAGTGCAGGAACATACGCACTTCAGGTGTTTACAGGTCAGCCGCTCAGCACAGATTATGGAATGACGGTCGCGATCGCGAATACGGTTCGAGAACGTGCAAAACCTGCGGATACGTTTATTGATTCGATAGGGATTGCAACGCATTTGCGCTACATCGATACGAGCTATGGACGCTTTGAAGATGTGGTCGAACCGCGACTGCGAGAGTTAGGGATTCGACACATTCGTGACGGCGGGAATGATCCCAAAATGTATGCCAAAATGCGCCGCTTAGGAGCACAGGGGATTCGATCGACGTTAGTGATGGATCCACGTGACAACATTACACCGCAGAATGTCGTTGATCAGGTAAAGCAAGCACTACCTTATGTGGCAGGGGTAGAAGGACCGAACGAATGGGATGTGAATGCGGAAAGGATGAGCTACAAGGGTAAGTCTTTTCCAGAGGGATTGCGTAACTATCAAGCGGATATGTTCCGCGCGCTTAAGAGCGATCGAGCCACGGCAAATATTCCGGTGCTGGCTCCCTCCATGGCACAACCAGAAAATGGGAAAAAAGTTGGATCGCTCGCGGCTTATAGTGAACTGGGCAATATGCACAGTTATTCAGGGGGACGTGTGCCGGGGCAAGATTTTGATTGGCGTTGGTTGCCGCTCACAAAACAATTTTCAGGCGATCGACCGATTATTGTCACCGAGACGGGATACCACAATGCCATTCACGATCGCGTCACAACGCACAAAGCTGTGACCGAGCAAGTATCCGCGAAGTATATTCCAAGAACGTATTTGGAGTTTTTCAATCGTGGGATCAAACGCACGTTTATCTATGAACTCATGGATCAACGTCCGGCTCCAGATCAAGAGAATAACTTTGGCATCATTCGCGCTGATGGCACTCCGAAACCTGCCTTTTATGCGGTACGTAATCTGATTCGGATTTTGAATGATCAGTCTGGCAGCAGTGCTCCTGGAAGCTTATCTTACTATTTCAGCGGCAATGTAAAAGACTTACGGCATACCTTGTTGCAGAAGAGGAATGGTGACTTTTACTTAGTCATGTGGCTGAACACCGAAAGTACAGACGCGATCAAAACTCAGCGAGTGACCGTGAATTTGTTGACTCCAACTAAAGCAGCAGCGACCTTTTTACCGAATCGATCGTCGAGTGCAACAGCGACATTTTCGGCTCCGAGAAGAGTAACGATGGATGTACCAGATGCGCCGATTATTTTAAAAGTGGTACCGAAATAATTCGCTCACCCAACCTGCTGCAATGTAGGAAGTAATGCTAAGCCGGATAGAAAACTACATAGATTGATCAACAAACTTAACCAGTGAGAATGATAGTTCGATAGACCACTTTGCGATCGCGCTAATAACCATCCTTCCCAAATCGCCACGCAGATTTGAGAAGTCATCAGTGTGATCAGACTGGGAACGCCTAAAGCTGTCGGTAGAAATTCTGCATAACCAACCAGCACCGCGAACAAGAATGCAGCAATTAGTACGATCGGTAAACAGAAAAACCAGACGATTCCAGTTCTAATGATTGTTTTCGTCGTAATTGTTTTTTGATGAACCAGTGCCAGGCTAAACCCGATCGCATTGAATAAACTGAATACACCAAAGACGCGAGTCGATCGATACTGAAACGCTTGCAAAGATGGAAAGAAAAACCACACGACTGGAAAGGTTAGTAGATTCACAAATCCGATCCAGAGCAACACTCTTGCAACTTGAGATCGATTAAATCTGAGAACACCCAAACAGAGCAGCGCGATCGCGAATTCACTGCACTGTGTAATCGTCAATGCGATGCCAAACACTTCCCAACGGGTTGGCTTCATTGCTTCGTCAGGTTCGACTTGGAGCGATTGATTCTGACGAATTACCGTGAAATGGCGATCGCGATATCCCGCAATCCGACTACGAAAATCAGCCGTAAAAGGCGGAGTGGAGCGAGCTTGATTGGAAAATTGAACAATCAATTGAAAGATCGGATCTCTAGAACCTTGACTCTGAAGTGGTTCCTGATAGAGACAAGCCGTTTCTGCACATTCAAATTTGTATGGAGATCGCAAAACGGGCTGCGTTTTCAAACAGACGACATCGGTACAGTTCCCATACTGAATTAATAACTTGGGCTGATCACAGAGCAGAGAACTTGTCGATTTGCATTCCACAAATTGCACCGCTTCAGGAGCACGATCAAAGTAAAACCACAGTGAGTAAGGCTGTGCAGGGGTATAAGCACTTGCACGTTGAGTCAGCAGTAATGCGAAACCCAAAATCAATAGCAGCAGTCGCTTTCTCATCGCCTTTGATTAAAATCTTTCTGATCCTCGGTTAGAGCAGAAGCAGAAACGCTATTATGTTACGTAACTTCACAATTCTTGAGAGGCTTAAGTCTTGCGTTCTGCCTATCTTCTCGTTACACATGGAAGTCGGGATATTCGCCCCCAGATCGCGATCGATCAACTGCGCGATCGCATCGAACAGCAACTTTCTACTCCAGTAGGAGCGGCTGTTTTAGAATGCGCTCCCACTCCCTTACATGAGCAAATCGAGGAGTTTAGCCGTCAGCATCCTGACCTCTCTCAAATCCAGATTGTGCCTCTCTTTTTGCTACCTGGCGTGCATGTGATGGAAGACATTCCAGAGCAGATTGCGATCGCGCGATCGAACATTTCAGCCGAACTCAAAGTGATGCCTCATCTGGGCAGTTATGCAGGATTGGAGAAAGTTTTAGCCAAGCGAATTCGTCAGATTCCTTCAGATGCAAGAATTCTGCTGTCTCATGGAAGCCGTCGCCCTGGTGGAAACGCTGTCATTGAAGAACTTGCAACCGCGATCGATGCTGTTTCTGCGTATTGGTCAGTTGAGCCGAAATTAGATTCACGTTTGGCGGAATTGCAGGGATGTCAGGAAATTGTGATTTTGCCTTACTTTCTCTTCTCAGGCGGGATAACTGATGCGATCGCGGCTTCGGTTCAAACGTTGGCTGAGAAATATCCAGACTCGTCTTTGCATTTACTCAGTGCCTTTGACTTTTGCGAGGATCTCGTCAATTTGATTGTGGAATGGATTGCGCCAGAATTAGCAATGCGATCAACGCAGTCCGCTAGTATTCTGAGATAATCATTTCACAATTTTTCAATTATCCAGTTTCAAACGTAGTAGATATCACTTCTTAAGATTGAGTAGACTCTTAAATTGAGTAGACTGAGCCATACTCGGTTTTTCCCCCTTCGCAAACTTCGCCACACTCATGGTAGATACAACACATTCGGCTGGTATCGGTAAAGTATATTTAGTCGGTGCGGGACCTGGCGATCCCGGTTTGATGACGCTGAAAGGTAAGACTTTGTTAGAGTGCGCGGATGTTGTTGTCTACGATGCGTTGGTCAGTGAGCCAATTTTAGCGATGATCAATCCGATCGCTGAGAAAATCGATGCTGGAAAACGTCGCGGACGGCATTCGATGGCACAGTCTGAAATTAATCAGTTATTGATCGATAAAGCTCAAGAAGCAGCGATCGTGGTGCGCTTGAAAGGGGGCGATCCGTTTATTTTTGGGCGTGGTGGCGAAGAAATGACGGATCTAATTGATGCAGGGGTGCCTGTCGAAATGGTTCCTGGAGTTACTTCCGGAATTGCGGCTCCTGCTTATGCAGGAATTCCCCTGACGCATCGATCGTATAGTTCATCGGTGACGTTCGTAACCGGGCACGAGGAAGCAGGTAAATATCGTCCGGCAGTCAATTGGAGCGCGATCGCTCAAGGGTCAGAAACGATCGTGATTTACATGGGCGTTCACAATTTGCCGACGATTATTGAACAGTTAAATCAAGGTGGATTGAGTTTAGAAACGCCGATCGCGATGGTCAGATGGGGCACTCGACCGGAGCAAGAGGAATTGATTGGAACCTTAGCGACGATGCCTGCACAGATGGAAGCCGCAAATTTTGGTGCGCCAGCGATCGCCGTAATTGGTAACGTTGTGAACTTACATGAGATTTTGTCTGAGTGCCGTCCACAATTTCCAAATACTTTGAGAAATGGAGATGCTCTGCCATGATTGCGATCGAGCTACCAATGGAGAAAATTGCTGAGTTTTGCGATCGCTGGCAAGTGATTGAATTTGCTCTGTTTGGTTCCGTTCTACGGGAAGATTTTCGCTCAGATAGCGATATTGACGTAATGGTGCAATTTCATCCAGATGCTCATCCGACTCTATTTGACTTAACTTATATGGAGAACGAGCTAAAAACCCTTTTTCATCGAGACGTTGATTTAGTCACTCGTCACGGGATTGAAACGAGTCGCAACTACTTGCGTCGAAATGCCATTCTCTCGTCTGCTCAAATTATTTATGGATCGCGACCTTCAATCTCTGCTTGATATGTTGCAATCTGCCCAGATTGTGATGAATTACATTGCTGGACGGACAAAAAATGAATTGGCAACTGATTTGCAATTTCAAGATGCCGTGATTCGTAGACTGTTGGTTATTGGAGAAGCATCAAACCGAATTTCTAAAGCAACTCAACAAGCTTTAACGACAATTCCCTGGATTGCGATCAATGGAATGAGAAATCGGCTTGTCCACGAATACGATGAGCTTGATCTGAATGTGGTCTGGGATACTGTTGTGAACAGCTTACCCGTTCTGATTCTAGAGCTAGAGAAAGTCATTTCAGTAGATAAATCACAGTAAGATGTAGCGTAGATAGTTTGGTGAAAGTACCTTAAAGTTGATTGAATTTTACGTCGAAGAAAGTGATATTCGCATCGATCGATATCTGGCGGATCAACTGCCTGATTTGTCGCGATCGCGGATTCAAAAATTAATCGAATCAGGGCATGTGCAAGTCAATGGTGAACTGTGCAAGTCAAAAAAATCAGAGGTCGAAGATGGAGATTTCATTCAGATTGAACTGCCCGAAGCTCAACCGCTTGAACTCAAGCCAGAAGCGATCTCATTAGACATTCTCTACGAAGACGATTCGTTGATCATTGTCAACAAAGCAGCAGGTATGGTCGTGCATCCTTCTGCTGGACATGATTCAGGAACATTGGTGAATGCTTTACTAGCTCATTGTGAAAGTTTGCCAGGCATCAACGGGATTCAACGTCCAGGAATCGTGCATCGACTGGACAAAGATACAACAGGCGCGATCGTCGTTGCCAAAACAGAATTAGCTTTTCATCATCTGCAAGAGCAATTCCGAACCAAAACAGCGCGGCGGGACTATTACGCGATCGTCTATGGCGCACCCAAGCAAGAGAGTGGAACGGTTGATCAACCGATTGGGCGGCATCCTGTCGATCGCCAAAAACAAGCGATCGTTCCCGAAGAAAAAGGCGGCAGACGCGCGATTACCCATTGGAAAATTAAAGAGCGATTGGGAAACTATACGCTGTTAGAGTTTGAGCTAGAAACGGGAAGAACCCATCAAATTCGAGTTCATAGCGCTTTTATGGGAAATCCGATTGTTGGAGATCCACTTTATAGTTCAGGACGATCGATCGGTGTAAATCTTCCAGGACAAGCTTTACACGCTTGGCAACTGAAATTAATTCATCCAGCTCGCGAGGAGTGGATTGAAGCGATCGCACCTTTGCCGGAGTCATTCACAAAGTTAGCAGACGTATTAAGACGGCGATCGCAGTCCTAACGGATCTACTCTTCGCGTCCCACAATCTCCCGAATCCGATAAATCGGGCGACCTTGCGATTCGTGATAGGTTCGCATGGAAATTTCAGCGAGTAAGCCAAAACTAAACAGATTCAAGCCTGCTAGAAACAGCACCACTGCCAAAATCAAGAGTGGGCGCTGTCCAATATCTTCGCCAAAGCCAATTTTGATCAATGCTAAATAAAGTCCGATCGAGAGTCCCGCAACCAACGAAGCTAATCCAAACAATCCAAACACATGCATTGGACGGGTCAAAAACTTCCGCATAAACGAAACCGTCAGCAAATCCATCACAACCCGAAATGTTCGATCGAGTCCATACTTGCTTTGACCAAACTGCCGTGCATGGTGCTTCACCGGGATTTCTGCAATTCTTGCACCTTCAATAAACGCGAGAGCAGGCAAGAACCGATGCAATTCGCCATAGAGATTCATATCGGCAACCAGTTCAGATCGATACGCTTTTAAGGAACAGCCATAATCGTGCAGTTGTACGCCTGTTACCTTGCCAATCAGCCAGTTTGCAATCTTCGAGGGCAAAACGCGAGTCAGAGAGGCATCCTGACGATTTTTGCGCCAACCACTGACCAAATCGTATCCTTCATCAAGCTTTTGCAAAAGATTCGGAATATCACTTGGATCGTTCTGTAAATCCCCATCCAAAGTAATAATCACCTTGCCCCGCGCCTGCCCAAATCCGGCTGCCATTGCCGGAGTTTGTCCATAATTTCGCCGCAGAATGACCGCTTTCAAATCATTCCGCAGTTGCGCCTGCTGTTTTAAGAGTGCATCCGAACCATCTCTAGATCCGTCATCCACGCAGATAATTTCGTAGCTCAAGCCTGCATTGCTCGCACTTGTCCCGATCGCGTCTAGCAATCTCGGAATGCTCTCAACCTCGTTATAAATGGGCACGACGATCGACACATCAGGCTGAACAGTTACGGGTAGCGCGATCGACAATTCACTAGAAATCATGGAGGTGAGAATTTTAAACAATCAGCAAGCTTTAGCTTATGTCAAAAAGACCATTTTTTCTCGAATTAAGTTGCCGGTTTGTCTTGTGCAATTGCTCCCAACGTCCCCTTTACCGCCCGAAGATAATCGCTCGGCGCTAATAAAATCTGCAATCCGCGCATTCCTGCCGAAATCGAAATCGTGTCAAACAGTTCAATCAATTCATCGACATAAACGGGGTAATCCTTCTTACAAGCGAGTGCCGTGACTCCGCCGCGAATGTAACCTGTGAGAGGTTGAACTTCTTTGAGTGCGACAGTTTCAATTTTGCGATCGCCCGTTAATTTTGCCAGTGCCTTCAGGTCAAGCTGCATATCGCCCCCAATGACGGCAAGACAAATGCCATTTCTATCCCCGCGCGCGACTAACGTTTTGAACACTTGTTCTGGAGGCAACCCAATCTTTTTGGCAACCGATTCTGCTGCCAAATCATCTGGATCAACTTCGTATTCTTTGAGTTCGTAAGAGATTCCTAAGTTATCTAGAACTCGAACCGCATTCGTCTTCATCACCAAAAATTTGAGAGGCTTGATCATAGTAATCAAACCTCTCAGCTTTTGTCACTCCTCACCAGCCTTCCATAGTCAAGTTAGAAACAGCCAAGTTAGAAATGTTTCTCCTTGGTTGGTTCTCCTTCAAACGGTTGCACCCCAGTGGCAGGATAGTCATCATCACTCGTGCCAAAGATCCGAACGATCGCGCCTGACATAAACTGAATCACGTTATGCGGAATCGATTTCACCGTTTGCCATAGAGATCGATCGTGTGTAGTAGACATACCATTTCTCCTCAAAATCAAGTTAGCCTTCGCTCTTTGCTCGCATATGAACAGCGTCCTGCCGATGTTCTTCGTGTTGTCGATCCTGAGTCACAGTTTCTCGAACAGCTTGATCCAAATCGCCTTCCGACATCGTTTCCAGCGCATCTTCCGCTCGGCGATGCACGGTCTGCTGACGATGTTCATCATCGAGACGATTTTGAGTTGCCGTGTTGCGCAGCTTGGCTTCTAGATTTACTTTGAACACAGGTTGCTGAGTGGGTTCAAGTTTCGGCAAGGTCAAAGTAAGAATGCCATTCTTGAAGTCTGCTTTAGCTTGCTCATAGTGGACAGGTGTTGGTAGTGGAACCCAACGCTGAAACTGACCATAACGCAACTCACAATGAACCATGCCTTCGGTTTCGGTTCGTTCTTCAGCGTGATGGCTACCCGCGATCGACACAGCATTCTCGGTCACTTGAACATCTAAATCTTTCGCATCCACACCTGGGACTTCTGCTTTGAGAACAATATCCGTCTCGGTTTGTTTCAACTCGATCGCAGGTGTCCAAGTCATTCCACGTCCCGGTGCACCTCCCGTGTCATGATGCGTCCACGTATCAAACATCTGATTCATCTGATGACGCAGAGTTTCCAAATCTTTCAGCGGTTGCCAATGAATCAGCGACATATCTGTTCCTCCTGGCGTTCTTTCGATGAGAGCGAGGGAAGATCGCTCTAAGTTCAGGATAAAAAAACACTGTGAGGAACTTGTGAGGAAGCACGATCGCTCAAGACTTTAAAACGACATCCGATTCGGCTGGGAGAATTGAGCTAATCGTATGCTGAGAATGGGTTTCCTCTCGCAAGCGTTTCGCTTGACGCAGCGCTAAATCTGCTGTGCGATAGAGAGTTTTTAAGTCTTTGCCATCTTCGGGATATTGTGCAACTCCAGCACTAAAGCTCACATGTACGATTTCTCCGTTCTCGGTCGTTAAAGCTTGCTGATTCAATCGCTCTAGCACTTGCATCAAGCGTTGCACACCATCTTCGCGCGTTACGCCATACATGCCAATCACAAACTCTTCTCCACCCCAGCGTGCAACAATGTCCTCGCTACAGAACGATTGCTGGAGTAAATGCCCAAATTGCCGCAAGACCGCATCGCCTGCGGCATGACCATATTGGGCATTGACACTGCGTAAATGATCGACATCAATTACCGCGATCGCAACAGATTGGTGAGACCGATCCGACGATCGTAAAAATGCTTCTAGTTCTTGGGTCGATTTCTGCCGATTCATCACGCCAGTCAGCGGGTCAGTGTCTAAAATTTGTCGAACGAGTCTGACCCGCTCTAACCGATTGAGAATCCGGGCGACCAGTTCTGCACCCACGATCGGTTTACTAACAAAATCATCCGCACCCGCAGCAAAGACTTGAGAAATCGTTTCAGATTCTGAATGAGCAGTCAGAATCACAACGGGTAGGTGATGCCAATGCAAATCGTTCCGCACGACTTGACAGAGTTCAATCCCCTTAAAATCAGGAAACTCTAAGTCAAGCACTAACACATCCGGCGAAACCGCTTCTAAAGTTTCCCAAAAGCGATGCGGATCATTGAGCGTATACACCTTCAATCCCCAAGGACTAAGCAGGACTGTCAAAGCATCAAGGAGAGCGATATCATCATCGACAACCAGAATCTTCGATGGTGTGGGTAGTGCGCGTTGAAGGACTTGAGAGACTGCCTCTAGGACTTGTGGAATCGGAGTTGTTTTTTGTAAAAGTAATCGTCCACCATGTCGGGAAACTTCTAGGCGTTCTGTCAGTTCATTGTGCGAGGTTAGGACAATCGTTGGAATCGTCGAGCAGCATTGCTGCAACGAAGTCAGCAATGCCATGCTGGTTGAGATCGAATCAAAACAGTCGAGATCGAGGAGAACAAGGCTAGGAGCATCATTTTGGCAAATCTTGATTACCGCTTTCGCAGTCGTCGCGATCGTGCATTGATAGTTCCACAACAAAAATTCACTCTCTAGCGCATCCAGAAAATCACGATCCTGCGAGATGACCAGGATAGAGGGCAACTGAACAGTTGCTAGATTCGCGATCGCCGGAGTGACTTCTGGACAAATCGGAGCAGAACTCGAAGCTGGAACATCAATGACTCGACGGAGCGTCGCAAGCAGTTCTTGCAGTTGGGTCAATGCTCTTGGCTTTAAGGGGCATCCTGCCAAGATTTGTTCGATGTTTCGAGCAATCTGTGAGCCTTCTGTAAACCCAAACGTGCCCAAAGCTCCAGCTAAGGTATGGGCTTGTCGAGTCGCTGATGCCTGTAGTGTCCAATCAGACTCACAAGCAACGCGCTCGATAATTGCAATCTGTTCATTGATCCGCTCTTTATAGCTTGTCCAAACTGCTCCGAGCTTCGATCGAACTTCTTGCTCGACCGAAGTCGGAATCGTCGATGTCAGTAGAGCAGCATTGCTTAAAGGTTTGAGCCGATATCCAATCCCATAGACCGTTTCAATAAAATCCGCAGGTGCGCCCACTGCTTTGAGTTTCTGACGCAAGCCTTTGATATGCGTTCTAACGGCTTCTTCTCCCGGCGCATCATAAGCCCATAAATGTTCGAGAATATTGCCACAGCTAAAAACTCTGCGACTGTTGCGTAAGAAGAGTTCTAAGAGTCCGTATTCTTTTGGCGTTAAGATCAACGGTGTAGAACCGTAACTGACCTCACAAGAGCTAGGATTTAATTCTAAATCTCCCCATTCGAGCATCGGAGTCCCTGTCGAACTCGCTCGACGAAGCAGTGCGCGGATTCTGGCGACTAATTCTTCTTCATCAAAAGGTTTTACGACATAATCATCCGCGCCTGCATCCAGTCCAAGTGCGCGATCGTGAGGACTTTGGTAAGCCGTGAGGAGCAGAATCGGAAGTTGAGGAGTGTGGGGTTTGTCAGGGGTCGGGGCTGCACTGCGGACTTGTCGGCAAACTTCGATCCCGTTTAAGTCCGGCAGTCCAACGTCTAGAATTAATAGATCGTATTCAAAACTGTCGAGGAGTGCGAGTCCGGATTTGCCATCTTTCGCGACTTCTACAGCATAGTGGTGGGCAGTAAGAATCGTAGTCAATGCCTGAGCCGTTAGTTCGTCATCTTCAATGACTAGAATCCTCATAACGCCTCTTGATAGCCAGGTTGCCATTTCTATTGTGTGCCAGTCTGAAGATGCTGACAGTTTCTAGAAAGAATTGGTAACAAAAATTCAATGAAACAGTTTCGCAAACCGTTACAATTTCATCCTCACAAGTTCCTCAATTTTTTGATTTAGAGTAAAAGCTAAGAGAGCAGTTCCTGCCTCTGAACCATGATTCTCCGGACAGGAGTGTCTTATGAAACTTCAGATCCCTCGTTCCCCTCATCCTGATGTCATTGCTGGATTATCGCTGCTTTTAGCTTTAACCGGAGGCACGGCTTGGATCATCTGGCAAACGAACCATCCTCGCTTGGTGATACAGTCTCAACCCTCGACTCAGATCGAGCAATCTGCAAACACAGTTCCGAGTACAGGTCCACACTCGACAGCAAAAGCTCAGCCAACCTCAAAGACTCCAATTTTCTCTGCGCCTACTGCACCGAAACGGGTTCCATCTGGGGAAGAAACGGTCACCCAACCGATCTTTGAGCCGCCTGCTCAAGTTTATTGGCTACAAGCTAGAGGACAACAGATTGAGATGGTTCCAGTTGCCATGTCGCGCGTTCCTCAACGAACTGAAACTGCTACCCTGACTGAAGCACTCAATTATCTCTTCACGCATCCGAAGCTCGATCGCTTAGACAGTACGATTCCCAAAGGAACCCGATTGTTAAGCTTGCAGATCAAACCTGAAGGCATTCACCTCAACCTTTCGCAAGAATTTACACAAGGCGGTGGCAGTACTTCGATGATCTATCGAGTCGCACAAGTGCTTTATACGGCGACCAGTCTTGATCCACAAGCCAAAATGTACTTGTCTGTAGAAGGGAAACCATTGAATGAAGACAATCCGCTAGGCGGCGAAGGTTTAATCTTGCGACAACCGATGACCCGTCAACAATTTGTCAACGATTACTTAACGCAGGAGTAAATAATGTCTGATCCCAAAAAACCGTGGGTTTTCACTGTTGAGCCTGGCACATTGCTTCTGATTGTTGCTGCTCTATTGCTCGTTCCTCTGCTATTGGCTGGCTTCTTGTCTCAGTAATCGCAGATAAGAGCGCGATCGTGCCCCTATCTAGAGATGGATGAGTAAATTCATTGCATCCGTCAATATCAAGCGAACAAGGCTTTTTTACTCGTTAATCACACTTGCAGGAAATGTCCCATGACTACGGATTATCTGATTGTGGGCAGTGGTTTATCCGCATTGGTCTTTGCAGCTTTAATGGCAAACTCTGGCAAAAAAGTGCAGCTTTTAGAAGCTCATGAGTATCCAGGCGGGTTTGGGCATACGTTTACCTTAGCCAAGAAGTATCGTTTTAATGCCCAGTTGCATTATGTTTGGGACTGTGGAGAAGGGCAAACCGTCAATCGAGTCTTAAAAAAACTAGGCTTAGATCAGGATGTCACCTTTAATCGGTACGATCCCGATGGATTCGACCACATGCGGATGCCTGGTTACAAGCTAAACATTCCTTCAGACCCGCAAGAACTGATTCGTAGATTATCAGCCCTTTTCCCTGAAGCAACCGATCAAATTCGTCGGTTTGTTTTAGAAGTAGAAAAGACTAGTGCAGGCTTAAAGCGATTATCGCCGCCGATCAATCCAGTTGAATTGTTACAGCATTCTGGAGAAGTATTCTCTACAGTGCTCTATCTCAATAGCACACTTCAGGATGTGTTTGATAAATTCAAGCTGCCGCAAGAAGCACAAACCTTACTAGCTTTGCAGTGGCAAGACTTCTTACTACCACCAGATCAATTATCCTTTTATGCCTGGGTGATTCTGTTTACAGGGTATCAAAATGGCGCATTCTACCCTGTGCAGCATTTTGAGCATGTGATCAATTCCCTCGTCAAAGTCATCGAAGCAAATGGCGGCGAAGTTTTGCTTAATCAGGAAGTTACCAATTTTATGCTTCAGGATAATGCAGTTATTGGGGTGCAAACCTTCGATCGCGTTACGCATCAACTGCATGAATTTACAGGCAATACGATCGTGTGTAACATCGACCCGAAGAAAGCTGCCAAAATGATTGGAGAAGAGAAGTTTTCGCGATCGATTCGGCAAAAACTGAACTATGACTATTCGCCTTCAAACTACATGGCGTACTGTGTGGTGAAAGATTTAGATTTGCGAGACTATGGCTTTGGAAGATGGAATACATTTCACACGGAGCATCCAGACTTAAACGAAGCTTTCTATGAGATGTATGAGAAGAATGATTTTTCTCGTCCTAGCTTTGCGATTACAACACCCACATTGATGAGCGACACACACCGAGATTGCCCGGAAGACTGTCAGATTGTTGAATTTCTGACGGTTGCGAACTACCAGTACTTTCGGAAGTTGAAGGAGAGCGATCGTAAAGCGTACTACCAGAAAAAAGAAGAGATCTTAGACTCGATTTTAGATGTGGTTGAGCAGTACTATGTTCCAAATTTTAGAGAGCATATCGTCTTCAAAGTAACCGGAAGCCCAACGACAAATGAACGGTTTTGTGGATGTCCTCAGGGGAACTCCTACGGCTCAAGTTTAACCCCAAAAAACATGACGCTCGGCAGACTCAATCACGAAACCTCGCTCAAGAACTTCTACTTCTGTAATGCTTCATCTGGATATCCCGGATTTGCTCCGACCTTTTGGACGGGAGCACTTTTGTATCAACGATTATCAGGCGATGTGATTTTATCGAAAGGCTAAGAATTCGTAGGTCAAAACGTCCGATTCATCTGGAAATACAACTATGAAAATCGCGATCGTAGGCGGCGGAGCAAGCGGGTTAGTCACTGCCTACTTGCTCGATCAACAAGGTCATCAAGTAAGCGTTTTTGAACGTCAGCCAATTTTAGGCGGACACATTCGCACGCTGAATCAAAACGTTCAGCCTAGCTGCTCTGACTGTAATCAGGTACTAGAAGGCGGTGTACTAGAATTTCCAGTTGCTTTTCGGAACTTTCTGCAATTGATGCAAGAGCTAGAAGTAGAATTAGAGCCTGTTCAGGTAGGTTCTGCGTTGTATTTTCAGAATGGGCGGCACTTTCTATCAAGAGGTGTGATTCAGCAGAATTTTACTGGAATGCGACGCGCGATCGAGACATTCAACTTGACTCTGCTTTATGCTCGCTCAATCGGATTGTGGAGGAAGACGCGCCGTGCTACACCTCAATCACTACATGGGCAATCCATGTCTGAATTTTGGCAGCGATCGTGCATTCAAATGGACTGGCTGAAGTTGCTCAGCATGTATAGCTACTCGATGCCGTTTAGCTCGATCGATAACTTTCCCGCAGAGCTAGCAATTCCAGCATTACGAGATTATGTGTTCGTCGATTGGGTCAGAATTAAAGGCGGTGTTTATTCTTATATCAAAAAGATCTTAGAGCGTTTTCAGGGCGAGATCTTCACCAATTGCAAGATTACAGAGATTCTCAGAACACCCAATAGTGTCAGAATTGCATTCAGCGATCGAGCAACACAGGTCTTTGATAGAGTCGTATTTGCAACGCCGCCTGATCAAGTCTTGAAATTACTGGGTGATCCAACGCCAGAAGAAATTCAACGGTTTGCGAATTGGAAAGAGAGCTATGCTCAAACCCTGATGCATACAGATAGTTCAATGTATCAACGGCATGGGGTGAAGCAATTTTCAGAATTTGATTTCTTTCAAACTGACCGAGGATGGGGATATAACGCTTATCTCAATCAACTCTGCGGCATCTCCTCATCGGTGCAGTATAGCTTAGCGTTTAATCTGGAGAGTTTGATTGATCCTGCGAAGGTGCTACATATTCAACAGCACCATACTCCGTTCTATACGGTAGACGCTTTTCGATACAGAGATGAGGTCATCCGCACTAATGGAGAAAACAATACGTATCATGCTGGCGCATATCTTGGAGATGGTTTGCATGAGGGAGCCATTACTTCAGCGCTGCGAGTTGCACATCGGATAGCGGGAATTGAGCGATCGTCGAGTTTGCGAAATCAGGAAACTTATGCAAGCCCATAATCTAAAAATTGCTTCGGGGATTCTGCCAGTGTATAGTCAGCAGTGAAGAACTGGTCAAGAATCATGCCAACCTTTGAAGTCTTTCCGGTGACATCTGCAACTGAGCAAGACATGTTTGTCAATGTGCCTTGGGTTGTGTACTCCGGAGATCCAAACTGGGTTCCTCCTTTACGGAGCGATGTTGCGAAGCAGTTCAAGCCTGAAAATACCTTTTTCCAATACGGCAGGCTCAAACAGTTTATTGCGATTAGTCGAGGCACCGCGATCGGGAGAATCGTCGCAGCGGTGAACGATCGCTTAGTAGAACGCGAAGGAAAACCGATCGGGATCTTTGGTTTCTTTGAGTGCGTGGATGATATTGAAGTCGCAAAAGCACTATTTGAAGCTGCAGAGAATTGGTTGCGATCGCAAGGCATGACCGAAGTTCGAGGCCCGATTGATCTCTCGACTCACAATAACTGTTTATTTCTAGTCGATGGCTTTGACTCACCTCCAATGGTTATGATGCCTTACAATCCAGCCTACTATCCAACTTATCTGGAAACACTCGGCTGGACAAAAGCAAAAGATGCCTATGCCTATGATTTCCCACTTGATAAACCTCTTTCTCCTGAGTTTGAAAAAGGCTATAGAATTGCATGTAAATCAGGAGTCACATTCCGACCGTTAAGAACTAAAGGCGAGGAATTTGAGCAAGATTGTGTGAGCTTATATAACCTCTTCAATAAAGCATTTGCGAATAATTGGAGTTCGACCCCTCGAACGTTAGAAGAATTCTTAGACGAAGCGCGATCGCTGCAAGATTTAGTCGATCCCGATGTCTTTCCGATCGCAGAATACAACGGTGAAATGATTGGCTTCTGGATGGGATTACCTGATTACAACATCCCGCTGAAATACGTGAACGGCAAGCTCAATTGGCTCGGAATTCTTAAATTCCTCTGGTATCGTCGGCAGATTAATCAAGGTCGGGTGATTGCAATTTGTTCCTTACCCGAATTTCAGAGAAAACTTGTGCCGCTTGGATTAATCTATCTAGGACTTCAAGGAGGAATCAAAAAAGGCAAACCCTACAAACGAGCAGAACTATCCTGGGTGTACGAGGACAACGATCGCTCCAGAAAACTGATCGAAGCATCAGGCGGTAAAATCTACAAAACCTATCGCATGTACGAAAAGCAATTATGAGAGCATTAGTAACTGGAGCAAATGGATTTACTGGATCTCATTTAGTCAAATTACTACTAGCCCGAGGCGATTCAGTCACTGGATTGGTTCGCAAATCTAGTAATGTCTCTCGTCTTGCTGACTGTGATGTCAACTTTGTTTATGGTGACATTACCGATCGTGCGGCTTTAACGGAAGCCATGACGGGTGTAGATGTTGTTTTTCATACAGCCGCTTATGTTGAACTTGGAATCGTGAATGCGGTTGAAATGGAGCGAGTAAATGTTGAAGGAACTCGCGCTGTTTTAGAAGTCGCAAAAGCCGTCAATGTCCCAAAAATGATCTATTGCAGCACGATCGGGATTTTTGGGGATACGCAAGGCAACGTGATTAACGAAACCTTTCAGCGCACTCAAGCAGAATTTTCCTCTGCTTACGATCGTACGAAATACGAAGCTCAACAACTCGTTGATCAAGCAGTCAAAGATGGCTTATGGATTGCTAGCGTTATGCCTTCTGGCATTTTCGGTAAAGATGATCCGCACTTTCTTCCTGTCTTGAGTGCATTTCAAAAAGGTCGGCTGAAAGTCTGGGCAGGAGGTAGCCGAGTCACCGGAATTGTTCATGTCGATGATCTTGCAGAAGCAATGATTCTTGCCGTCGATCGCGGAAAATCAGGCGAGTACTACATCATTTCAGCAGGTGATCTCACGACCCAAGAAATGTTCGAGATCTTTAGCCAAGAAACCGGAATCCCTGCCCCTCGCGAAGCTCCAAAAGCTTTAGTGCGCATCGTTGCGAGCATTCTTGATCCCATCGGTCGCCTCTCAGGTTGGCAACCTCCAATCGACAATGAGCGGGTGCATTATCTCTACGATCGCTGTGTTCGGGTAGATGCGACGAAAGCTCGGCAAGAATTGGGGTGGAATCCGCGATCTCCGGAAGTTACCCTTAAATCGCTGATGAAGGGGTAGACAGAGTGGGGAGTGGGGAGTAATTTCTCCACTCCCCTAACTTGATTGAGTCCGATCTCACTCGCTCGCGTTTAGGTCTACCGAGCCGAAGTATTTTGCGTTTCGTTATAACGTCGCGCCACTTGTGCAAACTGATAATTTGTTAAGCGGCTAGCAGTCGTGAAATGCTGATTGATGATGGGTAAGCCATTCGTAACCACATTGATCAAATCAGGATTGCGTCCAAAAGCAGCTTCTCGCTGAAACAATGCTGCAACCTCTAAGTGAGCATTTACCCCACCTTCATCGAGATAAGCATTGTCGAATTGAGTCCCAGAAAGCTGAGATAACCGTGCCATTGCAGCTTGAAACTTCGCACTTGTAGCCGTTGGAAGTGTCACCCCAATCTGAGGAGCAATTTGCGTCAAATTCGCCTTTACGCCTTGCTGCTCTTTGATTTCAGCTTGGGCAAATTGTTGCACAGCTTGGTTCTTCGATTTCTGTAGTGCCAACTCACCCAGCATAATATTGCCTAAGCCAGACTGTGCTGCTTCGTTCACAAACGCCACATCAATTAAATTCACTTGCCGCGCCGGAGTTGCAGGAACGCGAGGAGTTTGAGCCGTCGCCTGCAAAGAAAATAGAGAGCTACCAAACGCAAAACAAAGTCCTACGATCGCGCAAAAAGCCAGAACTAAATACTTTTTCATCTTGAGAGTTTCCTTGATTCCGTCTAATTTATGGGCAGCATAAAGCCGCTTCATTCATAGTCGTAATCTGAATGAAAGTTCCCTCTCTCTCTAGAAGTGATCTATCGCCATCCTCAATCGGCTGTGAAATGGGGGAACAGGGAAAATTGCTCCCCATTCCCCCAACTTGCACGATCTGACAAATCCAACAGGAGTGCGATATCAGAAATTAAATCCCAGCGCCGTCGAGAAATTCATCAATCACGCGATCTCGCAATCGACAAGCCTCTCCATCCTGAACCGCAGCCTCTTCGACAGCAGGTTCAGAAGCTTCAGCCGCAGGCATCGCATAGCAAACAGCTAAAGAATCACGAGTTTGCAGAATCTGAATTTGTTGCTCTAAAGATTCAATACGATCGACAAGTGCCCGAATTACTTGCGCTTCTGAATCCGGCAGTCGTCCATGCTCTAACGGCTCAACTCGCTCTCCCGCCCGGTAAACAATCCGTCCCGGCACACCCACAACGGTACAATCCGAAGGCACATCGCGCAGGACAACTGATCCCGCCCCGATCCGCACATTATTACCCAGTTGGATATTGCCTAGAACTTTCGCTCCGGCTCCCACAATCACGTTTTCGCCCAGGGTCGGGTGACGCTTTCCACACTCTTTACCAGTTCCGCCTAGCGTTACCCCTTGATAAATCAGCGCATAATCTCCGACGATCGCCGTTTCACCAATCACAACACCCATGCCGTGATCGATAAACACACCCTGTCCGATTGTTGCTCCAGGGTGAATCTCGATCCCAGTAATAAACCGGGAAATTTGCGACATCAGGCGCGGCACAAACGGAATGCCGACTTTGTACAACCAGTGAGCGAAGCGATGGAACATCAAAGCTTGCAGCCCTGGATAGCAAAACAAAACTTCCAGCCAGTTCCGGGCAGCAGGGTCACGATCGAAAATAATTTTGAAGTCAGCAATCAGGCTTTTCAGCACAGTGGCATCCCTATGTGGCGTGATAAGACCAAAGTTTATCTTAGCGTGTCAAGGAGCCTCATTGAGTGAAGCGATCGTGAATTTCAAAGATCGTGAATTTCAAATTGATAATTGCGATGTCCACTTCTTTGCCCGTTGCACTTCTATAATAAAAGGCTGCATTCTCTCAATTTCTATGTCAGACGAACTTCGCCAAACTCGGATCGAAAAGGTTGATCAACTCAAGCAGTTGGGGATCAATCCCTATGCCTATCGCTGGGAATCAACGCACTCTGCGGCACAGTTGCAGGAAAAATTTGCTGAGTTGCCGAGCGGTGAAGAAGACCCGATCGAAGTTGCGATCGCAGGTCGGATTATGCTGCGCCGCTTCTTGGGTAAGTTGGCATTTTTTACTATTCAAGACGAAACCGGAACGATTCAGCTTTACTTAGAAAAAAAGCGGATTCAAGAAAACATGGGCGAAACTGCATTCAAGCAGCTCGATAAGCTCTCAGATGCAGGTGATTTCTTGGGCGTGAAAGGCACCATCAAGCGCACCGATAAAGGCGAATTATCGATTTACGTGAAAGAGTACACCATCCTCACGAAGTCGCTGTTGCCCTTGCCGGATAAGTGGCATGGTTTAACAGATGTCGCAAAACGCTATCGTCAGCGCTACGTTGATTTGATTGTGAATCCTGAAGTGCGCGATACCTTCCGCAAGCGGGCTTTGATCACGGCTGGAATTCGGCGTTATTTAGATGAGCAAGGCTTTATTGAGATTGAAACGCCTGTGTTGATGAGTGAAGCGGGTGGAGCGGATGCGCGTCCGTTCATCACGTATCACAACACGATGGACATGCAGTTGTATCTGCGAATTGCGACAGAGTTGCATCTCAAACGTTTGATTGTGGGCGGATTTGAGAAAGTGTTTGAACTGGGTCGAATTTTTAGAAATGAAGGGATTTCGACTCGGCATAATCCGGAGTTTACGTCGATCGAGGTTTATCAAGCCTACGCTGACTATCACGACATGATGAACCTGACTGAGGCAATCATCACAACCGTGACCCAGAATGTGATCGGGACACTCAAGCTAACGTATCAAGGTGAACCCGTTGATCTGACTCCACCCTGGCGACGAGTCACGATGCATGAAATTGTGCAGGAAAAGACTGGGATCGATTTTGCAGCATTCACCGATTTAGAAGCGGCAAAAGCGGCGGCAAAAGCGGCTGGATTGCAGAATATCGAAGATTGTCCTTCGATCGGCAAATTACTGAACGAGGCATTTGAACAAACAGTCGAAACGACCTTGATTCAACCGACGTTTATTTTGGATTATCCGGTCGAAATTTCTCCGCTAGCGAAGCCACATCGATCGAAGCCCGGACTGGTTGAACGCTTTGAATTATTTATGGTCGGTCGTGAGACTGCCAATAGTTTTTCAGAGTTAACTGATCCCTTAGATCAGCGTGAACGTTTAGAAGCTCAAGCTGCTCGAAAAGCGGCTGGAGACTTAGAAGCCCAAGGCGTTGATGAGGACTTCTTAACAGCGTTGGAATATGGGATGCCGCCAACGGGAGGTTTAGGAATTGGTATCGATCGATTAGTGATGCTACTCACCGATGCCGCGAGCATTCGCGATGTCATTGCCTTCCCATTGCTCAAGCCGGAAAAGGCGGAGACGGATGAGGCGGAGAAGAAATCGAGTTAGTCGTCAACTGCGCTCACTTTGGGAGTGGGGAGTAGGGAGAACATAGGCTCGGATTGCTTCCTGTCTCCCTATCAGATTCACTTCTCAACTGAACGGCTAACTGCACTTAACGGTACACCGAGCCAACCTTCAAAATTGCTTTGTTGCAGCGAAGAAGGTTGCTCGATCGCTTCGATCGCAAATTGTGTCGCGCGCGGAGAACCTAGCGTCAGAGATCGTGTTTTCAATTCATCGCCGTGAAACAGCGTCAGTTCGATCGTATCTCCGGGTTTGTAATCTCTTAAACGCTCCTCAAATTGACCTGACGCAACTCGTAATCCATCGATTGCGAGCAATTCATCACCCGGATCGATCCGAGCTTTCTGAGCAGGTGATCCCGCTTCAACAAACTTGATCATTTCTCGCCCGTTCTCGGTTTTTACCGTCATTCCGGTCAATGGAGGCAGCGTTGCAGAACCTGCATTTGAACTGAGCCGCAATCCAAATCCAGCTAAATATTCATCAAATGGCAGTTCTTCTGTGCCGTGGAGATAGCGATCGAAGAAATTCGTCAAATCAAATCCAGCAACGGATTCAATCACGCTCGTTAAGTCTTCTGGAGTAAAGCCGATCTCGTCTTTTCCAAACTTCTCCCACATTTGGCGCATTACATCGTCGAACGATCGTTGGTTCGCGTGTTTGATCCGAATTGCCAAATCTAGCAGCAATGTCACCATCTCACCTTTGAGATAGTAAGAAATCTGAGAATTTGCGCTGTTCGCATCCGGTCGATAGAGTTTGATCCAAGCATCAAAGCTCGATTCACTTAACGGCTGAACTATCCGACCTGGCGTATTCAAATAGCGTGTAATTTCCTGACTCAAAGCATTTAAATAGGCTTTTGCATCATAGACCCCGGCTCGATACGGCAGAATCAAATCATAAAAACTGGTCGTTCCTTCGCTAAACCAGAGAGACGGGGTGTAGTTCTCACCTTCATAGTCGAATACTTCCAAAGCTTTTGGACGAATTCGTTTTACATTCCACAAATGGAAGAATTCATGGGCAACGAGCTGGATAAAGCGATCGTATTTGTCTTTCGCTCGAAATCCCAACCGAGAATAAATCAACGAACAGCAATCTTTATGCTCCAATCCGCCAAAAGAATTCGCCGTTAAATGGAGCAGAAAGAAATAGCGATCGTAGGGCAATCCACCGAATAGTTCTGCTTCGACTTCGACCACCTTTTTCGTGTCGTGAATTAAGCGATTGAGATCGAATTTTCCTTCTCCCCAAATCACAAATTGATGAGGTTTTCCTAACACATCAAACTCATAAGATTGATGTTTTCCAATCTCAAATGGGCTGTCAACTAATGTATCAAAATCTTTTGCAACGAATGTATTTTTCGCGATCGCGGGTAAAGCAGTGACAACTTTCCAATCTGGGTATGGAGGCTCGATCGTGACTGGAATCGGCTGATTCTGAAATCCTGGAACGTAGAAAAATAGAGCGGCTCCGTTGAAATAGCCGTGATTTTCATCCAGATGATTCGTTCTGACCGTCAGTTCGTTCGCAAAAATTTGATACCGAAGCTCGATTGAGTCTTTGCCTTCAGTTGAAATTTGATAGTGATTTTTCGCTAATTTTCGCCAGGGTGAGGCAGACTTAAAGCCTTGGAGATGCCGAGAATACTCGCGCACCAGATACGATCCCGGTGTCCAGACTGGCATTTTGAGATCGACTGTAGCAGATTGGCAATTCCGGATTTGTAGCGTCACCTCGAAAAGATGCGTCTCTGGCTGAGGCATCGCGATCGCATAATGAAGCGTGAAAGGTTTTACAGGATCGGAAACTTCTTGAGACTGCTGTGATCCTGCCCAATCAAAATCTTCACGGTTCATGCTGATGCTCACTTAATTCTCAAAACGGCTCTCCCCTATCATACGAATCTGATTCCAAAAATAAAACGGTGTCGGATCAATCGACCCGACACCGAAATTTCAACTCTAAAATCGAACTAAGGTTTTTTGGTTGCTAACTGCATCAACTGTTTTAAATTCACTAAATGAATCACTTGCTGATCGGGATTAATTTGAATCCAGCCTTTGCTATTTAATTTTTCTAGAATCTTGCTCGTTTCCTCGGTTGAAATATCCGACACATCTGCCAAATCCTTCGCTGGAATATTGAAAATATCAACTCCTGATCCCGAAGTCTGTCCATAATTCTCGCCTAAGCTGACTAAGGTATTGACTAACTTGATCGCAGGCGGTTGATGTCGTAACTGAAAACGAAAATTCGTCTGGCGTAACCGTCTGACCATCAACTGCAACATACGATGATGCAACTGAGGATCTTTGAACAAAGTCTGGATAAAGCGCTGCGCCGAAATGCTCATCAGTCGGACATTCGAGAGGGCAATCACATCCGTCGATCTCGGAGATTCGTCTAAAATTGCCATTTCTCCGAAGAAATCCCCGCGTCCTAAAATTGCCAGCGTCGAAACATCTTCACCCGTTCCAGAATGTCGGCGAACCTTAACCCAACCTGATACCACGAAATAAACTGCATTGCCCCAAGCATCCTCCATCAAAACGGCTCTGCCAGAGGGGTACTCGTGCTCGGTTGCGACAGAAAGTAACCAGTCTAGGGTTTCTGGATTTGCTGCCGCCAGTAACGGAAATAACTCACTGAATACTTCGGTCTGCATTGCGCGATCCATGGAGAAAAGGGGTCAGTATTAACGTTCCCTTTTTTCTCACCGTGATATCTATCACAGCCAAACTCAATATGAGAGTTGGGGATCAAGAACATCTCTTAAGCGCGGCAGCAAAAACTCGATCGCAGCAGGTTTGCCAATGACAATCGCTTGCTGATGCGCCAAACTCTCTAAATCCAAAACTTCCGGCGTAAATTCAATCGGTTTGCCATCGAGATCGAGACAGACTAATCCCGCAGCTTCGGCGATCGCCATCGGAGCCACCGTGTCCCAAATTTTGACGCGGCGATTCAAATAAATATAAACTTCGGCTTTGCCTAACACCACATTCATTACTTTCAAGCCGAAGCTACCAGGGGATCGCAAAAATTCAATTTCAGGGATCGCAGCCCCAATTTTCTCAGATGTATTTCTGAAATCCTTGTCGCCAATAATGACGCGATACGAATTCGGAGGTGAGAGCGGGCTAAAGCAAGGTTGGGGATCTGCGTTACCCAAAACTTCCCAGACTCCAAGATTTTTTCCGCCGTAGTAAAGAATGTCGTGCTCAGGAGCGTACACCCAACCCGCGATCGCACGCTGCTGCTCTAACAGTCCAACTAAAACGGCGTAATCGGGATCGCCATGAATAAAGTCCTGCGTTCCATCCAGGGGATCAATACACCAAAATCTTGGATAGTCAGACTGATAGCGTTTTCGAGAGTCGGCATTTTCTTCTGTGATAATGCCGTCTTGAGGAAAAAGCTGGGTAAAAAACTCAGACAGTTGGCGATCGAGCGTTTGATCCACCGTGGTGACAAAATCACCGGGCGCTTTTTGAAACACTTCAAACTTTTCAGCAGAGAGAGTTTTTGCTTGTTGTCCACACGATCGAACAATTTGGCGAATCTCGGTCAGTTGGGCAGAATTCAGAGACATGGCGGATAGTAAGGAATTTAGTGATCTTAACGTTTGTGGGCTTTCCAAGTGCCGCCATAGAGATAGAAGGGATTGTCTTGACTGACTTGATTCCAGCAGTCTCGACATACAAAAATCCACTCCCCTAACTCATCGTATTGAATACGGTAGAGCACTGGAGCGGATTTGTCACAGAGCGCACATTGTTTTTCTCGGACTCGACTCATTTCAAGCGACAGCCGATGTTTTCGGCTTGGCAAAAATCATGCGACCTGCGGAGGTCTGCAATGAACTAGTCACCACGACTTGCAGCTCACCACCAACATAACTGCGCCCATCTTCAACCACAACCATTGTGCCGTCGTTTAGATAGCCAATGCCTTGAGCAGGCTCTTTGCCTTCTCGCAAGATTTTCAGGTCGATGCTGTCGCCTGGCAAGTATGAAGGACGAATCGCTTGGGTCAAATCGTTGACATTCAAAACCGGAACTTTCTGAACCGTTGCCACTTTATTCAAGTTGTAATCCGTGGTTAAGAGCGTTGCGCTGATCTCTTGAGCCAGGCGCACCAGTTTTGCATCGACGGTTTGGATATCGTCGTAATCTGCTGAATGAATGATCACTCGATCGGGATAACTTTCTCGAACCCGATTCAAAATGTCGAGTCCACGCCGTCCGCGCACTCGTTTTTGATCGTTGGATGCATCTGCGACTTGCTGAAGTTCTTGTAAGACAAATTGCGGCACGAGCAATTGACCTTCCAAGAATCCTGTATCTAACAGATCAGCAATTCGACCGTCAATGATGCAACTGGTATCAAGTACTTTCGTGGTCGCAGGCTTGATCGTTCCCTCAGACAGCAAAAGCGTTTCTGCACTGCTCGGATTGATTAACCGTAACAGCGATCGCCCATGCACATCCGCAAGTGACATGCCTGAAACCGAAAACATAATGCTGCCAACTACAGCAACCAGCGGTTTTAAGAATGAAAACTCTGGAGGAATCGGCAGTAAGAACGTTGGCGCAAGGAGCAAATTGGCAACGAGCAGTCCCATGACTAAGCCGATCGCGCGACTCAGAAGCGTATAAGCTGGAAGTTGACGGATTTGGCGCTCGATACGGCGGAATCCGCTTTGCGCGATTAGCCCGATCGCTAAGCCAAACATTGCCCCAAATCCCGCACAGACCCAGCGCAGTGCATCTGGATTTGAGACTTGTTGCAGTACACTTCCCGGCAATGCTTCAATGCCATGAAAGCCAGTTCCCGCCCCTGCTAGGATGAATGAAATAATGATGATTGCGTCAAGCATATTGGGTAAGATGAGACGCATTTGATCGCGTCTGTACGGGAAAATTACGAGTCAAACCAAGTGCCAAGTCTCTGAGGCGAAATTAAAGACAGAAATTCGCCAGACTAGAATTTTAGAGTATGTCAGGCTTAGCGATCGGGCTTGACTTTGCACCATTATATCTTGAGAGCTTATCGATTCCTGTGTCCAAATACCGATTACATGGGAGGTTTACCGTATCTTAGTCGTAGTTTGTGATACAAATGCTGGACTTTCTGAGAGGCAACCGTCAGAGAGTTTTGAAAAACCAATATTTTGGTCTAAAAAATGAGTGAATTGTTATGGAATTTAATGTTCCAACTTCCGCGTATGTGCACATTCCCTTCTGTCGAAGACGTTGTTTTTATTGCGATTTTCCGATCTCGGTTGTAGGGGATCAACGAAATGGCAGGAATTCTGGAACTATTGCTCAATATATTGAAAAGCTCTGTGAAGAAATTGATCGCTCTCATGATTTTGGTGAACCGTTAAGAACTGTTTTTTTTGGCGGGGGTACGCCGTCACTTTTAGCGGTGTCACAACTTGAGCAAATTTTAGATAAGCTCGATCGCCGATTTGGCATTCTTTCAGATGCCGAAATTTCAATGGAAATTGATCCAGGAACGTTTGATCTCGAACAAATTAAAGGCTTCAAATCAGCGGGTGTGAATCGATTTAGTTTAGGCACTCAGGCATTTCAATCGGACATTTTGAAAGCCTGCGGAAGAACACATACAGTCGAAGATATTTACACTTCAGTAGATCTGATCCGGCAAGCAGGAATTGAGAACTTTAGTTTGGATTTGATTTCAGGTTTGCCGCATCAAACGATCGAGAGTTGGCAAGAGTCGTTAGAGCAAGCGATCGCGCTTTCTCCCACACATTTATCCACATACGATTTAACGATCGAGCCGCAAACTCCATTTGGAAAGCAATTGAAACCGGGTGAAAAGCCGCTTCCGTCTGATGAGTTAACGGCTGATTTATACCGATTCGCACAACGCACGTTGACGAATGCGGGCTTTGAGCATTACGAAATTTCCAACTATGCGAAACCGGGATATCAATGCCAACACAATCGCGTGTATTGGGAGAATCGATCGTTTTATGGCTTTGGCATGGGAGCAACCAGCTATTTGAATGGCGATCGGGTTTCTCGCCCCCGCAAACTGAAAGAGTATTACGACTGGATTGGCACAGCACAATCTGAAGCCGAAGTAAGTCAAACTGATCTGATGTTAGATAGTTTGATGGTTGGCTTACGGCTCAAAGAAGGCATTGATTTAGCACAGTTCAAAACCCAATTTGGAGAAGCTGCGATCGCTGAAATTGTGAAATGTTTAGCACCCTATCAAACATCAAACTGGGTCGAAATCACAGCAGCAAGTATCCGACTCACTGATCCAGAAGGATTTCTATTTTCCAATGTTATTTTGACAACATTGTTCGCAGCTTTTGAAGAAGATGAGTCTACTTTTTAGACTTTTTCTTACCGTTTGTTGCTTTTGTTTCTGCTGAACTTCCGTTGGTTGAAACTGGAGTTCCCTCAGCTTGCAAATGTGCTTCTAGAAACCACAGACGTTTGTCGATCGCTCTTGAGATCTCAGTATATAAATCTGCTGTGTCTGCATCTCCGAGATCGTCTGTTTCCGAAATCCCATCTCGTAATAATTTTGCGTAGGGTGCATAACGATCTGCTAAAGCAGTCAGATGAGATTTTCCGTCAAAAATATCGATCGGATATTCGGGAATCTCTGATGTCTGCGCTGCAAGTCTTGCAGTTCCAAGCGCTGTGCCACCCAGAGCAGTCACTCTTTCAGCGACCAGATCGATAAACTCTTCCAACTCGGATGACATTTCATCAAACAACTGATGAAGCTGATAGAAATCCATTCCCTTGACATTCCAGTGAGCCTGCTTCACTTGAGTCTTGAGATCAAGTGTATTTGCTAAGGTCTGATTCAAAATGTCGATAATTTGCGATCGAACATTCGCTGGAAGATCAATTCGCGTGAAATGAAGCGGAGTGCTACTCATATTGTTTTTTCCTGAATGTTTCCTAATAGTCTAATCGCAAATCGGAACTTAGGAAATCGCCAAAAAATTCCCTCCAGTCGCTCTCAATCATTGCTTACTTATAGTTTTGTATAGACTACAAAATGATGAATTAGGGAACTCTACACCTACCGTCCTATAGCTTTAAGAGTGTAGTAGTGATGAAGGGTATATTCCAGCTGTGTTTGGCAATCTTGGGGGCAGTTGCAATCTCAGAACAAGTTTGTGCGCAAGCCGTTGTGCCTGATAGCACCCTTGGCACAGTTGTGACCGGAAATCCTAACTTCATGATCACAGGCGGAACTCGTCCAAATAATGGTTCTAACCTGTTCCATAGCTTCAGCCAATTTTCTGTTCCGACGGGTGGCACAGCTTTTTTCGATAATGCACTCGATGTGTCAATGATTTTCAGCCGAGTTACAGGCGGAACAGTTTCTAACATTGATGGCATGATTCAAGCCAATGGCACTGCCAGCCTATTTCTGCTTAATCCTGCCGGAATTCTGTTTGGGAACAGTGCCCAATTGAACATTGGTGGCTCTTTTGTGGGAACCACTGCTAACAGTATTCGGTTTGCAGATGGGACGGAGTTTAGCGCCGTAAATTCGAGCCAAACCCCATTGTTAACGATAAGCGCGCCAGTAGGGTTACAGTTTGGCAGCAATCCAGGGAGCATCACGCACCAATCCACAACAGGCTTCCAAGTTGCGCCAGGTAAGACTCTTGCATTAATTGGCGGATCTCTCACCATAGCGGGTGGAACACTCAGTGCGCCATCTGGCAACATCGAGCTAGGAAGTGTTGCTGCGAATAGTCAAGTGGGTCTTGAGCCGACAAACTTTGTCATGAATTATGCTGGAGCCACAGGCTTTCAAGATATTCAACTGACTCAAAAGGCGCAAGTAGATGCCAGTGGCAGTAGTGGGGGGGCGATTCAAATCCAAGCTCGACAATTGAGCCTCAAACAAGGGGCACAAGTGCGATCGAATACGCTTGGCTCGGATCAGGGAAAACCTATCACGATTCGGGCATCCGAGCGAGTCGAGATTGTGGGCACCGAAGATTTATCTCTCTACAACATCTACTATGGTAGTGAAGACTTTGATACCAGTGGTTTAAGTGGCATTTATGCTGTTGTCAGAGGAGGAACCGGGAATGGGGGCAGCATTCAGATTGACAGTCCCTATCTGTCCGTAAGTCAGGCAGGGGCGATTGTCGCAAACACAAGAGGGCAAGGAAATGCAGGCAACCTGACGATCGAGAGCCAAACGGTCGAAATCAATGGTAACCCGGATGGCAATGGTTTTCCGAGTGTTCTCAATACTGGAACGTTTACTGAGGGTCAGGGTGGCAATCTCACGATCAATGCAGATCGACTTTTCTCCAAGGACTTTGTGCTTGTTCAATCCAATTCCAACGGTTCAGGGGATGCGGGGAATTTAACGGTGAATGTTCGGCAGTTCCAAGCTTTCGGTGGTAGTCAATTTTCGTCGGGTGCTTTTGCGTCAGGGAATGGCAGCAACTTAACGGTGAATGCTACCGAGTCGGTAGAGTTGATCGGGTTTAGCACCTGGGATGGAGGACCCTTTTCAACAGGGCTATTTAGCAGTGTTGAACCCAGGGGGACAGGACATGGCGGCAATTTGAGAATCACAACAGGGCGGTTGAGTATCCAGCAGGGAGCCAAGGTTACTGCAAATTTGGTAGGGAACGGGAAGGCTGGAAATATTGTAATTCGAGCGAACGAAGTTGAAGTCAGCGACCCTTTAGTAGATTTTACGGGAGCGATCAGCGGCATTGTGACCTCAGTGCAAAATGGCTCGACTGGGCAAGGTGGCAACTTGGATATTGTCACCGATCGATTACGAGTCTTCCGAGGAGGACAGATTACAGCGGCAACCGATGGATTTGGCAATGCAGGAAGTATCAATCTCCAAGCTGGGGATATCGATATTAGTGGCTTCTCCCAGGATGGACAATTTCGCAGTAGTATCACTGCGAGTTCAACGACTAGCTTTAATGCTGGCTCTATCAATCTTCGGAGCGATCGTTTGAGTGTTCGGGATGGAGCCAATATCACAGTCAGCAACACCGGAACTGGAGATGCAGGTAACCTCAATATCAATGCGGGGACTGTTTTCCTCAACAATGGCGCGAGTTTACAAGCTGAAGTCAATGGCGGAAGTCAAGGTAATATCCGGCTTGCAGCCCGCGATTTGCTCCTGCTACGGCAGGATAGCCAAATTGTCACGAGTGCCACCGGAGCTTCCACGGGCGGAAACATTACTATCAATGCGCCCATCATTGTGGGATTAGAAAATAGTGATATTGTTGCTAATGCAGTGCAGGGTCAAGGTGGAAATATTCAAATTACCACTCAGGGCATTATCGGCTTGCAGTATCGCGATCGCACAACGCCAGAAAACGACATCACTGCTAGTTCCGAATTCGGCGTGAATGGTACTGTTGAAGTCAATAATGTCGGAGTTGACCCAAATTCTGGTTTAGTCGAGCTATCCACAACGCTGATCGATTCAACTCAACAAGTCGCGGCTGGCTGTTCCGGCACTCAAGGCAGTAGTTTTGTGATCACAGGACGCGGTGGAGTGCCGCAAAATCCGACTCAGGAGGTGCGCCGAGATCGTGCCTGGAATGATATGCGCGATCTCTCGACATTCCAAAAAACCGCGATCGCACCAGTTCCAACTCAGACTGCCACACTCGTAGAAGCAACAGCTTGGTATCGCCATCCCCAAACTGAAAAAGTCGAATTAGTTGCAGCACATCCTACTTCCAGCACTCCATCTGCCACTTGTGCTAGCAAGCTTCACTCAACTGAAAGCTCTCTCTGAGTCTCAGCTTCCTAAGAGTATCTTTTTTCTACAATCGGGATGATTTTTTTGAGACACGGGCACTCTACGTTTGACATTCCAAAATTCAAGGTTGAACGTTATGAAGCAGGCTGCTGTTGGATTAATGTGGGTTACTCTGAGTACTATTGTACTTGGATATGCCGACACTGTTCTCAGAATGGATCGAGTTGATGCCCAAGTCCTTCCTGACACTACCTTAGGAACCACAGTTCAAACTCCCAACAATCTCAACTTCACGATCGAAGGTGGCACTCGATCCGGGGGCAACCTGTTTCATAGTTTCAGCCAATTCTCCGTTCCCACAGGCGGCTCTGCCAGCTTTAATAACGCTACGGATATTCAGACTATCTTTGCTCGCGTCACTGGAGGCAGTGCTTCCCATATTGATGGACTCCTCAAAACGAATGGCACTGCGAGTCTGTTTCTGCTGAACCCCAATGGCATCCTGTTTGGGAGCAATACCCAGTTGAATGTTGGTGGTTCCTTCGTAGGAACGACTGCCAATAGTATCCAATTTGCAGATGGCACTGAGTTTAGTGCAGTGAATCCCAGTAGTCTGCCCTTGTTGACCATGAGTGCACCGATCGGTTTACAAATGGGACAGAATCCAGGAGCAATTACTGTGCAGGGGCGAGGCAATCAGTTATTTGATATCACTGGTTTTGGTCAAGCCAGCGCGATTAACAGTCCTACTGGCTTACAAGCTGGCGCAAATCAAACGTTAGCCTTGATTGGTGGTGCAGTGACCTTCTCTGGTGGAGTTGCTTCTATCCAGGGCAGTGGGCATCTGGAAGTCGGGAGTGTCAGTCGTGGAACGGTTGGACTTCAACCCACTCCAACGGGCTGGGTTGGTGATTACTCAGCAGTACATCAATTTAACGATATTCATTTGGGGCAGGAATCGCTATTGAATGCTAGTGGGAGTAATGGTTCCATCCAGCTCCAAGGACAAAACATTCGCTTGACAGAAGGATCTGCGGCTTTACTTCAAAACCTTGGTTCACAACCGGCAGGGGGAATCACGGTCAATGCAAAAGGATCTCTAATATTGCAAGGCAATACTTCCAATGGTGAATTAGGAAGTTTGATTCAAAGTAATAACTTAAATAGTGGTCAGGTTGGAGACATTCTCATTTCTGCGGCTCAGCTATTTCTTCGAGATAGCTCTAGAATTATGTCTAGAACCCGAAGCGCCACTGCTGGAGCAAACATCAATATCAACGTTAATGGTACGACTGAAATTACTGGGTTTAACAACAATAATCCAGCAGTGTACACAGCAGTTGCCACATTTTCAGTTGGCAGTGGCAATGCGGGTAACATCGCATTATCTACAGAAAATCTCAGGGTCTTGGATTCTGGCGCAATGATTTCGGTTGCTGCGCGTGATGGGAACACAGGCACAATCCAAGTCAATGCGGTTAAACAAGTCGAAATTGCGGGTTACAATCCAGTGGCATTTTCAGAAAGTTCTCTGTCTACCTATACCCAGGGGGCTGGCAATGCGAATCGTGCCGTGATCAACACAGCAAGATTAGTAATAACCGGGGGTGCATCTTTAGGATCCTCTACGGCTGCAACAGGTTCAGCGGGTAACGTAGAAGTAAATGCTTCAGAGTCCATCGAGATTGAAGGTCAGGGAACAGCAGGAAATGCGGTTGGAACGTTCTCTCGCATCTATTCCAATGCTGAAGAGGTCAGTCCAGAGATTCAAGCTGCATTTGGATTACCCCCCATTCCCAGTGGTAATTCGGGATCTTTAACGATTAATACTCCCTCACTCCGCCTCAGCAATGGCGGCGCTGTGAGTGTCCAAAATGATGGCCCAGGCATTGGAGGAAATGTACAAATTATCGCCAATGACATCCAGCTAGAAAATCAGAGTCGCATTACTGCGGTGGCTCAATCAGGCGAGGGTGGCAATATTAACCTTCAACTTCGGGATCTCTTATTGATGCGTCACGATAGTAGCATTACGGCAACGGCAGGCGGACAGGGAAATGGAGGGAATATTACCATCAATACACCCATTATCGTAGGATTAGAAAATAGTGACATTGTTGCCAACGCTGATCAGGGACGAGGCGGAAACATTCAAATTACCACTCAGGGCATTATCGGATTACAATACCGCGATCGCTTAACGCCAGAAAACGACATCACTGCTAGTTCCGGAATCGGCGTGAACGGCACCGTTGAAGTTAACAATGTCGGCGTAGATCCCAACTCTGGCTTAGTCGAGCTAGCCACAACCCTCATCGATTCAACCCAACAAGTCGCAGCGGGCTGTTCTGGGACTCAAAACAGCCGTTTTGTGATCACAGGACGCGGTGGAATGCCAGAAAATCCGGCTGAAACTGTGAGAAGTGAGCGTGCCTGGAACGATATCCGCGATCTCTCGGCTTTTCATAAACCTGCGATCGCTCAGGCTCCCAATTTATCACCCTCGATCGCTCAAGCAACCGCTTGGTATCGCCATCCCCAAACGGGCAAAGTCGAGTTGGTTGCCACTGTACCGACTCAACCTCACATTGCCGCAACCTGTGCGGCTCCTCTACAACTGCGCTCTAGTGTCAAGTAATTCGACCCTGCAATTAAATTCCTTACACAACATTTCTCTTGATGATTTTTGGGGCACATTGACTGAGTCTCCTATTTGTCAAGAGAAGCTTCTATGGTGCGATCCGTGCTACACTCCGTACTCTTGGGAATGTGTTTGACCCTCACTCTTCCGGTTCAAGCGCAACAAGTCCTTCCCGACACGACTCTCAATACTCAAGTCACACGATCGCTCAACGACTTCACCATCACAGGCGGCACGACTTCCGGCACGAATCTTTTCCATAGCTTCCAAGAATTCTCTATTCCCACAGGTGGCTCTGCTCTCTTCAACAACGCGACTAACATTCAAAATATTTTCAGTCGTGTTACGGGTAGCACCATCTCCAACATTGATGGCTTAATTCAAACCAATGGCACTGCCAATCTATTCTTGCTCAATCCCAATGGCATTCTCTTTGGTGCGAATGCTCGTTTGAATCTGGGTGGCTCATTCTTGGGAACAACTGCAAATCGTCTCAGATTTGCCGATGGTACAGAGTGGTATGCCGACAATGTAATGGCACCCCCTTTGTTAACGATGAGTGTTCCTGTGGGATTGCAAATGGGGAGCAATCCGGCATCCATTACTGTTCAAGGAACAGGGCACGCTCTGAGTAATCCCAATCCTAGTGGGTTGCCTCCCATCGCTGTAGTTCCCAGTGCGACAGAATTGCGCGTTCAACCAGGACAGACCCTCGCCTTGATGGGCGGCAATTTGAATCTCAATGGTGCAACTCTAAGCGCCCCACAGGGACGAGTCGAATTAGGCAGTCTGAGTGGTGCAGGTCTGATTCACCTCATTCCTACCGCCCAGGGGTATCGATTGGACTATGAGCAGGATCAGAGCTTTGGAAATATTCAACTCACCCAAAAGTCGCTTCTCGACGTGAGTGGCGTTAATGCCGGATCGGTACAGCTTCAAGGGCGAGAGATTCAATTCACCGATGGTTCACTGATCCTGTCACAAAATTTTGGTTACCTGCCGGGTGGGGAAATTCGCCTGCGAGCTTCAAACGCGATCGACATGATTGGTGCAACGGACTCACGCATTTGGAGTGGAATTCGGAGTGAAACGTTTGGCATTGCAGCAGGAAGCAACGTCAGTGTTGTTACTCCCAGGCTAACTGTCCAAGCAGGGGCAGGATTGAATACTTCAACGATAGGAACGGCTACAAGCGGGAATATTGACATTCAGGCAACTGCCATTGAAGTATCTGGTTTTTCACTCAGCAATCCTAGGAGTGTGAGTAGTCTCAGCACCTCTAGTTACTACAGTTCGGGAAATGCGGGTGACATTCTGGTCAATGGGGATAGTTTAGTCGTTTCCGGTGGCGCTTCCTTGAGTTCAGCAACCTTTGGCAGCGGTGCGAGTGGGCAAGTTGCAATTCACAACAATCAAACAACGATCACGGGCGGCAACGGCTTCGGATTCCAGAGCGCTATTGGTTCAGTCACGTTTGCAACCGGAACTGCTAAGGCTCTCACCCTGGAGACAGATCGGTTACAAATTCTCGATGGCGGAACCCTTGCAGCAACGACATTCTTTATGGGAAATGGCGGAGATCTGAGAATTAACGCGGCAGAATCTATCGAGATCAGAGGATACAATCAGAGCAATAATAGCAGCATCAACTCTTCTGTCCTATCCTTAAACCCACAACTGCGGCAGCAATTTGGGCTTCCCGATATTTTAATCGCAAATGCAGGCAGTGTTAGCATTTCCACACCTAATCTAATCTTGACAGATCGCGGCACCGTCAGTGTGACGAATCAAGGGGATGGCAATGGTGGTACGCTGAGCATCAAAGCTAATACTATTCAATTAGATCGTCAAGCTAGCATTCAGGCACAAACAGCGTCAGGAAATGGCGGAAATATTGATTTAGCAGTTGGTAAGCTGTTACTGCTACGGAGCAATAGCGCGATCGCGGTAACTTCGGGTGGAAATGGTAACGGTGGGAATATTACGCTCAATTCGCCTGTGATCGTAGGATTAGAAAATAGTGATATTGTCGCCAATGCAGCACAAGGTAAAGGCGGAAATATCCAAATTACGACTCAAGGCATTATCGGATTACAATACCGCGATCGCACAACACCTGAAAGCGACATCACTGCGAGTTCCGGAATCGGCGTAGATGGCACCGTCGAAGTGAACAATGTTGGAGTTGATCCGAACTCTGGCTTAGTCGAGTTATCCACCACATTGATCGATTCAAACCAACAAGTCGCGGCTGGCTGTTCCGGCACTCAAGGCAGTAGTTTTGTGATCACAGGACGCGGTGGAGTGCCTCAGAATCCGGCTCAAGAGGTGACCCACGATCTCACCTGGAATGATGTGCGTGATCTTTCAGCTTTCCACAAACCCTCGATCGCTCAGTCGCCAAATTCATCACCCTCGATTGTAGAAGCATCGGCTTGGTATCGCAATCCTCAAACTGGAAAAGTCGAATTAGTTGCAGCACATCCTACTTCCAGCACTCCATCTGCCACTTGTGCCAGCAAACCTCGCTCAACTGAAAGCCCTTCCTAAGTTTCTGCTTGCCAACAGTATCTTTTTTATACAGCAAGATGATGTTTTTTGAAGCACGGGCACTCTACGTTTGACATTCCAAAATTCAAGGTTAAACGTTATGAAGCAGGCTGTAGTTGGATTAATGTGGGTTGGACTCAGTACGATCTCTCTTGGATATACCGACCATATTCTCAGAATGGAGCGAGTTGATGCTCAAGTCATTCCCGACAACACCCTAGCAACGACAGTTCAAACTCCGAACAATCTTGCCTTCACGATCGAGGGAGGCACACGTTCTGGCAACAATCTCTTTCACAGCTTCAGCCAGTTCTCAGTACCCACGGGTGGTTCAGCAGGTTTCAACAATGCCTTAGATGTGCAGAATATTTTTGCACGCGTCACGGGGGGAACTGCATCCAACATCAATGGACTGATTCAAGCCAATGGTTCTGCTAGCTTATTTTTGTTGAATCCCAGTGGCATTTTATTTGGACCAAATGCATCACTGAATCTGGGCGGGTCATTTGTCGGAACGACAGCTAGTAGCGTTAAATTTGCGGATGGTACAGAATTTAGCGCGGTTAATTCTGGAACGCCTTTACTGACGATCAGCGCACCCATAGGCTTGCAGATGGGGGCAAACGCAGGCCCCATTCAAGTACAGGGTGCTGCCACGGCCAATCCTTCATTCCGACCACCTACCCTGGCAGTAGCTCCGATGCAAACCTTAGCACTGGTGGGTGGTCAGATCGATTTGAGTAGTGCAACGATATCTGCCCCTGGAGGACGAATCGAACTGTGGGCCTTGCGAAATGGACAGATCGCAACCAACACCCAGTCGTGGCAATTAGCCAGCCCAGCAACAGCAGCGACTTGGGGCACTATTACTCTGCAACAAGCTGCCTTGGTCGATGCTAGTGGAATGACTGCTGGGGGAGGCATCAATGTGCGAGGACGGGGATTGACCTTGCAAGAGAGTTCAAACATGACATCTTTTACCTTCTCTGGAGAAGGACAGGATATTACAGTTAACACGACGGAGTTTGTTGATCTTTTAGGTGCAACAGATTCTAATTTTCCCTTTGGATTCGATGGGATTTCCACTTCGGTGGGCAATTCATTTGGTATTGTTGCGCTGCCTGGGCCGCCTGCCACTGGACGAGCGGGCAATGTAACCGTTGAAACGGGGCGCTTACAAGTCGCTAATTCGGCTACTCTGCGATCGGCCACTGCGGGGAATCACTCTAGCTCCGGGAATGTGACGGTTCGGGCGACTGATGTGGAGATGCGAGGATTTGAAACTTTACCCACATTGACTGCAACTACGATTATGAGTGTGATTGTGGCTGGAAACAATAATCAGAGTGGTCAGGTCACGGTTGAGGCAGATCGGGTACGTCTTCTGGGCGGTAGCCGTATCGCAGGTAGTGTAATCGGGGGCAATGGCAAAGCTGGAGACATTATCATTCGGGCTGCCGAGAGTTTGGAGATGCAGGGAACCACCTTTAGTGGCCTATCTAGTTCAGTTCTCACGACCTTGGAAGCAGGATCATCTGGACAAGGGGGGAATATTTTAATTGACACAGGACTTTTAAAACTATCTCAGGGTGGAGCCATTGCTAGTGAAGTCGCAGGTTCTCAAATCAACCCATTCTTTGGTGCCTTACCAGGTGCACAAGGCACAGCCGGAAGCATTGATATTCGAGCTAGGGAGGTACAAGTTAGCGATCCAATCGTGGATGGATATAGCCAAACGCTCACAGGAATTACTACTTCCCTTGGCAATGGGGCAAGGGGGACAGGCGGAACTATCCATCTGACAGCGGACAGTCTGCGCGTCTTTAATGGAGGACAAATCAGTGCATCTAGCCAGGGGCAAGGTGCAGCCGGAAATGTGAACTTGAACGTGAATTCGATCGATGTTCAGGGGGGAGCCCTGTCTCAAATCAATAGTCAATATTTGCCCAGTACCATTACAGCCTCTTCCTCCTCCTCGGCTGCCGCAGGCTCAGTCAACATTACTGCAAATTCTATTGCCGTTCGTGATGCTGCCCAAGTTACTGTTAGTAATACCGGAACCGGCGATGCAGGCAACCTCAATATCAATGCGGAGACTGTCTTTCTTAACAATGGTGCGAGTCTGCAAGCCAAGGTCAATGGTGGTAATCAAGGCAATATCTGGCTGCAAGCCCGTGATTTGCTACTGCTCCGGCAAGGTAGTCAAATCGTTACGAGTGCTACAGGAACTTCGACTGGCGGAAACATTACCATCGATGCACCCATTATCGTGGGATTAGAAAATAGTGACATTATTGCCAATGCGGTAGAAGGTCGTGGAGGGAATATCCAGATTACGACTCAAGGCATTATTGGGCTGAAATATCGCGATCGCTTAACCCCAGAAAATGACATCACCGCAAGTTCTGAATTCAGCGTGAATGGTACTGTTGATGTCAACAATGTAGGAGTTGACCCGAACTCTGGCTTAGTCGAGCTATCCACCACACTCATCGATTCAAACCAACAAGTCGCCGCTGCCTGTTCCGGCACTGAAGGGAGTAGTTTTGTGATTACAGGACGAGGCGGGATTCCTCAAAATCCAACTCAAGAAGTCAGCCACAATCGTTCCTGGAATGATATGCGTGATCTCTCGGCTTTTCACAAATCCGCGATCGCTCAAGCTCCCACGTCAACTCCAACGATCGTGCAAGCCACAGATTGGTATCGCAATCCCCAAACAGGCAAAGTGGAGTTAACAGCCGTAAGACCTCTCCTATCCAATGCGATCGCGACTTGTGCAACTACACCCAACTCCTGAAGCTGTTCAAGTTCCGCTTAAATGATGAGGATTGTCGTACTCTTGTTTGGCTCAAAAATCATCCCGGTTGTGGTCAGCGTCGATCGAATATTAAGAAGCGAAAACACCCAGCGGCAATACCAAGCTAGGCATTTTATACTGTTAGTAGCAAAGACTGATCAACTCCTCTTCAAAGCCAGTTCAATGCCTTTGCCTACAACATTTAGGAGAATCGTATGTTCCACAAGATTTTAGTCGCGCTGGATCACTCTGATTCGAGTCAAGCCGTATTTGAAAGAGCGGTCGAGCTTGCCAAAACAAATCACGCTGAATTGATGTTACTGCATATTATCAGCCCGATCGACGAAGGTGTGCCAACTCCTGTTTATCCAATGCCCGATGGTCTCTATCCGATGCACCATGAGGCTTTACTTCAATCTTCAGCCCAGCTCTTTTCCCAAGTTGAACAAACTGGATTGGACATGTTACGGGCACGAGATGCCGCTGCAACTGCGGCTGGAGTCCGGTGCGAATTTACACAGCATGTCGGTGATCCGGGCACATCTATTTGTGAGATCTCGCAAACTTGGAACGCGGATCTAATTGTGGTGGGACGTAGAGGCAGATCAGGACTCAGTGAATTCTTTTTAGGCAGTGTCAGTAATCATGTCATGCACCATGCACGATGCTCAGTGCTCATTGTTCAAGAAGCCTTGGTTCCAGCTTCTAGCAATGCCTGAAATTGCGAACGGTTGTGTAAAAAGTTGAAAATCGGATCTGTAGCAGCAAGGTTGCGATAGATTGAAGCTGAAAGCTCGATCGCGTGGGTTAAATTCTCGATCGTTGCTTCTGCATCTCGCTTGAGTGCATAACAACAAGCCATACCATACCAGGCACTGGCACTCCGAGAATTAATTTTCACGGCATTCTCAAAACTTGCGATCGCTTCCGGGATTCGATTTAACTTTCCAAGCACTTGCCCTCGATAATTCCAGATGTAGTCTGAGACGGGCTTGATTTTCAGTGCAATGTCTAAATTCGTTAAAGCCGCCTCATGCTCATTGAGAGATGACAACGCGATCGCTCGGTTGTACCAAGCTTTGTAATTTTGTGGTTTCAAAGCAATGACTTGATCAAAACTGGCGATCGCATCTTGATAGCGATACAAATTCATCAGCGTTTTGCCATGATTTTGCCAACTGCGATAATCATCTGGCGTAAATTTTAAGGCTTGATTAAAGCTTGTCAAAGCTTCTTCGTATTGTCCGATTCGACCTAATGAAATTCCGCGTCCTTGCCATGCCAAAGCCATGCGAGGGCGAAGTGTAATCACACGTTCAAAAGTTGAGATCGCCTCTTCATAGCGACCTAACTTTTCTAGTGCATAACCCCGACACAACAGCGCATTCGGATGATCAGGATCGATCGCTAAGATTTGCTCAAATCTCGCATACTGTTTTCCATATCGACCGAGCAGAGATAGCGATCGTCCTGCATTGCGATACCGAATTTCATCAGAGGGAAGCATGGGCAGAATTTACGACTCGCGAGGCGCGCGAAAGCTCAGCAACGATAGAAATCGATCATCTCGACGCAAAGCGGCAAAGTCAGCATTGCTCTGAGCTAAATCGCGATATTCATCAGGATTGAGTTCGATTGCACGTCGCAGATGTTCATAAGCAAGGTCAGACTTGCCCTGAAGTGCGTAACAGCAGGCTTTGTTGTACCAGATCGTTGCAGAATCCGGTTTGAGCGCAAGCGCACGATCGTAGCTTTCGATCGCATCGTCAATGTTGCCCATGTGGTAGAGTGCGTTGCCGCGATTTGTCCAGGATTCCTCGAAGTCAGGTTTGAGTTCGAGCGCCCGATCGTAGCTGGCTACGACTCGTTCTAATTGACCCAGTTTTCGTAAGGCGAGTCCACGACTGTACCAAGCCCAGTAATAGTCCGGCTTGAATTCAATCGCGCGATCGTAGCTATTGACCGCTTCTTCATAACGCTCCATGTTCCGAAGCGAAATGCCTCGGTTGTACCACGCCCAGTGATAATCAGCGCGGTACTTGATCGCATTGTCGTAACTATAGATCGCTTCTTGATAGCGTCCTAATTCATCTAAAGCATTGCCGCGATTGTTCCAGGCTTCAGGGAAACCCGGTTGGTATTCAATCGCTTGAGAGTAGCTGTCGATCGCTTGCTCGAATCGTCCTAAATGGTAAAGCGAGTTGCCCCGGTTGTACCAAGCATCCGGATAGTCAGGCTTTAGATTTAGTGCGGCTTCATAGCTCGCGATCGCGGCTTCGTAGGCTTTCTGTTTATTGAGATATAACCCCTTCTGAAAGAAGAGCGTTACTTCAACGTCTTGAGCTTGGCTCATCACCCAATTCCGTCTTATACACGTTCCTTGTTAAGGTTCCCAGAAGATGTGCTAGGAATCACAAACGTTATGAAAATTGATAAGGCGAAATCGAGAGAAAATGGGTGTGATTTTAATTACAAATCGGGAACTTTTCGCGCGTGAATTTCAAGCTCAGTTGTTAAGACTTTATTTTTAATTTCTAATGCTTTACATCGAAATGCAATGCCTTCGATTTCATAGTAGGGCCGATTGAGAATTGATTCCATCCATTGCAGAAGTGCAATCATAAAGGGAATAGATTGCCCAGCATTTGGGGTACAACAGAATGTCTCTAATCGAACAGGACTTGTCTCAGTACGTGGGCAAATAATGCAGGTGAATGCTAAGGTCTGCGGTTGCTTCGCACGCTTAATCTCTACAGTTCCCGTAAATCGCAGCTTATTATCACTTAAGAGGCGAATCGCCGAGGGAGGCAATAATTCAAGGGTAATAATTTCGCGATCGACGGTTAATTCAATGGGTTTTAATAAAGACTTTCCATACTCTGAATTCATATTTTGATTCAGATCTTGTTCAGAGAGAGTTAGCCGGATTTCACTATCAATTGGCTCACTTAATCGGATTTTTCCTAATAACATACTGAGCGGATCAATTGAAATTTGATCCGTCTTGACTTCCAATTCTTGGACTTGAATTTCATCTTTAACAAAATCGCGCGCTTGAATTGAAACGTCATTGATTTCGCCTTGAAAAAGCTTACCTAGATTCGTTCTCATCGAAACTGCTATTTTTCTGAATTCATCGAGTTGAGTTGCCAAAACTAGCTTTGTAAATTCCGCAAAAATATTCTCTTCAGTTCGCGATCGCTCAGACATAGCTTTTTTAAATTTAATTCCTCACTAATCTAGATTTCTTGCTGATAAAACATCTCTACATTTTGGAAGAAACTCTGGAGATCTCATATGAATTATCCCCTTGCCCCTTGGATTCTCAGAGGTTACGGCTTTTTGACGCTGCATCTAGTTGATGTTGCCCAAGCAGAAAAATACATCCCAACTGATCTCGAAATTGTTCAAGTCTTACCTGGAAAAACGATCGGCGGCATTGTGCTCGGAAAATATGAACCTGGCTCAACTTTGACGTATGGAGAACTCATTGTTGTACCTGCTTTAGTTCGCCAAGGCGGAAATATCGGAGCTTGGATTTCGCATATTTATGTTGATGATTTGAATTCAATCGCAGGAGGACATAAGATTTGGGGTTTGCCGAAAGAAGAAGCACAATTTGTCTGGCAATCGAACGGAGGTGCAATGGTCAAACAAGGCGATCGCGTTCTGTGCGATTTCACGCCAACCTGGCAGTTCAATCTTTGGCGACAGCGGGGACAATTCGGAACTTATTCCAGTCTGGAACAGCTTGCAAGGTTTGAGAGCGAAGCGATCGCCAATTTATCACTGATTTCTGCTCGACTCGATATTCCAGCATCTAGCCCATTTGCTCACATGATCAGAACTCAGCCCTGGCTTGCCCTGCGTGCCGAATCTCTGGAACTTACCGTCGCGGCTCCGAAGCGAGTCGGGTAATCCGAATCACGAACCCCTAGAAGAAAACGCTGAAATTCGGCGATCGCAAGGTAAGCTGTCAGAGTACGAAAGTTGAACAAAAGGTTACAGAAATTAAAGTAACCTGAATTTTCAACTTCACTTTATTGGGTGTTAGACATCACAACCTATGTCGGAGAATTCTTGGCAAGAAAACGAGCTTGAATCGCTGGCAGCACTGTTATCAGAACTGCCCGAAGAACCCAACGGGTCTAAAGAGCCGGATACGTTTCGCGGTTTTCAAGGACGTAGGAAAAAAGCAGCGATTGTCTTTGCTGCCATTTGGAGTGGCACGATCGCGCTGCACTTAGTGACCTGGGGTTACTGGTTTGTGTTGGGCGTGACGACCCTAATGAGTATTCATGCAATGCGCTTGATGCTTGCCCGCCCAAATGCCTTCGCAAAGCCTCTTGAAGATGATGATCTATTTCCTACAGTTTCGCTGATGGTTGCGGCAAAGAATGAGGAAGCTGTGATCGGGCGCTTGGTCAAAATGCTGTGTGAGTTGAATTATCCGCGCGATCGCTACGAAGTTTGGGTAATTGACGATAACAGCACTGATAAAACGCCTGAAGTGCTCGACCATTTAACGACTCAATATCCTCAACTGAAAGTTTTCAATCGTCCTGAAAACTCAAGTGGCGGCAAATCTGGTGCATTAAATCAAGTTTTTCCACTCACTTCGGGCGAATTCTTAGTCGTCTTTGATGCCGATGCTCAAGTCGAGCCAGATTTCTTGCGTCGAGTTATCCCCGTTTTTGAGCGAGGAGATATCGGTGCGATCCAAGTGAGAAAAGCGATCATTCAGGCTGAACCGCAATTTCACTCCAACGAGGCGAAGAATTTCTGGATCCAAGGACAAATGGCAGAAATGGCATTGGATGCGTTTATTCAGCAGCAGAGAGCCGCGATCGGAGGATTAGGGGAACTGCGCGGAAATGGACAACTCGTTCGCCGAGAAGCGTTGCTCGACTGTGGGGGGTGGAACGAAGAAACAATCACAGACGATTTGGATTTGACGTTCCGATTGCATTTGAGCGGCTGGGATATTGAAGTCGTGACAGAGCCAGCCGTTTACGAAGAAGGCGTGACTAACGCGATCGCGCTTTGGCATCAGCGAAATCGCTGGGCAGAAGGCGGCTATCAACGCTATCTCGATTACTGGCGACTGATTTTACGCAATCGCATGGGCAGTCGCAAAACAATCGATCTCGCGATGTTTTGGATGCTGCAATATGTGATGCCAACTGCAGCCATTCCCGATTTTCTCATGGCAGTTTTGCGCCATCGGATGATGCTCACAAGTCCGATTTCTGCAATGACGCTGTTCTTGTTCTTATTTAGTGCGATCGGTGGATTGCGTCGAGTTCAAAAACTGAAAAGTCAAGATGATATCTCAATCTTGACTCAAGTCTTTCAAGGATTACGAGGTGCGGTTTATATGTTGCACTGGTTTGTCATTGTCTCAACTGCAACATTGAGAATGTCCATCCGTCAGAAGCGGCTGAAGTGGGTGAAGACTGTGCATCATGGTGCAGCAAACTGAATCTCACAAAACATTCTACAAAACAAACAAAAGAGGGTTAAACACTTCTAACCCTCTTAAACCTATTAATTTTTACGATCTGTGCGCCGATCTGGATTTGTCTGGATCGGCGCAAATTTTATGTCTCCCTCAAACCGCGATCGCGGCAGTATCAAGTTCAATTACCTTTGAGTCTGGCGAAGAATGCCACACTTTACCATCGAGTGCCATCTGCTCAATCAAACTCGCCAGTCTAAGTGCCTTCAATGCCTGAATTCCGCCAACTGAGGGAGCCATACCACCCCGGACACACTGGACAAAGTGCTCCAATTCAGCATGAAGCGGCTCGATATTGCTCGTTTTCACTTTCTCAATTAGACCGTCCTGGCAATATAAGACCTGTCCATAATCCGTCTTGTAATTCGAGGTCGTTTGACGGTGAATCAGAATCTCATTATTGAGAAAATCTGCTTCCGTCAGTGAATTCTTACAGTGGGCTGAAATTTGTCGAATCTTCCGATGGGTCACCTTACTCGCGGTCAGTGTTGCTACAATGCCATTGGCAAAGCCCAACGTCGCTGTCACATAATCCAACTGACCTGAATTCGAGGCACGCCCACCACTTGCGGTCAATTTCACGACCTTAGAATTTGCCAGTTCCAACAGCAAATCAATGTCGTGAATCATCAGATCCAAGACAACCGATACATCATTTGCACGATCGCTATAAGGACTCATCCGATGAGCTTCGAGCGCCAAAACCTCTTCAGTTTTCAGAACCTTACTGAGTTCTTGAAACGCGGGGTTAAATCGCTCAATATGTCCAACCTGCAGAATACACTGACATTCTGCTGCCGCATTCACAAGCGATTCTGCTTCGGCAATACTTGCTGCAATCGGCTTTTCAATTAAAACATGAACCCCTGCCTTCAGAGCCGCCATTCCGACCCCATGATGCAACCGTGTTGGTACGGCAATACAAACCGCATCGACATGATTCAACAAATCATGGTAGTCCTCAAAAAATCGGACACGATACTTGCTAGCCGTGTCCAACCCGCGTTCTACATTGATGTCCGAAACTCCGACCAGTTCAACATCTTTCAGCAGACTTAACACCCTGGTATGATGTTGTCCCATATTCCCGACACCAATCACGCCAATCCGCAAAGGTTCTGGCTGATTCCGGGATACACCAAACTGGGAATACCCAATTGGGATATTGTTTTGCACTCTTATTCCTCCTCCACCACCGAAATTGTGCTGATTAAACAGCCGTATAATCTCCTCAGACATCCAGATACTATCACAGCGACATTATTTATGAAGAATTCCAAAGTGCACGGTAAGTTCCCTTTTACAATAGTGCGCTGATTTTTTTAATTTCTACGCCCAGAGACGGAGTTTTGAATTGCTTGGTAGATCTGCGATCGAGAACTTCCCGCCCTTTATTAAGCGCTCCAATCGATTCAAAAGCATTCGATTAAATTGCTATGTCGCACTTTCTGACTTCCAAGTCTATTTGCATCAGGTTGAAAGCTACTCTGCGTGAAATTACGACATGTCATCTCTATAGATGCCAAGGTTTTTATGAAGTTTTCGCCAAAATTACGTAAGGCTCAGATGACTCTATTGCTATAGAGCATTATGACTGGCTAGAATCTGGGATCAAGTCATTCCGTTGTCAAATTGACATGAAATCTCCCGCACAACCTGTACCACCTGAAGTCGTGCAGCAAGTTTCTGATTATTTTAGTGTGTTAGGTGAACCGATGCGTCTTCGCATTCTCAATTTACTACGAGATGGCGAAAAATGCGTTCAGGATCTCGTTGAAGCGACTGATACGAGTCAAGCTAATGTTTCTAAGCATCTCAAGGTGATGCTGCAAGCGGGAATCTTAACTCGGCGATCGAAAGGGACGCTGGCATATTACAGCGTCGAAGACGATCTGATTTTCGAGTTATGTAATCTGGTCTGCGATCGCTTAGCGACTCGGATTGAACAGCAAGCTCAGTATTTCCGAGCCTTCAGCTTAGCCAGTCGTCGGTAGGATTTATTCCTGCTTCGTGCCTGTGTCTTGTTCAAATTGCGCTCGCGTCAAGGGTTGCTCAACGATTAGCCCTTCTCCCCCTAAAACTGTTAAAGGCTTTCCTTCAACCGATAAGAAGACCTTTGCTTTTGGGTTAAGGCTAGTTGTCGTATAGAGAATTTGAGCCAAGCGACCCGTCATCGACAAACTGCCCCCACCTGCGGTAAACGGTCTGGTCAGATCGACATAGATCGAATCTGCCTTGACCTTGAGACTGCGAAGCTGGGTTCCTTGGGGGATGCCAGTCATTAAATCTTGAGTCGGCGGATTGTTCAGAAGGTTATTCACCGCAGCTGTGAGTAAAACTTCTTGGCGATCGTCAGATTTCACTTTGATGGCAACTGGAACGAGTTCCATATCGGTTGCACTATCTTTGAGCCAGAAGACCTGCGCTGTTTTTTCAGTCGTTGGGGCTTGCGGCTTAATTTGATTTTGCGAAACTGATGGGACAGACGCAGCGGTTCGGGGATCTTGGGTCTGAGGCTGCTCTACAGCAACAGGAGTGGGTGCTTGTTTCTGGGCTTGTTGCCAAGTGAAAAATGCAGTTGCACTACCGGTCGCAACAACCAGCGTGGATAATCCAACTACGATTCCGAGTGGAAAACGGCGCGGATGCTCTTGCATGTGAGAAGTCCTCAACTAGGGCAGAAATCGCCAGGTCTGAGTCCTGACAGATTGTAGAAGTTCTACAGCTATGTTTAGCGCAATTTCGGATGTTTGACACAAACCGTTATTGTTTCCTTACGTCGGGTCGGATTTGTACAAAAGCCGCAATCTCTAAGTTGGAGGGATTGAGCACCAAAGTTAAAATTCGAGCGGTTGTATTGGACGCTTCCAATCGCCGCAGATCGAGACGATCGCGAATCAAATTGGCGATCGCTTCAGTGATTTGCTTTGGACTTTCTTGACCATTTGCCCAGATTCTCAAATCATTCAGTTGTAGCGATCGACCTGAAATAATTTGCGGTTGAGCCTCTGCGACGATTTTTAATTTAGCGGGATCACCTTGCTCTTGAAGTTCGATTGCAAATCGAGCGCGATTTTGTGGCAAAAGCGTGATTTGAGGATTGAGAAAATCGTACCGCTCAGCTTGTCGGGCTTGCGATCGCGTTAGCAATTGAAGACTCAAATTTTTAAGTCGAGCAGTCACCTGTGGAGATTGCAAGGCGCGATTGAGATCGTCTTGAGTGAGACTCGCTCGAATTCCAGCCTGAAGCGGTTGAGTCAGTTTGCGACGTTTCAGGTTAAGTGCGATCGCATCGGTTTCCAGTTCAAATCGTTCAAGTCGCACTCCTTTTACAGGTACAATTCCGCGACCTGCGATGAGAATGCGATCGATTCTTCCTTGAGCAATTTGATAATTGGGCGCATTGTCCACTCGGACTTGAAGCTGGTCTGCGCTGACGAGTTGCTTGCGGATTTGAGATTCTGCAATGCGATCGACGACGACACCTGCCGGAGAGACTAATCCAAGCAAGCTAGAAAGCAAAATTGTGAAAAATTCCATGGATTCAGAGTAATTTTTGCATCACGTAATTCTTGAATTGCTCACCTCGACAATAGACTTCTTGTTCTCTCACAACTGAAAACCCCATTTTTTCAAAGAAAGGTTTTGCTGTGATGCTTGCTTCTGTGACGAGTTGTGTAAGATTTAGTGCGATCGCTTTTGCCTCAATTTCTTGATAAATTTGCTTTCCTACTCCACAGCGTTGATAGTTTTTGTGGCAGTAGAAACAGCCGATATGACCATTCGATTCGAGTTCACCAAAGCCAGCAATCACACCGTGATCATCAGCAACATAAGTGATTCGCTGTGAGCAGACTGCAACCCAATCTCTGAAGTAGATGTCATCCGGTGCCCAGGCTGCGACTTGAGACGGCGAATAATCACGGCGATTAATTTCTCGAATCGTGTCATGAAACAGTTGTGCAATCTGTTCAGCGTCTCGTTCTTCAAACAATCGAATGTGCATCGCGGTTGCCTCTTTAGTCCAGTTCACTCCGTTGCGTCAAGCCTTCGACAAAGCTCAACGCAAACGCGCAAGAACAAAAATTTTTCGTGGGTTGAGCGAAGTCGAAACCTAATTCCAACGTCAGTTCGTTAACGTTTAGGCGTGAATTCCATTCACATCGGCACAAGAGCGAAATCTCTTATCCCGAATTCACGTTAATCCCACGAAAAATTTGAACTTTACCCATTTAACTGAGAACTTGCTGCTCAAAATTTGCTCAAAATTATGAATGCAGCGCTTCTGTCACCCATTGCTTCAGAGTTGGCACAACCTGATCGAGTGCAAGTTCCTGCACCGCCTTAGTCGCCCGTTGTACGACTTCGACCTTGCCATCTTTCAAAGATTTCCCGGTGACAATTCGATATGGAATTCCAATTAGTTCAGAATCCTTAAACTTCACGCCTGCCCGCTCATTGCGATCGTCTAACAATGTCTCAACGCCTGCCTGATTCAATTCTGCATATAGCTTCTCAGCAGCGCTGACTTGATCCGCATCATTGACATTGGGAATCACAACGACCGCGTGATAAGGCGCGATCGCAACCGGAAAAATAATGCCATCTTTGTCATAGGACTGCTCCACCGCAGCTTGCGCTAATCGCGAAACCCCAATCCCATAACAACCCATCACTAAAGGCATTTCCTCCCCTTGCTCGTTGGTGTAGGTCGCATTCATCGCCTGCGAGTACTTCGTTCCAAGTTGAAAAATATGCCCGATTTCAATACCTCTAGCGGTTTGCAGCGTTTGAGATGGATCGTGAACTGCGCGATCGCCTGCTTTCGCCTTGCGCACATCGACCACTAAAGCAGGTTTCTGGAATTCTTTCCCCCAGTTTGCGCCGACAACGTGATAGCCAGATTCATCTGCACCTGTGACAAAATTTTCTAAATCTGTCACCGTTTGATCCACAAATCGAACAAATTTCGATGCAATCTCTTTACTGGGCTTGATGTAATCATCCGCGATCGCGGGTGAGATATATCCCAATGGCAAAGATTTTGCTGCCCACTTCTGTTGAGCTTCCGCATCGGGAACCGTCAGCGAAATCACAGTTTTGCCGCCAAACTGATCAGCAAGTTTGGTCAGTTCATTTTGCAGTTTCACATCATTGACATCTTGATCACCGCGAATGTGAACTAAGACTAATGCAGTGATGCCACTATCAAATACGGCTTGATAGAGAACATTCTTCACGACATTCGTAGGAGAGCATTTTAGAAATTTGCAAACCTTTTCAATCGTTTCTGTACCTGGGGTTTCGCGTTTTTCATGACTGGAAAAAGGAGAGGGCACAACATCCGGGGGAAGCGCGATCGCTTTTTCCACGTTCGCCGCATATTTCCCATCTTCGGTGTAGAGAACTTCGTCTTCTCCTGCTTCTGCAAGCACCATAAATTCTTGTGACCCAGAACCCCCGATCGCGCCTGAATCCGCATCGACTGCTCGAAACTTCAAGCCTGTTCTAGTCAGAATCTTGCAGTAAGCCGTGTGCATTTTCTGATACGTCACTTTCATCCCTGCCTCATCTGCGTCAAATGAGTAGGCATCTTTCATGATGAATTCGCGCCCCCGCATCAATCCAAACCGAGGACGAATCTCATCACGGAACTTAGTTTGAATCTGATAAAGATTTTGAGGCAATTGACGATAGGAACGAATCATATCGCGTGCGATCGTCGTAATAACTTCCTCATGGGTCGGTCCCAAGCCCACTTCACGATCTTGACGATCGATGAGCGCGAACATAATTCCTTCAGCCTTGGTATATGTATCCCAACGCCCCGACTCTTTCCACAATTCCGACGGCTGCAACTGCGGTAACAGGCATTCTTGTGCGCCTGCTGCATTCATTTCCTCCCGCACAATCTGCGAGATCTTCTGTAACACCCGCCACATTAAAGGCAAATACGAATAGATGCCGCTGCCAATCCGCCGGATATACCCTGCTCGTACCAAAAGCTTATGACTGGGAATCTCGGCTTCCGCCGGATCTTCGCGCAGTGTTACAAATAGCATCTGAGATAGCCGCATCGATCGTGCCCTTGTTGCAAAAAACCACATCCTATTCTAGAAGGCAATGGCAGTTTGCTCCGGAGTTGATCGATCGATTTTGCAAAACTATTCGATCGCTAAAGACACGCGATCGCCACCCACTTCTTTCAACGTTGCCAAAACCTGAATAACCTGTTGGTAAGGCAATCTTTGATCAGCCTTCAAAACAACCGATCCTTTCGGATTCTGCGCGAGATAGTTCTGAATCGCTTGTGCTAACTGCTCACGAGTTGCAGGGCTACCTTCCAACAAAATTTGCTGCTGTTGATTCAGCCCCACAATCATCGGTTCAATCGGTCGTTCTCGATTGACCCCAGACTGAGCAGTTGGCAATGCCACATCAACCGACTGAAAGTTGGTCAACGTCATCGACACAATAATGAAAAATGTCAGGATGGTCATAATCACATCCATCATCGGCACGAGATTGATCTCAGGCATAGATGTTCCACGTTGCCTTGCTTTAGATCTCATGGCGCAAATGACCTCTGTTGTACCAGACCTGTCGATAGATCAGCTCTAACTCACTGCCAATCTCAGCAAAATAGTCCATCTGCTTCGCTTGCAAAGTCACACACACCCGAAAAATTGACAAAGCCACGATCGCAACAATCATTCCCGCTGCGGTTGTAATCAATGCCTCGGCAATCCCCAATGCAGCTTTAGAAGTATCCACCGCACTCTCAGATCCACCAATTCTCAAATTAAAAAATGTGACAATTAGCCCCGTCACTGTTCCCAAGAGTCCCAACAACGGAGCCATGGCGATCACCGTTTCGAGCAGCTTATCGCCCTTGTGCATTTTGACAAATTCGCGATCGCTGGCAGCTTCTAATGCCAGTCGAAAGGTTTCCGGCTCAGGACGATCCAGCTTCAATGCCGCATATAAAAATCGCGCGATCGCGATTTCCGAAGCAGATTCGGCAATCGATCGCGCTTGATTCAAATCAGATTCAGCCGCCGCCAAAATTTGATGTGCCAAGCGATCCTCACCCCTCAACACATGCCACCAAAACCATGCCCGTTCTAAGGCACAAGCAATCGTGAGCACAGATAGACCTGTCATCGGAATCATCACAGGTCCACCTTTTGCCGCTAAATCAAGTAGCGTTGACATTACTTCCAGCCAGCCCGATCCATAATTTGCAGCGCCTTCGCATTGTTGCGCCCAAAGATTTCAGCATTCAGCTTATCATCCTTGAACGTTCCATAGCTCTGCAAGACAGAATCAACCGGAACGCCTGCAACCGCAGGATATTCATTGTTGCTTGCAGCAAAAATTTGCTGTGCTTCTTTGCTGGCTAGAAACTCCAAAAATTGAATTGCCGCTGCCTTGTTCGGAGCAGTCTTCAGGACGCCTCCGCCACTAATATTGATGTGAGTTCCGCTCCCATCTTTACCCTGATTCGGGAAAAACACGCCGATCTTGGAAGCAATCTCTTTCTCTTCAGGCTTATTTGATTTTGCTAAGCGAGGTAAATAGTAAGTATTCACTAACGTCAAATCACCTTGGCCTGCGGCGATCGCTTTAATTTGAGCCGTATCATTTCCTTCTGGCGATCGCGCAAAGTTTGCAACTAATCCCTTGACCCATTCCTCAGCTTTCTGCTCGCCATGCTTTTCGAGCAGTGCACCCGTGAGGGATTGATTGTAAACGTGACTCGACGATCGTACAATCAACCGTCCTTTCCACTTCGGATCAGCTAAATCTTCATAAGTGCTCAGTTCAGAAGGCTTAACACGGTCTTTGTTATACATGATCACCCGCGCCCGCTTGGTGAACCCGAACCATAGGTTGTTGGGCGATCGCAGATTTTCAGGAATGGCAGACTTTAAGACTGCAGAGTCAACAGGTTGGAACAATCCCGCGTCTTGAGCACGCCACAGTCTGCCTGCATCAACGGTGATCAAAACATCTGCCGGACTGTTTGCACCTTCACTTTTGATCCGCTCAATCAGTTTGTCTGCATCTGCTTCGACCAGATTCACTTTGATGCCCGTTTTCTTGGTGAATGCTTCGTAGATCGCATTATCTGTATCGTAGTGACGTGCAGAATAAAGATTCACCACTCCCGCTGATGTGCCTGCTTGCATTTTGACAAGCTGATGAACCGCGATCGCTGCCACTGCTGCGCCTGAAGCCAAGAAAATCCGCCGTTTAATCGCCATAACACTCCATCTATGTTCTTAAAAGTCCGATAGCACTTCTTGCTGAGCCTGTCGTCATTATTGAGACTTTTTTCTAGTAAGTAATTTAAGAGAGTTCCAAATCTTTGTCAAGTGAATCCGCATTGAGAATCCCTAATTCAATCTAGAATTTATATTTTGCAAGGGTTCTGCGCAATATCGCTGGCAAAACTTCTTCAGACTATTGACAATTTATTTAGCTACTGCTTTATGATCAGACAGGAATAATTTGCAAATTGAGTATTGTCTCTGCTCCTGTGTCGCGATCATGATCTTCAAACTGCCCCATCTCCAGCTTTGGCACATGCTCCCGATCGCAATTGGGCTGCACGGATTCCTTTTCGCAATGCCAATTCCATCGACTGACTCAGACATTGAGCCACCGAAGTCTGAGAACTCAGTGAATGTGATGAACTTACCAAAGCCGTCGCCTTCTCCATCCGCGATCACTTCTCCAACTCCAAAACCTTCCCCTAAGGTCCAACCCTCTAAGACCGTTCAACCTTCGCCGACTGCAACTCCCACACTTCAGCGAGCAGTTCAACCTCAACCGCAAGTCAGCCCATCTCCACAGCCTTCGATCAGCCCGTCCCCGACGGTCAGCCCATCTCCCACCGTAAATCCTTCACCAACCATTAGCCCATCTCCTACAGATGTCCTGCAAATTACTGGAGCGACTCCAGGTTGCCAAGGTCGAATCGGATGTTGGCAAATTGCAGAATCAAATGGTCGAACTGTCGCTGGAACACTTGAGCAACAGCTTGAAAAGCAAGGCTTTGTTTTGACAAGACAAGAACTAGAACCAGACACAGGCTTTCGGGTCTATCTCGTTGCAAAAGATGGCACGCAGTCCTACTATTTGCACATGATCTGGAGCGATCGCGGAACGGCTTATATCCGTGATGATAACTTACTGTCTTATGATCAAATCACAGCAATAGCACAACTATAAAAAATGCCCTCGTTGCTAAAGTGAGGGCATCAAACTATTGGAAATACGTAGCCTAAAAGCTAGCTGCTCGACTTATTGACACTGAACATATAGGCAGGTTTTACGGCAGGCGTTCTCACAACTTTCTCAAACAATGCCTCATATTGATTCAAAGCTTGCTCAAAGGAGTAGCGCTCGATCGCATATTGTCTTCCCTGCTTCCCTAGCTTGCTCGTCAATTCAGGATTGTTGTACAACTCCAAAATCTGATCTGCAAGTGCTTCAGGATTTTCTGGCTCGACAACTACGCCACCGCAACTTTTCTTGATTGCTTTTGCTGCACTGCCAGTACTCGGAACAGAAGCAATGACTGCTCGCCCACTCGCGAGTAATACCTGAGTTTTTGACGGCATGTTAAACGACACTACATTGCGTTTCTGTACAATCAAGCCTACATCAGCCGCAGCGAGCATTTCTGGCAATTTTTCACGCGGTTGAAATGGCAACAGTCTTACATTGTCTGCACCGTGGGCTTCACAATGCTGTCTGAGGTTTTCGATCGCTTTTGGCTCTCCAACAATTGCAAAAGCAATATCACGCTGATGCTTCAATCGTGCCGCAGCCTCAATCACTGTTTCCAGTCCTTGGGTCAGGGCAATATTACCGGCATAAAGCACAACAAATTTTCCATCTAGCCCGTTCTCTAGCCGAAAAGCATTATTTTCTTTTGATAGCGGGCGAATGAAGCTTGTATCGACCCAGTTTGGAATACAAGTGAGTTTACTGGACGGCACACCTTTACCTTCTAAATTCTCAACAAACCCATCTGCAATCACACTGATGGTATGAGCCGTGCGGTAAGCAAACTTCTCCAGCGCTTCAAACACGCGAATCATGGTTCTATTCTTGAGCAGTCCTACATGAACGGCAGCTTCTGGTAAGATATCCTGAACATTCAGCACGATCGGACAGTTGTGGAACCAGCTTAGGAGTGCTGCAGGCACACAGACAGGCAAGGGCGGAACCGTTAGGAGAATGACATCGGGTCGCCAGCCTTTCAGAGCTTGTAGGAAACTCGTGACAACAAAACTACTATCTAGTAAAACACGATCTATTAGACTCGGCTTTGGTTTTACCCACATATAGCTTCGCTGAATGATCACTCCATTACGTTTCTCAGTCATGTAGAGCTTGTCCCGATAACCCTCATAAATCTGACGTTGGGGATAGTTCGGCATTCCAGTGATGACTCTAACTTGATGTCCCCGGCGGACTAAACCTTCCGCGAGTTCTGTCATTAATGGTGCAATTCCAATCGGCTCTGGGTAGTAGTTGTAGGAATAGATCAAAACACGCATAATTTTGGTGAACCCAAACGGCAATGGTCACGATGTGCATAAAACTCAGTCGAACTCAACCTGCTGGAGACTGAAGATGCGCTAGGGGGTCACATATCACCGGCAAGAAACTGTCCTGTGAGTTTCTAGACTTGAAATCGAAGATAAATTTAGGGACGCTAACTCTAGGTTGCCCACAAATGATGACTCGTTACATCGCTTTATAGAAATGCCGAGAATCTAGCGTTGAGATATAAATTTCAGTGAAAAGTCAGGAATGAACCTTTTACGGGGGCGGTCTATATTAAATTTCAACGCTGCGCGCCAATTTCCGGAGAGTGCTGAAAATTATACTTTCAATGAATTTTTGATTCTTCAGGAACAATTACCGAAAACAATGCAGCGTAGTCGAGGTCAGCTAGATTGCGGTCGATCGCAGTTTGTAAAATCTGCTGCACTCCTTCAATAGAAGCTGTATCTAAATTTGACGACTTTGCGGTTTCAACAAACAAGTTCATGTCTTTCTGCAAATGCTTCGTTGGAAAGTTTGGATGTTCAAAATCTCGATCGATCATCCGCTGTAATTTTTTGTCAAATGTCGGCGCATACAAGGCACTCTGCCGCACAATCTGCATAAACGCTTCAACATCAACGTTTTGTCGTAAGACAAGCCCAAGGCTTGCAGCAAATGCACTCGTTAACGAACCAATCAATTGATTCAGTGCCAATTTGACTGTTGCAGCTGAACCGACAGACCCGATCAGAACTGGATTTTCGCCCAAGGTTTGCAGCAAAGGTTTCCATTGTTCAAATTGTTCTGGCTCTGCGCCGACCATGACAATGAGTTTTCCCGATTTTGCTTCAGGAATACTTCCTAGAACTGGAGCTTCTAAATAAGCTCCACCTGCTGCCATCACTTCGCGGCAAATCTCGCGACTTTCATCTGGCGAAATCGTACTCATTTGGATGATAGTCCGATCGCTTAAATCAGCTTGATGTAAAACATCTCGAATGGCTTGGGCATCGGTTAACATCAGCACGATACAATCAGAAGCCGCGATCGCTTCTGCAGGAGTGTGTGCGATCGCGATGCTACCCTTTGGGTTTACGACTTCAGAGAGCTTTTCTAATTTTGTAGCGGTGCGATTGTAAGCAGTCACGGAATAACCTGCACCGATGAGACGTTGCGCCATTGGTAATCCCATCAACCCGATGCCCAGAAAGCTAACCTTCACCATGAGCGCGACTCCAGACTGTGCCTTTCACAGTCTAATGGACTATTGAATCGCTTTCATCAGGAACTCAGCAATTTCGATCAGTTCCGACTTGTTAAACACGTCAAGCAGAGTCCGAGCTGCCGCTCTCGGTTCAAGTGGAATCGTAACCTGCTGCTTCACGGCTGGAGATGGGGCAGCTTTTGCCGAAGCAGGCTGTGCAGATGCTGGATTGAGCAGTTTTTGCAGATTAGCCGTAATGCTGATTTGCTCGGCTTGACCTAAGAGTAAAAGATCACTCGCTTGTTTGAGGTCTTTAATGACGATGGGGGCAAGAGATGCGTAGGTATTTTTGGGATTTGCGATCGCCCGTTGAGCAGTTTGCAGTAATGTCACCCAGGGTTTTGTGGTACTGCTGACTTGAATCAGACGATTGCAGAGTGCGACGAGCTGCTGGCGACCTTTTTGAGAATCACCTTGTTTGAAAAGCTGCAACATGCCCTTGAGAATCGTTGTAATCTGAGTCGCAGCATTTTGAGGCAGCAGATTGCCTTTCGAGGGAGAAGCTTTTCCGGTTTTGAGCGCTTCGAGATAAGCCTGCAATTCTCGGAAAGTTGGTTCTGAAGCAGCAACGGCTTGCTGAGCATCTTCTTCACGTAAGCCAAATGGGCTTTGTAAAGCTTCGATTAATTCTTTGAGTGTGTCAAACCCCTTGAAAAAGAGATCTTCGAGACGTTGGTCAATTTTGACCGGATGTTCTTTGAGAATTTTGAAACAATCTTCAAAGTGGTGCGCAGTTCTCTGAATGCTGTCAAAGCCGAGCATTGCTGCCCCACCTTTAACGGAGTGAGCGGCACGAAACAGTTCATTGACCCGCTCTGAATCCGCCATCGTAGCAGCGAGATCGACTAAGCCTTGTTCGATCGTGTCGAGATGTTCTTTTGCTTCTTCGATGAAATAACCGAGAATTTGCTGCTGTTTAACCGATTGCACCGCCCTGCTCCTGAAAGTGACAGATTCCAGTTCGGGAGATTCTCCCTTTACCTTTTCAGTGTTCCCAGGGACGGTAAGAATTCACGTCAAAAATAGGCTAAATTGCTTTTAAGACAATTCTTTGCCGCAATTTTACAAGATGCAAGTTTAATGAAATTATTTCTTCACAATTCCAATTCAGATTTTTTCAAAATCGGTCAGTTCTTATCCTGAAGCATCTACGATTTCAGTGGATAACGCTATGGATTACGGTAAAGTAAAGGCAATTCGTTCGCGGCTCGTTGAGATCTGAAGCTTGAGATTAGTTTGTGTCTATGGAACAGTCGAACCTTTTAGAGCTTGCAAAACAAGGTGAGCCAAGTGCGATCGCAGCGTTGATGAATGCAGTATTGTCTCCCAAAGGCATCACAGCGCGAGCGGGCATTGAGGATGACTGTTTGTGCATTTCTTTAGAGTCTCAAAAGCCGCTGAATCAGGAAACGCTCGTAGCGTTCATTCAGAAGGGATTGATTGAGTTAGGCAATGACTCAATTCGATCAGTACGGGCACAAGGAAAAAGAGCCGGAGATGAGGCATTTGCTTGGACACGTGAGTTTTCTCTGCGATCGACGGAATCAGCTTCGCGAATTGCAACCTTAACGCCACCGATTGAGGGCGAGCTTCCTGAAATGGAATCCGCAGTTGCGATCGATGACAAAATTGAGGAATCAGCTTCGCGAATTGCAACCTTAACGCCACCGATTAAGGACGAGCTTCCTGAAATGGAATCCGCAGTTGCGATCGACGATGAAGAAATTGAGGAAGAAGAAGAAACGCTTTCATTTCGAGGTTGGGTGAAGAAGCGGTGGCGAGTCTATGCACTTCCGGTCGCGTTGGTTGTCATCGGTGGATTTGTCGTGGGTGGAACGACGGCGTTCTGGTCTACCTCGAAGCAACAGGGTTCCAAGTCGGTTGAGGCGGTCATGAAACCGCAAAGTGATTCACCTGAGGCGAAGCAGCAAGAGGCAGAAACCTATCTGAAGGCGATGACAACTGCCCAGGAGAATTTTTACACGCAGAATAATCGCTTTGCGCGTAGCTTAGAAGAATTAGAGCGATCGACGAATGTGATTTCTCAAAGCTATAGTTATGCTTATCGCCTGCGAGTCGGAACAGATTCCGTGATGACTGCGATTCCTCGGGAAGCAAATTTACAGAGTTACATCAGTGTGGTCAGCCTGAGTCCATCGGGAACGACTCGTGTAATTTGCCAATCTCTAAAGCCATCGGTGCAAGCTCCAGAAAAGCCGAAAATAGCAAAAGGCTCTAAGGCTTTAGAGTGTGGAGCGCGATCACAGAAATTGCCTTAAATTGCAAGACTGGCGAGCGTGGTTTGTCTAACCTCCCATCACGGTCGGGAACGTTGTGAAAATGAAGACGGTCACTGCAATAACTGCAAGAACGCCCTGGATGAGATTGCCAACGATCGAACCTACGACAATTCCCAAGCCAGCTTTGACCGCGATCATTAAATCCTTTCGGTAGAGATATTCACCAACGATCGCACCCACCAGAGGACCAAAGAAAATTCCGATGATGGGTCCGAGTGGTCCTCCGATTGGCAAAGTCGGCAAAAAGCCTAAAAATCCGAGCACAAATCCCACGAACGCACCAATCTGTCCCCAATTACTCGCCCCTGCCTTTTTAGCACCCCAGTAGGTTGCGAGAAAATCAATGCCTAAGCTCATCAGAAAGACGAGCACACCCACTGCTAACGCGATCGTAATATCTGAAAATCCTTTAACTGCACCCCAAATGACGATCGCTGCCAAAATGAGACTTGTTCCTGGAATGCCCGGAACGATCGCGCCCACAATGCCAACGAGCATGGCAACGACTAAAACCCAATACAGAGCAACCATCACGAGCGTCCTTTGAGTAAGTAAAAGCTTTTGAGACTACGGTAGCGTATTCAAGCGACAAATTGAATCATCGCCAATAGGGTTTTCCCTTCCAAAACACCCCTAAAATAATACAAATTACGGCATTCATTCCTAGAACCGGAGTCAATAGCTGCGGAAAAATCGAGTCTGGTAAAAACGATCGCAGCCACAGCCACAGTGCCAAACACGGCACTAATGCCCAGAGAACCGAGTTCGTAATTAAAATTCTCCGGCGGAACCAGCGTTCCATGATAGCAACTGCTAATGCTCCAATTCCAACGGCTGCTGCTAATTCGAGCAAAAATCCAAGCGGTGACTGTAGAACTCGTGCAGCAATGGGTCGTAGAGCAGGAGTACTTGCTGCCTGAAAAAACGCCCAATCTAATAAAACTGTAAATCCGATCGTGACAAGTGCAACTTGCAGCAATTCTATCCAAGGAAGATATTTCAACGGGCGGAGCGGATCAAACATAGAATATTGAGGGTTTTAATTTTTAAACAGATAGACTACAACAGATTGAGAGGCACTTTTGCTCAGAGTTCAACGTCGATTAGCCAGCTAGATTGGAACATTTCGTTCAGCTCAATTCGCTCAACTCAATATGACACAGCAACACGTTTTCTCAACTGGCTTACACTACTTCATTCGCATCAGTTTGATGCTGGGTCTAGGGAGTCAAAGTGTTGTCGCAAAACCTGCGCTTGAACCTTCAACCACTCCATTTAATCCGAAGATGATCCAGCAGGGGATGTGTAGCTCTAATATCGCTGGAATTACAGATACAAATATTCAGCAGACAGAATTGACAGAGCCGAGTCTATGGTGGATTCGGGATCAGCTTGCGGCTCAAAATAAATACGGCGATCGCTTAGTCAATGGGTGGCTTGCCTGTCCTGGCATCGAAGAACCCAACCGAGTCGATGTAGTTGTGAATGCTCAGCTTTGGAGTTCGCTGGATTTCTTCGATCGCTATGAGTTCATCCAAAAATTTGGCACAGCGACAACAGGCTATGGCTATAATCTGCGAGTGTTTGATCCGCAAGGCAGCATAGTCGCAGCCTATACCTGTAACTTCAATTCAGAGATTGCGGCAAAAGATGCAGATGAAAGACTTGCTTGTGCTTCTTTTGATAATTTAGCGAGTACGAACTTCTGGTCGCCGACTAAGCCGACGCTCGGATTTTAGCCCAGAGAGAACGGTATTGTTCAATCGTAGCGTCGGGAATGGGTTCTAGAAATTCACTACGAGCAAGGACTTCTGGCTGCGGAACCAGCAGCGGATTTTGCCGAAGTTTTTCTGGAAAAGTATTGGCATCCAATGTGGAAAGCATTGGGGATGCAGCTTGACTGATCAGGGAAAGTTGGGGCGCAATATCGGGCTGCCAACAGAAGTTAATCCAATCTGCAATCGGCGCTTTTGAACTAACAGGAGCAGGACGAACCCACAAGTCAGTAAATAAAGCAGAACCAGACTTGGGGAAAATCGCAGCGATCGTCGGATTACGGTTTACTGCTTGTAGAAAATCAGTAGACCAAGTGACTGCAACCCAGACATCATCCAGGATCAGGGATTGCAAAGCCGTACTAGAACTGTAGGCTCTGGCTTGTCGGTTTAACGCGACTAACTCCGGTTCTAAATTTGGAATTTTATTGAGATCAGCGGTGTTGTAGGATTGACCAAGCTTTTTCAGTGTGAGTCCGATCGTTTCTCTCGGCTGATCGAGTAAGGCAATTCGACCCCGTAAATCTTCGCGCCACAGATCTGCCCAATCTTGAGGCGGCTGGAGATTACGATCGCGGAAAATATCCGTTCGGTAAGCAATGACCGTTGCACCCCACCGATAGGGCGCACCCCAAACTTGATTGTCGCGAGTGACAATCTTTTTCCAGCGATCGGGCAGTTGTGCCCAAAGCTGCCAAGCTTTCGGGTCAAGCGGTTGAATGAGGTTTTGGCGAATCGCAGTGGAAAGCCAGTAATCGCCCATTGTGATCAAGTCTGGAATTGGCTCAGAAGACTGACTGATGAAGGGTAAACCGGGTGATGATGTTTGATTGCGACTTGGCTTCTGTTTCCAAGCCTGCAAGTCATTAAACAGGTCTTGCAGCTGATTGGCAGGCTTGAAATCGAGCTTGATATCTTGCTTGAGTTGTCTGCGAAACTCGTTTGGAAGCTGGCTTGGAATGGAATTTTTCAGCAATCTCACTCGAAATGCTGAGGGGTCAGAACTGCATCCGCTCAGCGTGGTTCCTAATGCTGCCATTCCTAGTATGAAACTGCGTCGATCCATTTTCCCTAACCCTTCCATCACAGCAATCTTAGACTTTATTTGCCAAGATTGCTGGGAATTCTTTCCGTCGCAATCGAGATGCCGTGTTCCCGATTTTTTGCAACAGTAGGGAAAGTTGCGATCGCAAAAACGATGTCGAATTACGGTTGGATGGGGTCACTTGATGAATTTCTCACCTGTTCTCAAGCAGATTGGCTTGAAACACTCAAAACGAATTATCAAAGGCTCTATCATCAAAATTCAGCCGGAACCCAACAACAGGCTTGGCAAGACTGTGGAGAACTTTTGCGATCGCAATTGTCTGCTCTGACTCGCAAATCCTGGACATTGATTTTTGAATACGAACTGCCGGGTGAAGGCGGTCGTCGTCCTGATTTAGTTATGCTCGGTTTAGGACACATTGTCGTCTTTGAATTCAAACAAAATACTTCAGCCTCCAATGCAGATTGCGATCAAGTTGCTGCCTATGCGCGAGACTTATCCGAATATCATCAAGCATCGGCACAACATCCAGTCAGCGCAGTTCTAATTCCCACTAGCTCCGTCAAAGAGAATGCAGCCCGTAACGCAGTTCAAATTCTCAAGCCCACTCAAATTTCAACCTATTTGGAATCCTTACCTGCAAAGCAACCGGAAATCGATCCGACAAGTTGGGTGAATTCAGATTATGCACCCTTGCCTACGGTGATCGAAGCAGCGCGGCGAATTTTTCGGCAAGAGCCATTGCCAAATATCAGACGCGCCCAAAGTGCGGGCATTCCAGAGATACTTGAATTTCTCGATCGCTTAGTGCAGCAAGCCTCAGAGAAAAAAGAACGCCATCTTGTTCTGATCACAGGCGTTCCAGGTTCAGGGAAAACGCTCGTCGGCTTACAGTTCGTCTACCAAACCGATCACAATGCCCTTTTTCTATCTGGAAACCGCCCACTGATTAACGTTCTGCAATATGCCCTCAAAAGCAAAGCCTTGGTTCGAGAAATTCGGAATTTTTACATCCAGCACGAAGCTCGTCGCCAATCTGCCCCTAGAGAGCAAATCATTGTTTTCGATGAAGCTCAAAGGGCTTGGGATAGCGATCGCATGTCCAAAAAATATGGCATTCAAAGTGCTGCTCCTGGTACAGTTCTACGGATCTGTGAACGCACCCCAGATTGGTGTGTGCTGGTTGGTTTAATTGGCGAAGGGCAAACGATCCATGTGGGAGAAGAAGGCGGAATCGAGCAATGGAATCAGGGATTACAAAGCTCGATCGAGTCTTGGCAAGTTCACTGTTCGCCAGAACACGCAAAATTCTTTGATCAGCCCACTCATACCAATTCCTTGCTGAATCTGACCACGTCTTTGCGATCGCATCTTGCCCAATATGTTCAAACCTGGGTTTCTCATGTTTTAGCCGGTGAGATTGAACAAGCTAGGGCTATCATGCCCTTGATGATTGCAGAAGGATTTGACTGTTATCTGACTCGGGATTTGGAAGTTGCGAAAATTTATTGTCGCGATCGCTACCAGGGTCAACCTGACAAACGCTACGGACTAGTTGCCTCGTCTCGTGCCAAAAATCTCACTCAATATGGCATCCGAAACGACTATCTCTCGACTCAAAGACTCAATGTTGGCGCATGGTATGTCGAACCACCTGATACGGAAACCTCTTGCTGCATGTTTGATCGAGTCGTCACTGAGTTCAGTTGCCAAGGGTTAGAATTAGATTTGCCAATTTTGGGTTGGGGAGACGATTTGATTTGGCAGAACGAGGATTGGAAAACAACAAATCGCCAAAAAAATGTGCAGAATCCCCGACAATTACGCCTCAATAGCTATCGAGTTTTACTTACCCGGGGACGCGACGGATTCATTGTATTTATTCCGCCTGAGAGCAAGATGGACAGTACTTTTGACGCTTTAGAATCAGCCGGATTACAGAGGCTAGATTCGATCCGGATGACCAAACCCGAGTTGTGAAAAAGGTAATGTCATCAATCACACATCATTTTAGCCCCCGTTGAAACGTGATCTGGGTCAAAACACGGAATGATCTCAATCACTTTATATCCCTTTTATCGTCACTATACTGACTCCAACTTGATGACACGGGAAAGTTTTCCTGTGTAAATTCCGAATTGCACCCGCGATCGCGTGTAGTCCCTATCAAGAACTGAGGAGATTGCAGACTGCAATTTTCAAAAACCTGCTCGAATCCAATGTCATCGGTAGTTTCTACGTTTCCTGGAACTTTAAACTCTGTTTCAGAGTCCCGAAGCACGGGAACACTAGCAAAGCAACCAACAGAACGATTTCCACATAGCGCACAAACGGAACATGATGCCAGCAACTTCTTTCTACGCTGATGCAGAGTTTGATCCCTCTACACTAGAGCAACCCTCAACCCTATCAGAAACCGAATTTGATCCCAATGCGGATCTCGCTGAACTTGAAGCGGAACTGGCAGGGCAAATGGAAATGCGCGCCGCTGGACGGAAAACCACTGACTTAGTGAGGCTCTACCTGCAAGAGATCGGCCGCTACCACTTACTTGGACGCGACGAGGAAGTGGCTGAGGCGCAAAAAGTTCAACGCTACATGAAGCTATTAGAACAGCGCAATGATGCCGCTAACAAAGGCAATGATTCTATCCGTCAATTTGTAGACCTAATGGATGCCCGCGATCGCTTGGTGTCCACACTGACCCACCGCCCGTCTCTCGAACGCTGGGCTGCCGAAGCAAATATCGAGGTCGCTAACCTCAAACCTCTCTTGGCAGAAGGCAAACAACATTGGGCACAAGTTGTGAAACTCAGCGTTGCCGAACTCGAGCAAATTCAAAGTCAAGGACTCACTGCGAAGACTCGCATGATCAATGCGAACCTGCGGTTAGTCGTCTCCGTTGCCAAGAAATATCAAAATCGCGGTTTAGAACTCCTAGATTTGATCCAAGAGGGCACACTCGGCTTAGAACGAGCCGTTGAGAAGTTTGATCCAACCAAAGGCTACCGATTCAGCACCTATGCGTATTGGTGGATTCGGCAAGGCATCACGCGCGCGATCGCCACTCAAAGCCGGACAATCCGCCTGCCCGTCCACATTACGGAAAAGCTGAATAAGATCAAAAAAGCTCAGCGCAAGATTTCTCAAGAAAAGGGGCGAACTGCCACGATCGAAGATATTGCAACAGAGCTAGAAATGACACCGCCTCAAGTTCGGGAAGTGTTGTTGCGAGTTCCGCGGTCTGTATCGCTAGAAACCAAAGTGGGCAAAGAGCGAGACACCGAACTCGGCGACTTGCTGGAAACAGAAGAAGTCACGCCTGAAGAGACGTTGATGCGGGAATCACTGCGCCGAGATTTGCTGCAGTTGCTTGCCGATTTAACCACTCGTGAAAGAGATGTGATTCAAATGCGCTTTGGTCTAGGAAGCGATGGACATCCTTATTCTTTAGCAGAGATTGGACGCGCGCTCGAATTGTCTAGAGAGCGAGTGAGACAAATCGAAGCGAAGGCGCTGCAAAAACTTCGTCAACCGAAACGGCGCAATCGCGTTCGGGACTATCTCGAATCGCTGAGCTGAGGAATTGCCATCGGATTTATGTGCAGCGAAGCCGAAACTCGCTGTACGTAAATCCAATCAATGGGGACTTTCTCAAGGCAGATATAGCCATCAACTCCGCTCAGTCAAGCAAGGCAGGCGGGGTAATTTTTTGAAAAAGTTAATTGCAGATTATTTTCAATAAGGCGAACTTGTTGCAAATCGCCTATTATTTTTATATGCTATGATTCTCAAGAAAGGAGGCTTTGTTGACAATGCTAAACGCTCCTGTATATACCAGTGCCTCGCTAAAAGCGGAACTGAATGAAAAAGGATGGCGGCTCACTCCGCAACGTGAAACTATTCTGAATGTTTTTCAAAAGCTTCCTGAAGGTCAACACCTCAGTGCTGAAGATTTGTATCATGAGCTTCAGGAAAAGAATGAGGGAATTAGTTTATCGACGATCTATCGCACGCTGAAATTAATGTCGCGAATGGGAATCCTGCGCGAGCTTGAATTAGCAGAGGGTCACAAGCATTACGAGATTAACCAGCCTTTCCATCATCACCATCATTTGATTTGCGTACGCTGTAATAAAACGATCGAATTCAAAAGTGACCCGATCTTGAAAATCGGTACAAAAGCAGCCCAGAAAGAGGGATACCACATTCTAGACTGCCAGTTAACAATTCACGCCGTTTGTCCGACCTGTCAGCGATCGCTCTTACCGCTCTAAGTTATCGAAAAATCGTTATCGAAAAATCACACGAGCATCGGGAAATCCTTGCGATCTCAAATTTGCGGCAATTCTCTCTGCTGCTTCGGGTGTCGTGTAACGATTCACTTCAGCGTAGTCTCCTAATCGATCCTTGCGAGGAGTGGCACTAGGCGCAATGTTGAGTACCCGACTCCACTCTGTTGTTGTAGGGATCGGAACAATGACCACATAGCGACGAACATTCAGCGAGGCAGAAGATTCTGCACTTTGTCTGATTTGATTCAGCGTTCGTGCATCTGCCTCACCCGTCGTTGCAAGCAGGTTCCTCTGCTGAAAATCTAAGACGGCTGCTTCTGTACTTGCCCCAAAAATACCGTCTACTCGAACTGAATACCCTAATCGGTTGAGTTGTTGTTGGAGTTCGCTCACTTGGGTTCCCCTATCTCCACGCTGTAAGCCTGTTCCGGGTCTGTTCGTCGGGGAGGTAGGCACACTTCCTCGATCTAATGCTGCATAAACTGAAGCATCAGCCTCGCCTGTTTCAGGCAATCTGAAGTCTCTCTGAAGCTGAATCACAGCGCTCTGAGTAGCAGAGCCAAATACGCCATCGATCTCGCTGTAATAGTATCCGGCAGCTTGTAATTGCTGTTGTAACTGTTGTACACGTGACCCGCGATCGCCCACTCGTAATCGATCGCCGAACTGATTCTCAAAACCTGTATCGGGATTTACAGTCGTTCCAATCCCCAAAGCGTTATACGTTGATGCACCAACAATTCCATCGGCTTCGATTCCAAATTGTTGCTGGCATCGAATGACCGCTGTTTCGGTCTGATCGCCAAAGTATCCAGTTATGGAACCGTCATAGCAATTTAGCTCTTGTAAGCGATTCTGCAATTCGACCACTGCTTGCCCCGAACTTCCTTTTCTTAAAAGCTCCTGTGCCATTGCGGTTTGAGTGAATCCAGCGATCGCGCATCCCATCAACACGCTCAAAATCCGAACGCAGAGGTTCCCAGAACGGATTTGCTTGATCTGCGCGTGGTCTGGGGACTTATTTTCGCCAGCTCGATGCAAGTATGCGATCATTTTCATAATTTTGTGAGCAATTTTCGTGAATGGGAGTAGAATGGGAAATTTTTGCTTCTGAAACTATATTACCCATACCATAGAGTGATCGCTTTTCCTAAGGATGGAGATTGTGGAAAAGCTCTTGATCTCTATCGAAAGTTAGATCGCGTCCGTTCCCTCAGTACATTAAAATCCGGTGCTAAGGTTGCGATAGCAATCATTGTTAATTAGGTGTCGCTATGGGTTTACCCAACTCTTCTGGCTCGATTGCTTCTACTACCCAAGTTGAGTCTGCTAGACCCAAGACTACATTAAATTTGTTTGATGCGATCGCGTTGATTGTTGGAATTGTGATTGGAGCAGGGATTTTTGAAACCCCTGCATTGGTTGCAGCGAATACTGGAACAAATTCGGCTGCTCTGTTGGCGTGGATTGCAGGAGGCGTTGTGTCTCTGATTGGAGCATTGTGCTATGCGGAGCTAGCAACGAATTATCCTCATGTGGGTGGTAATTACTACTACTTACAGCGAGCTTATGGAAACGCGATCGCGTTTCTGTTTGCTTGGGCAAGAATGACGATTGTGCAAACTGGCTCGATTGCTCTCCTTGCTTTTGTTTTTGGTGATTATGCCTCTGAGATTTTTTCGTTGGGTAACTTCTCGACTCCGATCTATGCCGCAGGCGCAATTGTTCTTTTTACTGTGATCAATCTAGCAGGATTGCGCTTGGGCAAGGGAGTGCAGAATGCTTTAAGTGCGGCAAAAGTCGTTGGGCTGATCTTAGTTGTCATAATTGGACTCTTCACATCGCCGACTGCTGCACCTGTTGTAACCGAGTCAAAATCCTCACTCAGTTGGGGACTCGCAATGATTCTCGTCTTGCTGTCTTATGGAGGCTGGAATGAAGCCGCCTATATCTCTGCTGAGATTCAGAATCCTCGGCGAAATATTGTGCGATCGCTGCTTTGGAGTATTGGCATTATCACAGCGATCTATGTTGCAATTAATGCAGCTTATCTGCATGGACTCGGCATCAGTGCAATGGCAAACTCGCCTGCGGTAGCAGCAGAACTCATGCGACGAGCATTTGGACAACCTGGAGTTGTGTTTATTAGCGTCCTCGTTGCTATTTCAGCCTTAGGAGCGATGAATGCAACGATTTTTACTGGAGCACGGACAAACTATGCTTTGGGACAAGATTTCTCAGTATTTCGGGCTTTAGGAACTTGGCGATCACAGCAGAATACTCCAACCACCGCTTTACTTGTACAAGGCGCAATCTCCTTGTTTTTGATTGGACTAGGAGTACTAACACGCAAGGGTTTTGAAGCAATGGTGGACTATACAGCTCCAGTGTTTTGGTTCTTTTTTTTGCTGGTTGGGATTTCCGTATTTATTTTGCGATCGCAGGAGCCACTTCAGGAAAATGGATTTCGCGTTCCGTTTTATCCCATCACGCCAATCTTGTTCTGTCTAATTTGTGGGTACCTGCTGTATTCGAGCTTGGTGTATGTGAAAACGGGTGCGATCGCAGGCGTGGTTGTTCTAGCATTGGGAATTCCAGTGCTATATCGGCAAAATCAACTTCGATAAAGCTCTAGGAGAACTAAGATATGACGATTAAGACTTTCATGATCACTATCAGTCTTGTCAGTTTGGCATTGACTGGATGTGCTCAAACTTCTACTCCAACTGCAACTCCTGAACCTTCCGCAGCACCGCAACAAGCTCAAGTCGAAGAGTCTCCGCAGCTTGATGTGCCTTACGTGCCTACTCCCACTGAAGTGGTTGATGCCATGCTCAAAGTTGCGAAAGTTGGGAAGAATGATGTGCTGTATGACCTGGGAAGTGGAGATGGTCGGATTCCTATTACCGCAGCAAAACGATTCGGAACTCGTGGATTTGGAGTAGATATCGATCCGCAACGGATTCAAGAAGCAAACGCAAATGCCCAAAAAGAAGGCGTGAGTGATCTGGTGAAGTTTGCTCAGCAAGATTTATTTAAAACAGATCTAAGCAAGGCGACTGTGATTTCGCTCTATCTTTTACCTCGGATCAATCTCGAATTGCGTCCTAAATTATTGCAGTTGAAACCAGGCACACGGATTGTGTCTCATGCTTTTGATATGGGCGATTGGAAACCTGATCAAGTCGTGAACGTTGGCGGAACAACGGTTTATTACTGGGTTGTACCTGAAGAGGTTCCAGCGAATCTGAAAAAATGACGGTTTGGTTTCAGCAGGTTTGCTGATTGATCGTTAGTCTAGCACTGCACTCTAGAATTGCCTTCTTGTCTGCATCCGTTTGCGCTTCCACAAGGTAACTCGACCTCACTCAGTCAGCACTCCCAAAAAATGTGCAAAATTCTGAGCGTGCTTTTGCAATAGGATTTTTCGATCGCGGTTAAAGTAATAAAAAACCTTCTAAGCGTATGAAACCAACCGTTAGTCTGCTGCGTGCTACCTCTTACGATTTAACAGAACTTCGGGCTGCACTCGAAGCATTGCTTGAACCTCTGGGCGGAATCAGCAGCATCGTCAAACCAGGAGATCGCGTTTTACTCAAACCCAATCTCCTGACGGGTGCCCGCCCCGGAAAAGAATGCGTGACGCGTCCTGAGATTGCCTACTGCGTTGCGAAAATGGTGCAGGAAGCAGGTGGAAAGCCATTCTTAGGAGATAGTCCCGCCTTTGGCAGCGCTCTAGGAGTCGCAAAGGCAAGTGGTTATCTCGAACTCACTGAGTCGCTCAATTTACCGATCGTTGAATTCAAAGGCAAACGGTATGAAACAGTTGGTGAAGAATTCAATCATTTATTGCTCTGTAAACAAGCGATCGAAGCGGATGTCGTGATCAATCTACCTAAAGTCAAATCGCACATGCAATTGACTATCACGATGGGTGTGAAAAATTTATTCGGATGTGTTCCAGGCAAAATGAAAGCTTGGTGGCACATGGAAGCGGGGAAAGATCAATCTCGTTTTGGCACGATGTTAGTTGAGACAGCGCGAACAATCGATCCAGATTTAACGATCGTGGATGGCATCATCGGGCACGAAGGCAATGGACCAAGCGGCGGTGAACCAAAAGATTTAGGCGTATTGGGAGCATCGCGTGATATATTTTCTCTTGACCGAGCGATCGTTGACATTCTACAAGTCGATCCCAACACTGTACCGACGATTGTAGCTAGCCAGCGATTAGGACTCTGTTCGGACATTGATGCAATTGACTTTCCACTGCTTCAACCCGTAGATCTACAGATTTCAGATTGGCAGCTTCCTGACAAAATGATGCCCATTGATTTTGGTGCGCCTCGCGTTCTGAAATCAACATTCAAACATCTGTATATCCGCTTCATCAAAGAACCGATAGCAGCCTACCGCTAATGTGTGAAAGGATGAAGGAAAGTCACAATATTTTCGACTGTCCTGTCGATATACAGGCGCAGAATAATCTTTTAATAACTGTTATTTCAGCTTGTAATGTCTGGCTTTCAGGATAGGCAGATTCAGTATTGTGGAAACAGCAACCTCATCCTTTGTTCCTATGAACCCATCTTTGATTCGTCAACTCTGGGCGCTGGTAGAGACGACCCAAGCCACTCATCTGGTTAACCTAGATGATGCAAACTTGGTGCAGTCTCTTCTGCGCCAAGTGAATACGCAGCAACCCCTCAACTCAGAAGAGAATTCGCTGCTCTCGACTTATGTTTATTCTCGGCTCGCTTTGATTCGGGATTTAGCCTATGAACGCTTAGCCTAAATAGCCTTCGATTAGTAAATCTGATTCGATCGTGCTCCAGGTCACCCGCGTTAACGGAATCGCATCGGTCATCTGATTGAGTCCTAATTCTGCGATCGGCGTTGGTGCGTGCTCTCCACCAATAATTTTCGGCGCAACAAATGCCCATACTTTTTGCACACAACTTTGGCGAATTGCTTGCGCTGCTAGATTTCCACCACATTCCCAAAGCACAGTATTCATTCCGCGATCGTAGAGATTCTCCATCACCGCAGCAGGCGTAGTCGTCTCCAAATTCACAACTTCAACACCTTGCTGGCTCAATTTTTCTTGAATGTCTGAATTGGCATTCAGCCCTGTAAATACGACAGTTCGAGCAATCTCAGTCTTCCAGAGATTCGCCAGTGTTGGTAAATCCAAATTGCGGCTCATGACGACCCGCAAGGGTTGCCACTCTGAAAGTCCATGCGTGGTTAATTCAGGATTATCTTTGCGAACTGTATTGCCACCAATGACGATCGCATCACACTGTGTCCGTAATTGATGAACACGTCGCCGCGACATTTGCCCAGTCACCCAGCTACTATGGCCGGACGTTGCCGCAATTTTTCCATCTAAGGTCATGGCATATTTGAGAATCCCAAACGGACGACGATTTAAGATTCGATGCACGAAGGCTTCATTTAAGGTCTGACATGCCGCTTCTTCAACCCCAACCGTCACTTCAATCCCGGCATTCTCAAGTGTTGCAATTCCCTTGCCTGCAACTTGCGGATTCGGGTCAACCATGCCGACGACCACTCGCTTCAGTCCAGCCTTCACGACTGCTTGAGAACAAGGCGGAGTTCGACCAAAGTGATTACAGGGTTCTAGATTGACATAGAGAGTCGCGTTGCGCGATCGCGCACCCGCTTGCTGCAGCGCAAACACCTCAGCGTGAGGCTCTCCCGTTTTCGGATGAAACCCCTCGCCCACAATTTCACCATCTGCCACAATCACACAGCCGACCATGGGATTTGGAGCCGTACGCCCAATTGCTCGCCTCGCCAACTCCAGACACCGCTGCATCATTGCCCGATCGAATTCGTCTGCTGTTGCCATCAATACAAACTACTAGAGGTTGAATAGTGGCTTAAGATTTCTTGTCCCCAGCGCACAAGCCGTTCGGAGCCTTCGATCATCAGCAAATACTGCCCCCGATCGAGATGATGTCGATAAATACTCGCCGTCGTTCCTTCACCAAACAGCCCGAATAATGCGCCAATGACTGCGCCAAAAAATCCGCTGACGATCGATAAAGCTGGTACTAAAAATGGCGATTCTAATTCTGTCATCTGAATCAGATCGAACTGGGCAGCAAGAAACAAACCCAATCCAGCGATCGCGCCCAAGGTGCCCAAGATAATGCTGAGAAATCGAGCTTTGCGGATAGCAAGCTGCATCGGTTTAAGCAAACCGACATGTTCGGGATTGCTATAACCCGCGCCCACGATCGCGAGATGTTCGGGCGAAATACCGTGATAATGCAGCAAACGATAGGCTTGAAACACTGAGGCTTCGTCTGGGAAGACCATCACAGCGAGGAAAGTCTGGCGACGAATGAATCCGCTTTTGCGGAGGAACCGAGTAACTGACACTGGAGTAGCTCAGGATTGGCAATGGTATCTCTGAATTCTAAACTGTTGTCATCGCTTTCCTCACTAACCGTTAGGTGAATTTAATCTAATTTCAATGAACTTCGTGAGGAGAACATTACATTTGTGAAGATGGGGAGTAGAGAGGGGCAAGTAGGAAGATACTCAGGCTCAATAAACTAACTTTTTTTTGCGCTCCAGTTGCAATTTTTGGCATAGTATACAGTCAATCTCTATGTGACTGAAGATGGATGTTTTGACGAAAGTTGATCAAGAAATGGATGTAGATGATTTTTCAACTTATCTGGATCCGACTCTCATTCAATCGGCGCGACTGATCTATGAAACTTATTTTTCGGTACATCCCGATATCGATCGACCATTAGGGGTCGCGATTAATCGGATTACGCATCGCGGCAAAATTATTTTTTCGGGGAAACCGATTTTGCTGCCTCAAGAATGTTTTGTGCCGTTTGAATTGATTGAGTAAAAATACGAGAATTGAAGGGTTAGGGCGCTGAATTGAATTCGATCGAGTTAAATGAGAGTTGCCCTAATACTTGTCTCAAGTGATGGACATTCTCGCAGTTCCAGCTTTTCTGATTGTCTTTTTTATCGGTGCATCGATCGGTAGTTTTCTCAATGTGGTCATCTACCGTTTACCTGCTGGTTTATCTTTGATCTATCCGCCTTCGCGCTGTCCGCATTGTCTAACTCGCTTGAGAAAACGCGAGAACATTCCGGTGTTTGGATGGCTCAGACTAAAAGGAAAATGTGGACATTGTAAGAGTCCGATCTCCCCTCGCTACCCATTGATAGAAGCCACAACCGGGATGCTTTTTGTCTTGGTCTTTGCGGTTTTCAATCTTTCGCTGCAAACGCTGGGATTTTGGGCGTTTATTAGTTGGCTCTTGGCGCTGTCGATGATCGACTTCGACACCATGCTGTTGCCCAATTCCTTGACGCAATCAGGATTAGTGTTGGGATTGGTGTTTCAAGCGATCGTTGGGTTCTCGATCGCAGGAATACCAGGAGCAATTCAGCATTTTATGACGGGAGTGATTGGAGCAATTGTCGGAATTTGGCTATTGGATGCGATCTCAATTGTGGCATCGATGATGCTCGGACAGACCGCAATGGGAGCAGGTGATTCAAAGCTGATGGCAATGATAGGAGCTTGGTTAGGGTGGAAGCTGTTGTTATTGACGGGTTTCTTGGGTTGTTTGACTGGATCAATTGCTGGACTTTGGGCACTCTCGCTTGGAAAATTGGCGCGGCGGCAAGCGATGCCGTTTGGTCCATTTTTGGCTTTGGGAGCGGGGTTAAGTCTCTTTTGGGGAGAGCAATGGATATCAAGCTATTTGCAACTGTTTCAGATTTAACCTGGAACCGTTCGGATGCAAGCTTCGCGTGCGATCCAACTCATTTCCGCCAGGATTTGAAATCATTGAACTCAGTTTAAATTCCTTGCTTTAGGCGAGCGTAGTGCGTCCTGCAAAGTAATCTTGCAGTTGCTGACCATGGTCATGAGAAAGCTTTCCGGGCGGCAACTGCGAACAATGGAAAGCTTTCACATCCAAGACTTCATTGACATCTTTCGGCTTAAACTTGCCTGTTGCTTCGACCTCAACGACCACACAGATCGAATGCATTCTCGGATCGCGATCGGGAGCCGAATAAATTCCAACTAAGCGGCGAATTTTTGTCAGTTCTAACCCGGTTTCTTCAAATAATTCACGCCGAATCGCCGTTGGCAAATCTTCACCCCAATCGACAATCCCCCCCGGCAAGCCCCACAAGCCATTGTCACGGCGACGAATCAACACAATGCGATCGTCTGGCAACACCGTAATAATGCTTGTGCCAGTCACAGGATGACGGAAAACCACCCCTAAAACAGTTTGAAAAAAGTGCCACAACCGACTCATAAACTTAGGGAACAGAATTTGTAGGGATGTCTGAGTAATACCCTGAGCACAAAGAAATCTAACGTTGTAGTTCAGGCTAAATCCGCGAGAACTTGAGCCGCATGAAACTCTGGCTTAACTTTGAGGTAGATTTTCTCGATCGTACCATCTGGACTAATCACAAATGTATTCCGGGTAATGCCTAAATACTCTTTACCCATAAATTTCTTTAGACCAAAACTATCGTAAGTCTCCGCAACTTTCCCGCCTTCATCACAAAGTAAGGGGAATGGAAGATTGTGCTTTTTAACAAACTTCGCATGCGATTTTGCATCGTCTGTACTCACCCCTAACACTACGAAGTCTTGAGCTTGATAATCGGCATAGGCATCCCGAAAGCCACAAGCTTCTTTGATACAGCCTGGTGTATTATCGCGGGGGTAGAAATACAAGATCACACATTTGCCGCGTAAATCCGCCAAATTGACGAGATTTCCATCGGTATCAGGGAGTGAAAAATCAGGAGCGCGATCGCCCACTTTCAGCGCCATAGTTCTTACCCTAATCGTTGTTTTGCCGACGCGATCGCCCGTTCAACCTGCTCAAATCCTGTTCCCCCGAAACTATTTCGAGCCGCAACCACTTGAACAGGGGCAATCGCTTCGTAAATATCTTCTTCAAAGGCTGGATGCAATTCCTGCCATTCGGTGAGCGACAGATCTTTGAGCAATTTATTTTCTGCTAAACACGATCGCACGACTTTACCGACCAGATTATATGCCACTCGGAAAGGCACACCTTTTGCCGCTAAATAATCTGCCACGTCTGTCGCGTTAGAAAAGTCCTCAGATACGGCTTGATTTAGCCGCGTCGTCTTAAATTCCAATCCTTCACGGAACAGAATGGTTATCGCTTCTAGACATGCCCGGACTGTTTTCACGGAGTCAAACAAGGCTTCTTTGTCTTCTTGCAAATCCTTGTTGTAAGCGAGAGGCAAGCCTTTCATCAGCACCAACATGCCTTGCAAATGTCCAAACACCCGTCCTGTTTTTCCGCGCACTAATTCTGGAACGTCGGGATTCTTCTTCTGGGGCATGATACTCGAACCCGTCGCACAGCTATCTTTCAGTGCCACAAAACTGAACTCTTGCGATGCCCAGAAAATCACTTCTTCTGATAGGCGGCTAAGATGCACCATGATTAAACTGGCAGCACAGAGAAATTCGATCGCAAAATCTCGATCGCTCACGCCATCTAAACTGTTTTCATACAATCCGCCAAATTCGAGTAACTCAGCAGCATAATGTCGATCGATCGGAAACGTTGTGCCTGCCAACGCACCAGAGCCTAAAGGCGATACATTCACTCGCTGGTAAATCTCTCCGAGCCGCGTCCAATCCCGCTGTGCCATCTCAAAGTACGCCAGCAAGTGATGCGCCAGACTAATCGGCTGAGCACGCTGTAAGTGCGTATAGCCCGGAATCAGCGTTTTCACATGCTGCTGTGCCAAATCCAGCAAGACGGTTTGAAATTCTCGAAGCTGCTGCTGAATGTCTTGAATTTGGGCACGCAAGTAGAGCCGGGTATCGGTTCCGACTTGATCATTGCGCGATCGTGCCGTGTGCAACTTCTTGCCAACATCGCCCGTAATCTCGGTCAAGCGCCGCTCCACCGCAAAATGGACATCTTCCGCATCCACTCCGGGTTGAAATTGTCCGGCACGGTATTCTTGGCGGATCTGCTCTAATCCTGTGACAAGTTGCTCACCTTCCGCTTCAGAAATGATGCCGGTCTTTGCCAACATTTTCGCGTGAGCTTGCGATCCGGTGAGATCGTATTCAATTAATTCAATATCAAACCCGATACTGGCATTAAACTGCGCGATCGCAGGATGCAACGCAGATTCAAAGCGTTGACTCCAGGTTTGGGAGGGTTGAGAGGATTCAGAAGGCTGGGAACTCAAGAGAAATTTTTCTCGCTCGACTGCAAGTTTTAAGCCTACCCTAAACCGCGATCACATGAGGGATGAAGCCCAAATAAAATTTCTTCATCCCCACCCCATTGCTTAGCCAAACGAAGTAAAAGTTTTAGCCAGATAGCCAGCTACGATTCCAATCACGAACGCCCAGACTTGTCCGGTTCTGACGAAGTGATTCCAACTTTTGCTGACATCTCCGGTGATATCAGTCGGTTTGAATTCTTGAGCAAAAATGGTGACATCGATCGATTGCATGGTTTGGAACAGATCGCCGAGATGCGTCGTACTATTCAACCAAGTCGGTAAGTCTAAGATGAAGTGTGCCATGAGTATTTTCTGTACAGCGTGTTTCCTTTCAGCACAGTATTACCACATGGATTTCTAAGCAGAGTCCGAGAAAACGCTAGTTCAGTAAGGGCATAACTGATGTGGCAACGATCGCGGCTTGCGTACGATCCCGCAAATTCAGCCGTCCTAAAATACTCGCAACGTGGTTCTTAACTGTGCCCTCGGAAATGTCAAGAGTTCTTGCAATTTCTCGATTACTTGAGCCTTCTGCGATCAAGCGCAAAACTTGACGTTCGCGGGCGGTCAGCTTGGAAAATCCAGGCGGTAAATTGCTCGAAGACGTGCGGCGCTGAGACGGGACGAAAGGCAAAACATTTGTGGCAGGGGTTTCAATGGGCATCGTTTCTAATTCGATCGCTGGAGCCATTGCTTTCTGTAAAATCCCAGGACTCAGCTGAGTAAATCCCTTATGAGCCGTCCGCACCGCATTTGCCAATTCATCGGGGGACATGTCTTTCAGCAGGTAGCCGTGTGCTCCGACCTGTAAGGCATTGCGCACTGAAATTTCATCATCCGAAGCAGTCAAGACCAAAACCCGCGTGTCTGGACAACGTTCACAAATAGTCTGCGTCGCTGTAATGCCATCCATTCGAGGCATTTTCAAATCCATGAGCACAACATCGGGCAGGAGCGCCTCTGCCTGCTGCACTGCGTCATAGCCGTTATCCACATCCGCAATCACTTGTAGATCGGGTTCTTGATCTAGAAGCGCTTTCAGACCCTCTCGAATCAGGTTCTGATCGTCTGCCAGCAATACGCGAATCATGATAATCGGTTCCTCAACTCAATATTGATTTTCAGGCATAGGGCTTGGATATCCAAGAAATCACGCAGACTCTGAACCAAACCTGGCTGCGATCGCAGATGCTCCTTAGCAAATCAAAGATGTCATGCAAATCGTTCACGAAACTTCACCAAACGTATTTTTTATTATTTGATAGAAGAAATCAAGTCTTTTGTGACAGAAATTTACCAAATCCATTGAGAAATCAGTATGCTGAAAGACTAGAAAAATAGGCTCCAACAAACTGTGATGCGGAAGACTGAGCAACCGATCAAGCCGATTGCATGGTTTCGGCTAGGACTACTTGGAATATTTCTCGTTTCGTTGGGTCTCCGATTTTGGGGACTCGAGCGATTCAATACCCTAGTCTTTGATGAAGTTTACTATGCAAAGTTTGCAAATAACTACCTGACTGGCACAAATTTTTTTGATGGACATCCGCCTTTAAGTAAATATTTGATCGCGATCGGAATTTGGATTGGCAATCAAATCCCGATCGGTCGAGATACTGTTAATTCGCTCACGGGTTCCACACTGAGTACTTGGAGTTACCGCTGGCTAAATGCATTGACAGGCTCATTTATTCCACTGGTTATTGCCGCGATCGCATTCCAGCTGAGCCGCCGCCGAAGCTATGCTCTCGTCGCTGGAAGCCTTGCTGCGATGGACGGTCTATTCTTAGTTGAGTCTCGTTATGCCCTCAATAATGTCTATCTGGTGCTATTCGGATTATTAGGGCAATGGTGTTTGTTATTAAGTTTACGATCGTCCAAAAGATTGAATTTTTCTCTGGTATTATCCGGCGTATTTTTTGCAGCGTCTGCTTCAATCAAATGGAATGGTTTATGGTTCTTGGCAAGCATTTATTTATTGTGGGGAATTGGCTGGAGTTTTCGTGTGCTGAATTGGTTTCGTCAAAGCTCAAAAGGAAGTGAACAAATTCCGACCAATTCATTACCGACTTCGTCTGTATATCGCCTTACACAGATTAATTTGTTATATTTTTTACTCTGTTTCGCTGCAATTCCTGCACTTGTTTATTGGTTAATTTGGCTGCCTCATATTCACCTCAATCCAGAGTTTGATTTTCTCGAAGTTCAAAGACAAATTCTGGTTTATCACCAAAGAGTTGGCAGCGGATCAAACATTCATCCTTATTGTTCAACCTGGTACAGTTGGATACCCATGTTGCGTCCTGTTGCGTATTTTTACCAGGTTGCCGAGTCTGTCAACGCTCCGATCCCTAGTGGAAACTCGGCATTAGTACTTGAGCCAGGGCGGGTTGTTTACGATGTTCATGCCCTGGGGAATCCGTTTCTTTGGTGGTTTTCGTCGATCGCGATCGCATTTCTCGTTTGGATACTGCTCGAACACTGGAAGATCCTGCCGAGTTTGGCTATCCCCAATGCGCCCAGACTCAGTTTTTTGCCGCCTCAAGAGCTGTGGATTGTCTTATTTTTGCTGATTAGCTATGTAGCGAATCTATTACCCTGGGTTCCTGTATCGAGATGTGTGTTTTTGTATCACTATATGGGTTCATCGGTATATGCCGGGATGGGCTTGGCTTGGCTCGTCGATCGCTGGTTTAGAACCCGCGAATTTCGTGCGATCGGGATTGGTGTGATGGTAATTTGTGCCATCAGTTTTATCTTTTGGATGCCCATCTATCTCGGCTTACCGCTGACCCTAGATGAATACAAATTGCGGATGTGGTTCAGGTCTTGGGTTTAGTCAATCCTTCGATCTCTGACATCAGTTGAGCGATCGAGGATTTAATTTCTGAGATCTCACTACTCAGATGATCTAATCGCACTTCTACGGTCTTCAAATTGATTGGCATCTGCCACATCGAAAATTTTAAGGCTGCCAGAATTTTTTCCACCGTGGCGAAACTCGGCTCATATTGAGGATCGTTTAAAATCCGATTGATCTGCTGAGTGTAGCCTAATGCACTCCCACCATGCTCCTCAGCGATTTTGGCGGAAATCTGACGAATGCTCAGCCCTTGGGTTTTCATCAGTTCCCGAATTACCTCCACCACTCTTTCTTGCATAAAGCCCCACCTTCGATTACGCTATGCTTCTGAGAACTTGAATCAACTGAACGACCTTGCCGCATATGGTAAAGGTCTTTTTTTACGCTGATATATCGTACAGATGTTTCCATAGAAAAGCAGCAGAACGCTGCGTCGCTCTGCTGCCAACCGGGTTTCAATGTCTTACAGACCAACTAACTCACGCGCTTCCAAACCGCTCAACTGTTGCGCGATCGTCAATCGTGCTTCTAACTTGGCGACACTGAACTCGTTCCGCAACCGCTCGAGATGAGCAAATGCATTCGCCTTCTCGGTCGTAGCCCGATTCAGCGCATCCACTGCCCGCTGATACTCGGAATTCACTTGCAGGACTTCAAATCGCCGAGCTTTGCGTTGATTGTCATTTTTTAGCGCCGTCTCAAACGCCACCACCATATCGGCATTGCCTTCCAATCGAGCAATGTGGTAGCGAATTTCTGCGATATTTTGCTCTAGCTCATTCACATGCTGAGACGCTTGAGCGATCGCACTGGGATATTGATCTAATCGAAGTTTCATGACTGACATCCTGAAAATAATGAAGTGGTCAGTAGCCATCGGGTCAAAATTTGACACCGACTACGAACAACAGACAGCCTTTCAAGCCTTAGGCGACGAGTTGAGGCACACGAGCCGTTAACTCAGACGGCAATTCGGTCAGAGTCGGAGGAATCAGTTGTGATTGAGGCGCAGCTTGCTCGAGTACCTGCACTTCAATCTTGACGGACACGAGATAAGAACCGGGTTGCTCGCCCACTGCCTGCGCGATCAGTTCTGCAAAACCAGGGCGATCGGCGGTAATTGGGTCACGTAACGAACAACGATCCCATTCATACTTGGCATTCGGATCAAGCTGAAGAATGTAATGCTTCGTCATGGAACAAGAACCTTGAATCACTTGTACTATTGTAGTGCAAAATCGCTACGATTTCAAGCTTAAGCGGCAAGAATTTTACGGCGGAGTTTTGGCAGTTGTTGCTGATCTTTGCGATCCCAATATGCCAAGCGTTTCGCAATCTCAGTGTCGCCGACAAGCTTAATTTCAAACGTAAACTGAGTCAAAACTTGGCTTTTCTGCACCGAGAATCGATAACCAGAACTCGCAAGCGATTGAGCAAATTTTTGAGCTTGATTTAGCTTGTCAAAACCGAAATAACAACTACTCAGCGATCGCCGAAACGGAGTGCGCACTACTAAAACTCGACTCGAAAGATATTGTCCAACACGTCCATCTCGCAGCGAGAAAAATCGACCGATCGGGACAAAAGTATTCATAGAAAGGAAAGAATGTGTCGTTCTTCTATTGTAGTTAAATTCCACTACAAAAATTCGCCTGCTTTAGCGCAATTCCCGTCTCACATAGGGCGGTTTATCCCCTCACACCGTGCTTGGTATATATGTACTATATTAGCCGATTTATATGTAAAGTGCACACAGTTCCTAAAGAAAGGTTAAGCTTTCAAAGAAGTCGAGCAAGGCTTTGTAAAGCCCCTGAAAAGCTTTATTGATCACCTTGACTTTAGTGACTTCCCCCTTGACAGTGGGAATGACTTGCTACGTCAGCGATCCATATCTAAGAATTTTTCCGACGAGATGGATTAATTTGAAGCGGCAAGTTAGTTTGTTAAGGGGAATTACACCCCAACTCTGATGTCTCTCTGAAAAAGGAACATTTTCATGACCGCAACACCCGTCCGCTTGAAATACGAAGTCAAAGACCTTGCCCTCGCACCTGCTGGAAAACAGCGGATCGAATGGGCTGGGCGGGAAATGCCCGTCTTGAAGCAGATCCGCGATCGTTTCGCTCAAGAGAAGCCGTTTGAAGGCATTCGACTCGTCGCATGTTGCCATGTCACGACCGAGACTGCAAATCTCGCGATTGCACTCAAAGCTGGTGGAGCTGACGCGATTTTGATCGCAAGTAATCCGCTGTCAACTCAAGACGATGTAGCAGCAAGCTTAGTCGCTGACTACGAAATTCCCGTTTTCGCTATCAAAGGTGAAGACAACGATACCTACCACAAGCACGTGCAAATCGCGCTTGACCACCGTCCTAACCTCATCATTGATGACGGTTGTGATGTCGTTGCAACTTTAGTACAACAACGCAAACACCAACTCGAAGACCTCATTGGAACCACGGAAGAAACCACAACTGGGATTGTCCGTCTCCAAGCAATGCTGAGAGACGGTGCGCTCACGTTCCCGGCTGTGAACGTAAACGATGCTGAAACCAAGCATTTCTTCGATAACCGTTACGGTACAGGGCAATCCACCCTCGACGGTATCATCCGCGCGACCAATATTCTGCTCGCAGGCAAAACGATTGTCGTTGCAGGATACGGCTGGTGCGGTAAGGGAACTGCAAACCGTGCGCGTGGATTAGGCGCAAACGTCATTGTGACGGAAATCAACCCAGTTGCAGCGATCGAAGCTGTGATGGACGGTTTCCAAGTCATGCCGATGGATGAAGCTGCGAAGCGTGGCGATATCTTCATCACCGTGACAGGTAACAAGCACGTGATCAATGGCAGCCACTTCGATGCGATGAAAGATGGCGCGATCGTCTGTAACTCTGGTCACTTCGATATCGAAATTGATCTCGAATCGCTGAAAGAGCGCTCAACCGAAGTGAAGACCGTTCGGAACTTCACCGAAGAGTACACCCTCAAGAGCGGCAAATCCGTTGTTGTCTTGGGCGAAGGTCGTTTGGTGAACTTAGCTGCGGCTGAAGGACATCCGAGCGCAGTGATGGATATGAGCTTTGCAAACCAAGCATTGGCAGCAGAGTATTTGGTGCAGAACAAAGGCAAGCTAGAGCCAGGTGTTTACCCAGTTCCGACTGAGTTAGATCAAGAAATTGCTCGCTTGAAATTACAGGCAATGGGCTTCTCGATCGATAGCTTAACCGAGTCGCAAATCGAGTACATCAACTCCTGGACTTCTGGAACCTAATCGTTCCCCACCGTCTAATCTACACTTTGGGTAGGTAGTGTTATGCTGCCTACCTTTCTTATTTCTGATTCACATTTCTTGAAAAGTTCCTGCCAAAAGCTCATTCTGCAAAGATGTCAGCTAGCGTATCGAGAATCGCTCTTTGCTCCTCGCAAATTTGATCTAGAAATTGAACAAGTCGGGCTTTATCTACTGCTCGAATTTGATCCAGGACAATTTGACCCGCTTTGCCTTGAAACTGACAATCCACTCGAAATGGGAAGTTTCGTCTTACAGAAGTTAATGGAGCTATCAAAACTGTTTTGAGTAGGCGGTTCATTTCATCAGGAGAGATGATCACGCAAGGGCGAGTCTTCTGGATTTCAGAACCAACGGTAGGATCTAGCTGAACGAGAAACACGTCAAACCGACGCACTACCATTGCCATTCGGTTTCATCCCATTGGGTTGAAGTTTCATCGTCAAGTAAGCCTTCATCCCCAGATGTTTTGATTTCCGCAGCGATCGCTGCTTCCCATCCAGCACGAGGATGAGATATAGGACGGATAATCAAACGATTGCCTTCGACTTCGATCTCAACTTCACTTTGAATGCCACTTTGCTCTAGTAATGGCTTCGGAATCCGAATCCCTTGAGAATTGCCAAATTTGACGAGTCGAGTCCGAATTGTTCCACTCATAAATTAAAATCACAATGTATATACATTGTGATTACTCAGAACGAAATTTGTCAATAGTGATGCGGGATGCTTCACATTTCTTCTGTAGAATCCTCACTAGATAAGCTAGAGGAGGTAGAAACTCATGACATTCAATGCTCAAACAGTGACATCCCTGAGTGATACCTTGATCAATTTGGCATCTCAAAATCTGCCGAAAGTGATTTGGGCGATCGTGATTCTACTGGTTACTCGTTGGATCGCAGACGCTATTCGACCGATCGGATTTCGCCTACTTAAATATGCAGAGCCAACCCTGCAAAAGTTCCTGATTCAAGTCGCATCGATTATGGTTTGGATTGCGGGAACCGTTGCAGCTCTAAATGCAATCGGGATTCAAACGACAACCGTGATTACGATCATTGGTGCAGCAGGCTTAGCCATTGGTTTAGCCTTGCAAAATAGCCTGTCTCACTTTGCAGCAGGCGTAATGTTAGTCAGCTTTCGACCGTTTGAAGTCGGGGACTCGATCGAAGGTGCAGGTGTCGCAGGCATGGTTGATAGTATTGGATTGTTTTCGACGACGATCGTGTCGCCTGATAATGTCCGCATTACCGTGCCCAATAGCAATTTATTTAGTGGAACCCTGAAGAATAATACGATTATGGGAACGCGGCGAGTCGATTTGCAGATTAATATTGGTCATCGCGAAATTGACTCGACCATGACGCATCTGTTATCGCTGGTACAACCTCATCCCCTCGTATTGCGCGAACCCCGTCCAACTTGTCACGTCGAGAGCATTACACCTGACGCAACAATTTTGTATTTACGTCCCTGGTGTGCTGCGATTCATCACGAACAAGTGCGATCGGAGATTTTACAACTCGTTCAAGAAGCACTTCAATCCATCCCCGCCAAACAAGTCGCCCAATCGGGTACTTGACGAACCTAAGAAAGCTCTGTTAGGGTTCAAAGTAACAGATTTACAAGCCAACCTAGAGAAATGCAACTCGGCACTTCCTACTTTTACTTTTTTTGGCGATCGGCGGTTCACCCGGCGAGGTAAATCCTCATGAGTCCGTCCGGTGAACCGCAGAGTAACATCTGCGGTTTTTTTATTCTCAAAATCTTCTTTGCAATGACTTATCTCACTTCCTGGTTTTACGGTTTTTACTTTTTTACCCGCAGGCGCTCTGGGTAAGTCATTTGCATGTGTGATTGCAACCCGGAGCCTCAAATCAGGTTCCGGGTTTTTTGTTTGAAGTTCACGAAACCAATTTAAGGAGTTCATTCCATGAAAGACGCTAGATTAGTCCGCAAAACTGAGTCCACTTCCAACTCAATCGTGTCTCTGTCAAATAGTGTTGCCATTGGCGGCGAAGCGATCGTGATTATTGGCGGTCCTTGCGCTGTCGAGAGTTTGGAACAGATGGAAACGATCGCACGGGAATTAAAATCGGCTCCGATTCAAGCATTACGGGGAGGTGTGTACAAGCCACGCACTTCCCCTTATTCTTTCCAGGGTTCTGGTTTAGCTGGACTGGAAATCTTAGCAACCGTTCGTCAGCGCTATGATTTGCCGGTCGTCACAGAAGTCATGGCAATTTCTCAAATTGAAGAGATCGCTCAATATGCTGACATGCTGCAAGTGGGCAGCCGGAATATGCAGAATTTCGATTTACTCAAAGCTTTGGGACAGACGGATAAGCCGATTCTCCTGAAGCGAGGACTCGCAGCCACGATCGAAGAATTCGTGATGGCAGCCGAGTACATCATGAGCCACGGCAATCCGAATGTCGTGCTGTGTGAGCGAGGAATTCGCAGCTTCGACAACTACACCCGCAATGTTTTGGATTTGGGTGCCGTGGCTGCGTTGAAGCAAATTACGCATTTACCTGTGATTGTTGATCCGAGCCATGCGGCAGGTCGGCGAGAATTGATTGCAGATTTGTCGAGAGCCGCGATCGCGTGTGGAGCAGATGGATTAATCATTGAGTGTCATCCCGAACCTGATCAATCGGTTTCAGATGCACAACAGGCTTTGTCGATCGAGAGCATGATGCAGTTGGTGCAAAGTGTGCAGCCTGTGGCAAAAGCAGTGGGTCGAACCGTCTATGAAGGATGTTTCGCGATCGCTTAGAGTTTTGAGCTTTATGGAACGAGTTGGAGGCGATTGTAAGTTCAAGAAGACTTCTAGATTCCCAAAATGAGAAGACTCCGGGGACAACTGAATCACTCCAACCGTTGCAAAAGAATCAATAATCTGAGTATTAATTCAGACTCAATAACAAGATCAAAATCAGTCTAATCGCTCAAAAATCGCAATCTGTTGTTACATAACATACAATGATTTTTTATCGAATACTGATAAACATAAATAAAGAGCCAACCCCTTGAGAGATCGGCTCTGAATCAACCTGTTGTCGTTTCACATTGGAGAAAACCCATCTGCGCTTTTTCCCAAAATTGCAGCGGGTTCATAGAGTAATAATCCCTATTCGCTTGCTATTGTAACAACATACACAAAACTTTTGTCATGAAACTTCATGGTTCTCGGACATATATCTTCCTGATGACTGATTCTCTCTTTCTAAGATCTAGCTAATCGGTTGGTGCGATATCGCAAATTCTCTACCCTGCTGCGGTTGCCCCCAAATGACCCGCTCCTGTTTATAGATAACGGTTCCAGGCTTTGCGCCATTCGGTTTATAAACGTGTTTTGGTTCCGTGTAAACCACCGGAACTTGTTCGCTTTGACGGGCACGGCTATGAAATGCAGCTAAATTTGCCGTAAATTGCAGATCTTTTTCATCCGCGATCGCTCCCGGTTCCAGTCTCAACAAAACATGACTGCCCGGAATTTCTTGAGTGTGAAACCACAAATCGTATTCCGTCGCCGTTCGGAACGTGAGTTGATCATTCTGGCGATTATTCCGACCGATCAAAAGCTCAAATCCGCCTGGCGTTTTGTAGCGGTAGGGTTGAGTTTCAGAATCTTGCTGAGTTGTCGCTTTTCGATACTCAGAGCCTTCGAGATAGCCTTCCTGAACTAATTCATCCCGGATCTCTTCGAGCGCTTTCAAATCGTCTGGAGTTTCGTAGCGATCGAATTGCGCGATCGCCGTTTCAATCTCTTCTAAATAAAACATCTCGTCTTGAACCGCTTTTAATAAAGGTTCGATCGCGGCACGGGTTCGCTTTAATTTCTGATGCTGCTTGTAAAGGCTTTGAGCATTCAGAACTGCATTCTTTTCTGGATCGAGTGGGATGGTTACAGGCTCCCCGGTTTCAAAATCGCAAAGCTCGATGGATTGCATACCTGGCTCCCACATATGTAAATGAGCCATGAGCAAGTCCGCTTGTTGCTTCGCTTGGTCTGCTCGATCCGAACGGTCTAATCGACTTTCAAATCCTTCTGCTTTGACTCGTAGCTTTCCAAGGACAGCATTTAATCGCTGAGTGATCTGGTGAAGCAGTTGAGTAAAAACCTGCTGATTCAACTGATCGCGATAATAGCGATCGATCATGTTCTGAACGCTCGTTTCTCCCTGACCCCAGAGCACTGTATAGCCGGATGAAGTAAATCCTGGCTGGAAATTTTCAGCCTCAAGCGATTTCAACCAAAATTGCCAACATTCAAATAATCGTTGCCATTCACCGTCAGACATTTCATCAGTTAAGCGATCTGGCTGAATTTCTGCCGCTTTAACCATCGATAAAACCAGCGAAGAACTTAATCCTCGATAAGCTTTGACCAGATTTTTCCGAATTGCACCTGGAACAAGAGCAATTCTCGATTTCCAACGTTCAAAATCTTCTGCCAAACTCGGAGCCGGATCGAGTCGAGCAGGCGGCAACTCATACGGCTGCCCTGTCTGAATCGGACGCACACTCGATTGATTGGAACTCACCTGATGCGCTGCTGTAACAATTGCATTTTCCTGATTCACCAAGATGGCATTGCTATACTGACCCATAATTTCAATATAGAGATGCCATAGCGCAGGCTCCCCAGGACGATGAGCGAACTGCAAATCGATCGCTCTTTCCCAAGGAGAAACAGGCTCGATCGCGACCAAGGCTAATCCACCTAGCTGATGCCGCAATTGCTGACTAAATGTGAATGTATCCGGATCGCGAGGCGGCGGCTCACTCATATGCATCCGGGCTGCCTGCGGATGCCAGGATAGAGTTAACCATCCCCGCTGCTTTAGCGTTCGCAACGCCAATAAAACTGTAAAGCGATCGCGCTGATACGCCTGTTCAAATCTGGCTGGAAGCCACTGCGATCGCAATTCCGCACAGACCGCCATTAGCGTTGTGAAATCAACTGGTTGCATTTTCTACCCCCTCTTATTTTTTCAGTATTGTGAAAAAACAAGTTCTCTCAATTTTTTCTCATGACGGAGATCAAACTCATTAACATCGGCTTTGGCAACATCGTCTCCGCCAGCCGAGTCATCGCGATCGTCAGTCCCGAATCCGCACCCATTAAGCGTATCATCAGCGACGCCCGTACAGGGGAGAAGCTGATCGATGCCACCTATGGACGCAGAACCCGCGCTGTCATTGTCATGGACTCCGGTCACGTCGTCCTTTCAGCGATCCAACCTGAGACAGTTGCGCATCGTTTTTTAGAAGGGTAGAACTAAGAAAACCGTAATTTCCGAGAAAATTTTATTTTTTCCGCCGAATCCTTCATCCTATCAACGAGCGTTGCAAGCTATACTCACAGAATCAGAAAACTGGGAACACTAGCGCATCAAATTAATTAGGCAGCCATGAGCAAGGGTAGACTAATTGTTTTAACAGGGCCAAGCGGAGTCGGAAAAGGAACCTTGCTAAAGTCGCTTCTTCAGCGCCACAAGGACGATCTATTTCTCTCTGTCTCGGCAACCACTCGATCCCCCCGCCCCGGAGAAGTCGATGGCAAAAATTATCACTTTGTCACCCGACCACAATTTGAGCGTATGGTCGCCCAAGGGGAATTTCTCGAATGGGCTGAATTTGCTGGGAATTGTTACGGCACTCCTCGCAAGCCCGTCGAAGAAAAAATCCGATCCGGAAAATGGGTCATTCTCGAAATCGAACTCGATGGCGCTCGCCAAATTCGGCGATCGTTCCCGAGCGCTCTGCAAATCTTCATCGCTCCGCCTTCCATGGTAGAACTCGAAGCTCGCATTCGAGGACGCGCCCAAGATCCTGAAGCCGCAATTTTGCGTCGGCTCCAGAGAGCTTGGGAAGAGATAGAAGCAGCAGGGGAATTTGACATTCAGATTGTCAATGACGATTTAGAACGGGCGCTGGGCGAAATTGAAATCGCTTTATTCGAGCCAGTTGCAGCTGTCTGCTGAGTCAATTTAGCGCAGCAATTTGTCTCGTGCAGTCAAGTTGACTACACACTACAACAAGTGGGCGATCTTTATGATGCCCACTTAGTTTAACGGGTTAACAGAGTTTACAGACCCGTCCCAAAGTGCTGGAATAAGGCTGTATTGGGCAATAAGAAGTAGGTCAGAACCGCGCCGAGAACCCCGCCAAGCAGAAATCCACCTGCGTACTCATTCCAACCGTGCCCAGTTGCGAGTTCTTGGGGCGGGTTAGGAGTAGTAATCGTTGCAGTAGGAGCGGGGGGATTGGTTGCGCCGTAGAGTGAGATGCTCAGGGCTGAAATCAAGAGCAACCCAAATCCGGAGAGCAAGCCAGAGAGCGCTGCCATTGGAGTGTCGCGTAAAGGACCTAGCAAGGTAAAGGGAAGAATAATCCACAGCCCGTGGAAAAAGCCGACTTCTAAGCCGCGACGTTGAGGAGAAAGACCTTGGCGGTAAGCAGGCAGCGCTGAAAGATAGGATTTGACGAGCGGAGAAGAATTGATTGGCGTAGATAGGTTGCCGTCATAAATATCAGCACCGGGAGAAACGACCTCATTATTGCGGGGATCTCTGGGGTCATTCGTTGCTTCAGGATGTCTGAGAACTTGCATAAGAAATAGATCCAGTTTTATAGGGTTCTAGAAGCGATCTTAGAAATGCACCAAGCTAGCTTCATCAGCCTTTAGAAGTGAGGAAAAATCTTTCTTTTGTTAGACCAGTTTCGGACGCTGCGATCGCCGGATATCGATATATTGCAATCGCTGAAAATCAACTGCAAGATTTGGAATGTAAGGGTTTATAAACCTGTAGCCCGATTTACAGCTTGATTTTTAGCCCCAGTGCAATAATCATTGCAATCTAGTTCACCAAGTTTCTTTATAAAGATTTAAGATTTAGCAACAACTCGCCCCAAACCTAGAAATCCCCCGTATTGTTAGAAGAGTTCAACCTGTTCATTCAAGTTCGTTTCATTGAGGTGAATCTATGTCATTTGGCATCACCATCAGTTATCTAAGGTCGCTATTGCTCGCGGTGTTGCTCAGCTTTCTTACACCGATCGCGTTAATTGGCAGTGCAATCATCATTCTGCTCTGCATTGGATCTGTACCGGGATTGATGTTGTTCGGGCAAGCCTGCGCGACTCAATTGCTCTATTTCCTTGCAACCTTTGGCAATGGCAGTGCTTGGGAAGGTGTCATTGTTATTGGATGCGCGTGTGCTGTGGTTGGTGGTTTGTTTGATACGTACATCTTTACAGTTACGACTTCAACGGATAAGTTCGACGCAAAATAGGTCAATTTTGACGAAACTCTCTAGGATAGAGAACGTGCCTTAAGGGTTTCGTGGAATGAAAAGAATAAGTCGAGCGATCCTGAGCTTTGGATTAGTTTTTCTGTTGAGTTGGCAAAGTGCGCCAGGAATCGGATGGGCGAGAACTCTGCCTCAGACTCAATCGATTCAGCCTTATCTCGATCGAGTCATTCAGAATATTACCGAGTTTAAGTTAGAGAATGGCTTGAAGTTTATTGTTTTGGAGCGGCATCAAGCGCCAGTGGTTTCGTTTCTCACTTATGCCGATGTCGGTGGAGCGGATGAGCCAGAAGGAAAAACTGGCGTTGCCCACTTTTTAGAGCATTTGGCATTTAAAGGAACAACTCGGATTGGAACAAGTGATTACAAAGCCGAGCAGCCACTCCTAGAAAAATTAGATCAGCTAGCAGCAGAGATTAAAGCTGCAAAAGATCAAAAGAAAGATGTCACAGCCCTGCAAGCAGAATTTACTCGCATTGAAGCTGAAGCCACACGGCTAGGGCGACAGAACGAATTAGGGCGAATTGTTGAGCAGGCGGGTGGAGTTGGCTTAAATGCAAATACGTCCGCAGATGCGACTCGCTATTTTTACAGTTTTCCGTCGAATAAGTTAGAGCTTTGGATGTCCTTGGAATCTGAGCGCTTCTTAGACCCAGTGTTTCGAGAGTTTTATCAAGAGAAATCTGTCATCCTCGAAGAAAGACGGCTAAGAACTGAGAATTCTCCGATCGGGCAATTGATCGAAGCCTTCACAGGAAAAGCGTTTACAGTTCATCCTTATCGCCGCCCAGTGATTGGCTATTCACAAGATTTGGTCAATCTGACTCGCCAGGATGTAACGGACTTTTTTAACACGCATTACACTCCGAATAATTTGACGATCGCAATTGTCGGCGATGTCAATCCCACCGAAGTCAAACGTCTCGCTCAAATTTATTTCGGTCGATATAAAGCAAAACCTGCACCGCCAGAAGTCCTTGCAGTCGAGCCACCGCAGACGCAGCAGAAAGAAGTTACTCTAAAGCTGCAATCTCAGCCTTGGTATTTGGAAGGCTATCATCGTCCGGCATTGAACCATCCAGATAATGCCGTCTATGAAACGCTGACATCGATTCTCAGCGACGGACGGACTTCTCGACTCTACAAATCGCTGGTCGAAGAGAAGAAATTAGCATTAGCCGCACAGGGACTAAATGGATTCCCCGGAGATAAATTTCCGAATTTGATTTTGTTCTATGCGTTGACGGCTCCCGGTCGATCGCTCGAAGAAGTGGCATCTGCACTGAGAGCAGAAATTGAGCGCTTAAAAACTCAGCCAGTTTCAGCACAAGAACTCGATCGAGTTAAAACTCAAGCTAGAGCCGGATTACTGCGATCGCTCGATTCTAATATGGGCATGGCTCAGGCATTGTTGGAATACGAGGTGAAAACGGGAAGCTGGCGGAATTTGTTTCAGCAAGTTGATGCGATCGAGAAAATTACTCCTGCGGATATTCAGCGAGTTGCCACCGCAACTTTTACTGATCAAAACCGCACCATTGGTCGAATTTTGCCGCAAGGATAAGCACGATGAAATTATTCCGACTCTCAAGTTTATTTGTTCTTGCCTGTCTGGTTGTTTTGCTGCGGGTTCATCCCGCCGTGGCAGATACGCCCAAGCATTATACAGATCTCAAATTCTCGTCCCCGCCAGAGGTCAAAGTCCCCGACTATACCCAGTTCAAGCTCAAAAATGGCTTAACCGTGTATTTGATGGAAGACCACGAATTGCCTTTAGTGAGTGGAACTGCGATCGTCCGAACTGGGGATCGATTTGAACCTGCAAATCAAGTTGGACTCGGTGAACTGACAGGAATCGTGATGCGCTCTGGCGGCACTCAGAAACGCAGTGCCAATCAGGTGAATCAATTCCTAGAACAACGTGCCGCCAGCATTGAAACGAGTATTTCAACCACGGCTGGAAATGCGAGCTTCAATACGCTGACCGAAGATTTGCCAGAAGTTTTTGATCTGTTTGCAGAAGTGATTCAACAACCTGCATTTGCAGACAATCAAGTCGCGATCGCGAAAGTTCAAGCCCAGGGCGGAATTGCTCGACGCAATGATGACCCGAATAGTATTGCAGGACGAGAGTTTCAGAAATTGATCTACGGTGCTGAGAGTCCTTATGCTCGAATCACTGAGTTTTCAACACTTGCAAACATTACTCGCCAGGATTTAGTCAATTTCTATCAGCGATCGTTCCGCCCGGATCAGATGCTCCTTGGAATAGTGGGAGACTTTGATCCGAAACAAATGCGATCGCTAATCGAAGCAAAGTTTGGAACCTGGAAACCGACAGGTCAAGCGATGCCTCGTCAGCTTCCACAGGTCACTCAAGCCAAGCAAGGCGGCATTTTCTTTGTCAATCAGCCTCAATTGAATCAGAGCTATCTGCAAATTGGACATTTAGGCGGATCGTTGAACAGTCCTGACTATCCGGCTTTAAGCGTGATGGAAGATGTGCTAAGTGGGTTTGGGCGGCGATTGTTTAATGAAGTGAGATCGCGTCAAGGCTTAGCTTACTCAGTGTATGCAAGTTGGGGGGCGCAGTTTGATCATCCGGGTGTGTTTTTAGCAGCGGGAGAAACGCGATCGCAGGCAACCGTGCCATTCATTCAAGCTGTGAAAAAAGAGATTGAACGGATTCGCAAAGAGCCGATTTCACAAGAGGAGCTAGGATTTGCGAAAGATACAGTTTTGAATTCGTTTATCTTTAATTTCCAAGATCCAGCACAGACGCTTTCTCGATTGTTGCGGTATGAGTACTATGGCTATCCCAAGGATTTCATTTTCCAGTACCGTAAAGGCGTAGAAGCGACGACAGTTGCAGATGTACAAAGGGTTGCACAGAAATATTTACAGCCTGAAAAGTTAGTCACGATCGTGGTCGGGAATGAGAAGGAAATTAATCCACCGTTATCGACTTTAGGACAACCTGTAACAGCGGTAGAGATTACGATTCCGCAGCCAAATCAGCCTGCGGCAGGTCGATAAAAGTCTGACTGCTGTTTTAGAAAGTGGTTCTAAAGCCTCCCACTCCAAGGTAGTAGTTCATCACAACCAAGCTGATAGGGAGATAGGGGAAAGGTCTGAAATCATAGTTATGGTTACATCACCTCATCTCCCCACTCCCCACTCCGCTCGTTACTGGCTCTCTTCGGGCGGTTCTAGTAGGGGTTCGAGGCGGATGAGTAGATCAGGGATGCTGGTCTGTGTAATGATCCAAATTGTCTCTAAGTCCACACGATCGTACTGGTGAGCGGCAATATCTCGAAGTCCAGCCATATCACGCCAAGGAATATCGGGGAACTGCGATCGCAGTTCTGTAGAAACGCGCTTCGTTGCTTCGCCAATGATGATGTAAAAGTAGAGGACTGCCGCTTGCTTTTCTCGATCAGACTGAAACGCTTCAAGGGTCAAAGCCCGCACGGCACGCTGAATTTGTTGAGCAGCATCGACAATATCTAAAATCGCTTCTGCATCGCGATTAGTTGCCATAGATTACCTGTGCCGATTCCAAGATGTTGCGTTTCCGAATCCAGTTTCGGCTTTCCTGAATTGCCTTCTTACTAACGAGATCGACTTTACGTTGAAGCAGGGCTTCGAGTTCATCTTGCATATCCAGCCATTCAGTCAGACCTTGTTTTGCCGTTGGATAAAACGCTACCAACACATCGACATCACTTGTACTCGGTTGAAAATCGTCGCGCAGGATAGAGCCAAATAGAGCAAACTCCAGGACATGCCAACGCTGACAGAATTCAGCAATTTGGTCAGGAGAAACGTGCAGCCGCTCACCTAAAATTTTGTCAAAAGCCAGGTTAGAACTCATTGCGATGATGGGGTGTCTGATAGTTTTGGTCGATTCCCAAGCAGGTCGCCTAGTCTTTTATTTCTAGCATTATATGCTCATAGTACATTTTAACCTCTACTTCCCAAACTCTATTGCAAGGTATTGATCATCAGCCGAATGTGAGAGCTAGCTAGAATATATTTGATGCGTTCAAAGCGAGTCTCATGCTGCAATTTCAGCCTCCAGGATTTAGACAGAAAAATACTCAAACCAGCTTAGGAACGATCGCTTACTACACTCAAACTGAAGTGGTAGAAAGATCTCCCATCGTCTTTCTCCATAGCTTCGGTGGCGGTTCCTCGGCTTATGAATGGTCAAAAGTCTATCCAGTATTTGCAAGGCAGCATCAAATCATTGCGCCAGATCTTCTAGGTTGGGGGGAGTCAAGTCATCCCGCACGAGATTACCGAGCGGAAGATTATGTATCATCAATCGCTGAATTTCTCCCAAAAGTAACCCGTGAACCTGCAATATTAGTGGCTTCTTCATTGAGTGGTGCATTAGCGATTCGCGTCGCAATTCAGCATCCTGACTTAGTGAAGTCACTGTTTCTGGTGTGTCCATCTGGATTTGATGATTTTGGCGAGGGAGCAGGCAGACGAATTCCCAGAGAGATTATTAATACACCGATTTTAGATCGCGTGATTTATGCGATCGGAGCCACGAATGAATTCGCCGTTCGGAATTTCTTAGAGAATTTCTTGTTTGTGAATCGCGATCGCATTACTCCAGAGATGGTAAATGCCTATCTTGCATCTGCGTGCCAGCCCAATGCAGAGTATGCAGCGTTGGCGTTTTTAAGAGGAGATTTGTATTTTGATCTGTCACGATACTTGCCGCAATTGACAGTGCCCACTGCAATCGTTTGGGGAGAAGAAGCGCAGTTTACAGACGTAAGATTGGGACAACGGTTGTCGGACTTGAATGAAAGAGTGCGATCGTTTGAAGTCGTGCCGGATTCGGGAGTGTTAGTCGCGTTAGAGCAACCTGCGATCGTGGCTGGACTATTACAAGAATTTTTGAGTGTAGAGAAGTAGGAACTGCACTTTTTCCTATTGGGAAGCTGCATATTGCAAAAACTCCAAGTTTTCAGAAAACCTGGAGTTCTAAAGAATCTTCAAAAAATTGAGCAGATTACTTTCCTGCCTTTTTCTTCCCAGTTTCAACCACTTCAAGTTCCGACATTCTAAACGTGATTAGTTTATCCCAGTTGCCCCCTTCAAACAGGACTGCAACTTTCCCATCGCTAATCCGCTGTACGAGTCCTTGGAACCCGTAGTAAATATCGTTAACATTCGTCACGCGAACGGCTGAACCTGGTAAAAACATAATTCTGCTTCAATACGTTTCACTATCAGTTTACCGTGGCTCTCGGCTTCCCTGATATTGATTCTCGTCGATGCGATGATCGCACTTTTCCAATTGATTAGAATTTTGACTTCTGTCGAGAGTTCGCCACTGATTCGACTAACCCGATCGCCAAAAAATTCATCAGCAATGCCGCATTCCCGTGGCTTAACCAAGGCAGCGGAATTCCCGTAACAGGCGCAAGATTAATCGTCATGCCGATATTGATCGACACTTGGAAAATAATCATTGAGAACACACCCACGGCAATCAGTGAACCAAACTCATCCTTTGCACTTTGAGCAATAATCAGCAGACGATAACAGATCAGCAGATAAGCGCCCAACACAAAAATCGAACCGACAAAGCCTAATTCCTCACCGATCGCAGTAAAAATAAAGTCTGTATGCTGTTCAGGGACAAACTCTAGCTGGGTTTGAGTGCCATGAAACAATCCTCGTCCGAAAGTTTCTCCAGCCCCGATCGCAATTCGTGACTGAATGACATGATACCCAGCCCCCTGCGGATCTTGATCTGGATCAATCAGCGTCAGAATCCGAGCTTTCTGATAGTCATGCAGCACAAATTGCCACAGCACTTGACCAAGCCCGCCCGCGACCGTATTAATCACAACGGGTACTAAAATCCCGTAAGTCTTCCACGGCAAAGTTCTCCAGGCAACCACCCCAACGAAAGCAATCCACAGTCCTAGCCCCACAATCCCGATCGCGCCTTTTGCCACCAACGTTGTGAACAAAATCGCAGAAATGACTGGAGAAATCAGCAACAATAGCCAGCCCGGATTCGCATTTCCCCAATACAATATCCCGAATGTAATGGCACCAAATACCAGCGATGTGCCTAAGTTAGGCTGTAAAAAGATTAACGCCCAAGGCAAAGCAGCGATCGCCAAAACTTTCAGCATTTGAGGCAACGTCGATGCCGATCGCTGATGCAAAATCGCAGCTAGCGTAATAATAGCGCCCAACTTCGCAAACTCAGACGGCTGAATCCCGAACCCAAAGACATTTAGCCATCGCTGTGCCCCTTTTTCCTCGACTCCCACGACCATCACCAGCAGCAGTGCTACATTGGTCAAGCCATAAATCCACCATTTCCAAGCCAGCAGCGCGTCATAACGCAGCCGAGAGATGACGAAGATCAAACAGGTGCCCACACTCCCAATCAGAGCGTGAAACATCCAGTCCCGTCGCTCCGTATGATTCAGTTGCACACTGTGAATCATCAACCCTCCTAAAATAGTCAATGCTAGGACTGCGCCTAACAAAAACCAGTCCATATCTTGCCAGGGTTGAAGCCAAGGTCGGAGCGTAGACGGAATCGGAGACTTTTTCTTGCGAAACATAGAAATTTGAGCTTATGCGAGTGCTGCAACGGATACTTTAGCAGCAATTTGCTGAGCAATTTGTGTCAATGCTTTTGCCGAAGCAGAATCGGGATCGCCAACGACGATCGGAATTCCCTTGTCTCCGCCCTGACGCAGCGGGATTTCCAACGGTACACAGCCCAACAAAGGCACATTTAGCTCCGCCGCAGTCTTTTCGCCTCCGGCTGAACCGAAAATGTCATACTGTCGATCGGGCATGTCCGGCGGAATAAAATAACTCATATTCTCAACGATGCCTAATACTGGGACGTTCAATTGTTGAAACATCTTCAACCCGCGCCGAGAATCCAGTAGCGCAACCGTTTGAGGAGTTGTAACAATCACTGCCCCCGCCATCGGAACCGCTTGCGCCATCGTCAATTGAGCATCTCCAGTTCCCGGAGGCATATCGACGATTAAATAATCGAGATCACCCCACCGAACTTGATAGAGAAACTGACGAATGACACCATTCAACATCGGACCTCGCCAGATCACAGGCTGATCCTTGTCGATCAGAAACCCCATCGAAACTAATTTGACTCCGTGATTGAAGGCAGGTTCGAGAATTTCACCTTGTTCGGTTTGCGTAACTGCAACACCCGATCCTTCAAGCCCCAACATTGTCGGAGCATTCGGTCCATAAATATCGGCATCGATTAAACCGACTTTAGCGCCAGCTTGCGCCAATGCCACTGCAACGTTAACGGCAACTGAGCTTTTCCCAACGCCACCTTTACCACTGGAAATCGCAATAATATTTTTCACACCCTCGATCCCAGTACGATCGGGTAAAGATTTTTGCTGCGGTGTCTCAGCGGTCACTTCGACTTCGACGGATGTCACACCGGGTAAAGTTTTAATCGCCCGCTCACAGTCTTCGACAATAAACTGACGTAACGGACAGGCAGGAGTCGTTAAGACTAATGTGAATCGAACCTTGCCATCATCGATCGACACATTGCGAATCATGTTCAACGCCACCAAACTTTTTTGGAGTTCAGGGTCTTGAACTGGTTTAAGCACTTCTAAAACGGATTCTGCACTAAGAGTTTCTAGCATGGAGAGATCGAGTCAGGGTTTGATTCGATCTTACCGTTCTACGGATCTCGTTAGAAGTCTAAACAACTGCGTTGATTCGATCGCGGTAATTCCGGTTGTTCCGCCGCATGTGCCAAATCCTCAGCCACTCGTGCCGCATAGGGCTTAATAATTGACCAAATCAATGGCGACAACCACCCCTGCAATGTCACCGAATACGCAATACTCGTGCCCGAAACGGTTGATTTCACTTCGTACTGAATCCGTTCCTCAAGCCCAGGAATTGCCATAATTCTCACACTCAACAATTCTCGCGGATCAACCCGCTCGACAAAAATCCGAATCGGAAACGGTCCCAATCGCGTCACCGCTTCATAAATCAATCCCGGCTTTGCCACCTGCCCTCGCGGAACATTCGTGTGCGAAATCATCGGATGCCAAGATACATCCGCTAAATCGATGACTTTTTTCCAGAGATCATCGACCGAGGCTGAACTAATCGCTTGGTACGATCGCGCTAATGTCATTTCGACACGTCGCCGCTTGCGGTAGAAGAATGTCCAAGGAAAGTTCAGCATAATATTCATCTCCTCTAAGGCGAACCTGTACGCTAAAGCCGGGGTGATTGATCTTAGCCAAATTGAGTCCCCGATCGTCATCCTTCTCAAGATGCTGACCGACTTCTTGGGGCAGAAGTCACAGAACGTTATAAACATTTACGATCCCTACTTTCCGCACAGGATGCGCGATCCGCACCTTGGAAATCGGCTCAACTGTTTAGACAGGAACCGTTTCGCGATAGTCTAATTGAACCGTCTAGATTGAGCAATCCTGCTGCTCGAACCTAACGGAACCTTTAAACTTCTTCACCGATAGTAAAGCGATTCGTTCCAGGAACCGACGTTTATGACTGCCTTCTCCACTTCCGACAAGACCGAAACGACTCAAGCGCTACCGCCTCAAGATTCAAGAGAGCGGGTGAGCCAATGGATGAAATCTTTCCAGGATCAAGTTTGTAAAGGCTTAGAAGCCGTTGATGGTGAAGCGACGTTTCGCGAAGATAGTTGGACGAGACCCGAAGGCGGTGGCGGACGATCGCGAGTCATGCGCGAAGGTCGTGTGTTTGAACAAGGCGGAGTCAATTTTTCCGAAGTTTGGGGCAAGGATTTGCCACCCTCGATTTTAGTGCAGCGTCCCGAAGCGAAAGGTCATAGCTTCTATGCGACGGGGACTTCGATGGTACTGCATCCCCGGAATCCTTACATTCCAACCGTGCATCTGAACTATCGTTACTTTGAAGCAGGTCCCGTTTGGTGGTTTGGCGGTGGTATTGATTTAACGCCTTACTATCCCTTTGAAGAAGATGTTATCCATTTTCATCAAACACTAAAACAAGCATGTGACCAGCATCATCCCGAATACTATCCCACCTTCAAACTCTGGTGTGATGAGTACTTCTATTTGAAGCATCGCAATGAAACTCGTGGAGTTGGCGGTATCTTCTTTGACTATCAGGACACTCAAGGCGTTTTGTATCCGATTTTCTATCCAGGTTCGCAAATGGACACCCCTGCCGCACAATACAGTCAACAGGTGGGTGCAGTGCAAGGTCGGACTTGGGAAGATCTGTTTGCGTTTATTCAATCTTGCGGAAATGCGTTTCTGCCTGCATATACGCCGATCGCTGAAAAACGCAAAAATACCGAATATGGCGATCGCGAACGCCAGTTCCAACTCTATCGCCGGGGACGGTACGTCGAGTTTAATCTGGTCTACGATCGCGGCACAATTTTTGGCTTACAGACCAATGGACGCACAGAATCGATTCTGATGTCACTGCCTCCGATGGTGCGGTGGGAATATGGGTATGAACCAGAAGCTGGAAGTCCAGAAGCTCGGCTGTATGACATTTTCTTGAAGCCACAAGATTGGATCAATTGGTCACAAAACGGGGCACACTCAGCTTAATGGTGATTAGCCATTAACATCCATTTGTTAAGCCTTGCATGTCGAGGGAAGCGTTTTTCTAGCGCTTCCCTCTTTTTGCAGAAGGTAATGGTGTTAGCATTTTCCCTGATTTGGGCATAACTGACCTAGAGAATCCCCCCAATCGCTTGCACGAAGCAAGTCCTGATTAATATGGAGCAGAAGTCGATCCTCATGGAGCAAAGAGTATTTAGTACCCCGGATGGCAATACGATCGTCGTATTTAATCCGAGCGGGCGCTTAGATATCACAACAGCGTGGCAGTTCCGCACCAAGTTACAGGACTGTATTGCGAAACAAACAAATCATATTATTGTCAACTTAGGTCAGGTAAATTTTATTGATAGTTCTGGGCTGACTTCGCTAGTAGCAGGGATGCGGGATGCAGATAAAGCACGCGGCAGCTTTAAGCTCTGCAATGTGCATCCAGAGGCAAAACTGGTCTTTGAAGTCACGATGATGGATTCAGTATTTGAGATTTTTGAGAGTGAAGAGGAAGCTCTGGGAACTGCGCCGCAAAAGTTGGCAAGTTAACCCAAGTTAAACGATGACAGATTTTCCGATCAAGGGCTTTCATCTTCAACTCTGCTTTGGTGAAATTGAGTATTACCACTTGGCGATCGCCGTCGTGAGTTCTTTTAGATCCAAATAATCGCTCATGAAGCTTTTTCTGAGCAATTCTGATGGAATGTAAGGATCAAACTTTTGCAGCTTTGGAATCTCATCATCAGGCAGGAGCATATTCGCTTCTAAGCGGCGATTGGCTAACGATCGAATCTCGTGATCCAAAGTCTCTAGCTTGCATTTTCCCAATCGAACGATTAGAAAATAAGGCGATCGCCCTTTAATACTTTTCAGTCCCAAAGCATCTTTCGCGTAAAACCGCAAAAATCGCTCTAAGGTCCGAAATGGAATCGTTCCCATCCAGGGCAGAATACAGCAAACATCCTCTTCAATCAATTGGATCGGCTGATGTAAAAAGCCTTTGTATTGCGCTAGCTCTCTTGCTTCTTGGAGTCGCCGTTTCGCACCGGGTTGCAAATAAGGATACATCGTTGTCTCTTGCAGCACTTTTCTCATGCGCCGCAACACTCGAGTATGAATCTCGCCCATACTGCCGCGCCATGAGCTAGAAGTCACGGATTTTGTACTAGGAATCACAACGATCGTTTTCTTCTTCGCATTGACCTCGATCACTTCCCAGGTTTTGCCAGCTAGCGAAAAGCGATCTCCCTCCATTGGCGGAACGATGATACTACCAACTGCTTTTCCATCATGCTTAACGAGATACTCCTCGGTATCCGGGAAAATTGCATAGAACTTAAAATTGTTAATAATTTTTTCGGCTGTAATTCCAATGATCAAGCCCCCAGTCGGCGTTTGTTCTAAATGGTCAATTTCGATTAAATGCCGTAAAAACAGCCGAAAATCATCTTGAGTCACCGACTGAAAAGGAGGCAATTTGAGGACGTTTTGCGCGATCGCACCTGGCGACAGTTCTCCTAATGCTGCCAAAGTACTCATCGTTTGGTGATAGAGCAAACTGAATGGATACTGCATTTCCCGTGCAGGCTCGATCCATTTTTCCTCAATATAGAGTTGAATAATCGCGATCGCTTGCAACAACTGCCAAGGAATCTGCTCAGGTAAAATCTCCTCGCCTGTCGGCTTGTCTTCTGCACAGACAAATCGCATCTCGGCGGTATCGCCTCTTCGCCCTGATCGACCCAAGCGTTGCAGAAAGCTAGCAACCGAAGCAGGTGCTTCAAGTTGCAAAACGCGATCGAGATGTCCTAAATCGATTCCCATTTCAAACGTCACGGTTGCTGCCGTCACTGCGAGCTTCTCCCCATCCCGCATGGCTTCTTCAGCCGTCTCTCGCAATGCTGCCGAGATACTGCCGTGATGAACGTGATAAATATCCGGTGCGCCTTTCGCCTGGGCAATTTCTCGCAATGCCGCGATCGCTTCTTCGGTGGCAGTCCGCCCATTCGCAAAAATTAGACTCTTCCGCCCTTCTGTCTGTTGAAACAAATACAAATGATACGGATTAAAGACGCGATCGCGGGTATCTCCTTTTGCCCGGACAACTAAACCCGGATCATAGAAATGCTCGATCGACAACTGAATTTTTCTCGCGGCTCCTTCAATTTTTGGGGTGGTGACAGATGGAGAAGTGTCTGCCCGCAGCCACGCTTCTGCTAAAGAATAATCGCCCAGAGTTGCAGACAGTCCAATTCGACGCGGTTGGTTACCTGTCAGCTTCGCAAGGCGCGAAAGTTGACACAAGATTTGGCAACCGCGATCGCTGCCAATAAATGCGTGAACTTCGTCAATAATCACAAATCGAAGGTCGCCAAATATACGATCGATGTCAGAACTTTTATTGATCAGCAAACTCTCCAAGGATTCAGGCGTAATTTGCAGAATGCCACGCGGATTTGCAAGTAGCTTTTTCTTCCGGCTTTGAGACACATCTCCATGCCATGCCCACACAGGTAAATCCGCGAACCGTAAGAGATCCGTTAATCGATCGAACTGATCATTGATCAAAGCTTTAATCGGACTAATGTAAATTGCACCAACGCTGCGAGATGGATTTTCATGCAGTAACGTCAACGCTGGAAGAAATGCAGCCTCAGTTTTCCCGGATGCTGTGCCTGCGGCGATCAGAAGATGCTGATCGGTATCGAATAAAACTCTGCACGCTTCTGCTTGAATTGGGCGTAAACTGCTCCAACCTTGTGCGTAAATATACTCCTGAATGAAAGGCGCTAGCCGATAATACGGGTCTTGCATGCTCGATTCCCTCAACACACTACTGAGCCTACTGCACAGCCTACTTTAGCGCCGAATTTCGCCTTTAAGACCTTGATTTTGCATCTTTGTATCCTAACCCTGTGCCAATCTATTATCTGTCTCCCGATTGGTTGAGCCATTTACACATCCTTCGGTACGGTTCGCTTAGTCTGCCGCTTTCCAATTCATGCGGACATTGCTCGACCTCTAGATGTCAGCTGTGTGAATCATCCAGGTGCGTCCTGAATACGAAAGAAGATTTAGCCCCTCTAGCAAATTTCGGAGATCTAACGTGAGCAAACGGAAACAGATTGCTGCTTTTGGTATAGCTGCTGCTGTCTTAGCAGGGTATGCGGTTCCAACGATCGCTGAATCGGTGAAGAAGCCTTCTAACACTGAGTCTGCAACTCCTACGGTAAACCAGACCAGCACGCCTTCAATGACTCCGATCGCAAAGCCGGAAATGCCTTCGATGCCGTCAATCAGTACCACTCCTGCTAATCCAGGTTCAACCCCAGTTATGCCGACCTCGGCTCCTTCGACGATGACTCCTGCATCGACTCCGACCTCCATGCCAACGATGCCAACAACAGAGAAGCCATCTGAGAGTAAGCCGACGCTACCCACAGTCGAGAAGCCTGCTGAATCTGCAACCCCCGCGACCACACCTGTCAGCCCAACTTCAATTCCCTCGACTCCTGGCGCAACGACAACGCCTTCGACTCCGGATACAACAACGCCTGCTCCTGATTCATCTACAACGCCTGCTTCTCCAACAAGCGCTCCGATGACTCCGAGTACGCCTTCGACCACACCGGAATCGACAACTACACCGGATACTACGGTTCCCACTATCCCTTCGACCACACCGGATACCACGGTTCCCACTACCCCTTCGACCACACCGGAATCGACAACTACGCCTACTCAGCCAACTGCTCCGGCTGAACAGTCTTCAACTCCTAGCACGCAACCCATGGCAACGACAACTGTGCTAGAAAGCGAAACGATCACGGGTGTGCAGCAAGTGACTTTACCTGAGAGTGCTAACACAGCAGCGAAGTTTACCTTACCGATCCAAATTGCTGTTGTTCAGGAAGCGAGTGTTACTAGCGATACCCCGATTACTGATAAAATGGCGAAAGATTTGCCAGCTTGGGGCGCAGCCGTGAGTGCTTGCCTGAAAGATAAGCCTGCATTCGTGCGTGTGGTTGATGATCAGACTGCACCGTTTATGGTGGGTGGGTCAGAAGGTAAGATTCGCTTGAATGCGAACAATAAGCCTATCTGTGCTAGCTAGTACAATTTTCGGATTTTAGAGTTTGGCGTGTTCAGTCAATCTGTTCACTTTGAAAGCTGACTCGGTATTCATTTGTCTCCGCTAAGACGTTTTGAGGTTCTACTTGATCAGTAGAACCTCATTTCAGTTTGAAATCAGGGTGCAATCCATCTAAGGCTTGGAAACGTTGAACTTTAGAGGTTGTGAATTGCAACAGGTTCGATCGTATCCGCAGGCGTATAGCCAAATACTCGCGAATAGAAGTAAAACTCGCCATCTAATGCGCGTTTGATATTCTCTGCTTTGCGGAATCCATGTTGTTCTCCTTCAAATAGAACATACGCAACAGGTAAGCCTTTCGCTTTCAAAGCATCGACCATCATTTCAGCTTGATTTGGCGGCACAATCCGATCTTCGTCACCTTGGAAAAAGATGACTGGGCAAGACAAGCGATCGACAGCACTGATTGGAGAGCGATCGTGATACAAATCAGCCCGTTCTGGATAAGCTCCAATCAAGCCATCTAAATACCGTGATTCAAATTTATGTGTATCTTCTGCAAGCGCTTTGAGATCACTTACGCCATAGTAACTTGCACCTGCTTTGAAGGTATTGCGGAAAGTTAGAGCACACAGCGTTGTATAACCGCCTGCACTTCCGCCTGCAATCACTAAGCGGTCGCCATCGACTTTACCTTGTTCTGCGAGATACTTTGCTCCATTGGCACAGTCAGCCACATCGACAATTCCCCAAGTCCCTTTGAGTCTTTCTCGATAGGCTCGACCATATCCAGTACTGCCTCCATAGTTCACATCAAGGACAGCAAACCCACGGCTCGTCCAGTACTGAATGCCCAAGTTGAATGAAGCAGAAGTTGCAGCCGTTGGGCCTCCATGACTTTTAACTAACATCGGAGGAAGCTCGCCTTCGGGAGCTTGAAAGTCTTTGTTTTTCGGCGCGTAGTAGAGCGCATGAGCCGTGAGATTGTTCTCCGTGGGAAACTCGATCGCTTCTGGAATGGACAAATAGCCTGGATCAATCCTGAGTTCACTGGCTCGTCTGAGAGTTTCAAACTGTTGAGTGTTGAAATCGTATTTGACGATCGCGCTCGGTTCAGTTGATGATCCGCCAACAAAAACCGCATGATCTGGACAAACCTGAACACCTGCAATGCTGGTATAGGGAGATTCAAGATTTTTAAGCTCAAGTGTGTTGAGATCCAGACTCGCCAATCTGCTCATCCCATTCTCGGTATAAGCACAAATAATGTTGTTGCCTGCAAATCCATAGGTAGACATGCCAAACACCCAAAGCGGCAATCCAAATTCAGCCGCTTTTTCGCACAGGGCTTCTACAGTTTGAGTCGTTGGATTCCAGCGGTAAAAATTCCACCAGCCTGTACGATCGCTGACGAAAATCAGATTTCCATCCGGCGACCATTCCGGCTGAAAAATCGCTTCTTCTCGTCCCCCTGCAATTTTTTCAGGCGTTGCTAATGTGCCATCCTCTTGAATTTTCGCTGTCCATAACTCGGTTCCATCCCAAGGCATATCAGGATGATGCCAGCAAATCCAACTCAATCGAGATCCATCCGGACTTAATCGAGGAAACATGTAGAAATCAGATCCCGCGACTAAGGTAGTTTGAGAGTGATCCTTGAGAGAGATGCTCGCGATCGTATTTTCTGCCTCTCGATCTGCATTTTGATGATCCTCTCGAATGCAAATTAAGCGATCGCGTTTTTTGTCTAAAATCACATCTGCGTAGCGAATCGCAGCTTCGGGAGTTAACGCGATCGGTTCCTCTCCAACCCTGTGCTGATACAAGCGCTGGTCAGCAAAATTTGAGAAATAAACTGTCTCATCAATGATTGTGAACGCCCCACCTCCATATTCATGCACTCGGGTACGAGCGTTAAACGCAGTAGGTGTGACCTCGACTGTCTGACCGTTCTCTGAACGTCGAATAATCACATTCCTTCCGCCCTCGGTCGGGCGCGATTCGCTCCAATAGATTGTTTTTCCATCGAGCTTGATTTGACCTAGCCCAATCGCGCCCGCCACAATCAAATCTGAGCTAATCGGGGACTTCCACGCCCCATAAGATGCAACAGCCATAGCCATCTCCGCGACAACATCGAAACTTCTCAAGTGTAATTGAATCAAACGGTCTGCAATAAAGATTCGTGTTACAGTGAGTAATGAGAGGTATTTAGCTCGGCTGATTCAGTTTGTTTTTCCTAGACAGTGACTCGTTCGTTTTCCATTAAAACTTGCAAGTTTGTTAGCGCTAAAGCAGGCACACCCTCCGATACGATTGCCTCGTTCATTTCTGGTTCTGGAGAATTCTTTCAATGTCGATTTATGTAGGTAACCTGTCCTATGAGGTTACACGCGAGGATTTAACTGAGATCTTCGCAGAATACGGATCTGTTAAGCGCGTTCAGCTTCCCGTTGATCGTGAAACTGGACGGATGCGTGGGTTCGGGTTTGTCGAAATGTCTTCGGATGCCGAAGAGGACGCAGCGATCGAGGCACTCGATGGTGCGGAATGGATGGGTCGCGACATGCGCGTCAACAAGGCGAAGCCCCGTGAAGAATCGGGTAGCGGCGGCGGTGGTCGCAGTGGCGGCGGTCGTGGCGGTCGTAGCGGTGGATTCTCGCAGCGCTATTAATTTGATTCGCTAAAATTTAGGTTCCCCTAATGTGTGTGCATTAGGGGAATTTCTTTTGGATTCAAGACAGATGAGAGCAAGAATTGAGTCGGATATTTTGTATCTGCATCACGAAGATGTCCCGCCCTTCAAAAAAGGTGGGTCAATCGTCCGGAATAGTTACTTTTGGGCATTAAAGTCGATCGCAGGTCGAGCCAAACGAGGACGCGACTGGGAATTTGAGCCGGAAGTTTGGTTTGCATTACAACGAATGCTGTTATCGTTCGCAGAATCCGGATACTTAGGATTGTCTGAGACGCTGTTGGAATTTCCAGAAGTCAGTGAAATTCCAGACGAATTGCGATCGATTTCAACGCGCCTATCAGTGGATTGAATGAAATTTCCAGATTGTGTTGTTGATACATAACGACGAACAAGATCCCGTGTCATAATGATGTGTCCAGAAAATCTAGAAGTATCTAGGGGATCGATAATCGCGGACTTCTAAACGAAGCGCAAAGGAGAAAAAATGGCACGAGTGATGGTCGTTGGCGCAGGCGGGGTTGGCAGAGTAGTGGCTCACAAACTTGCTGCACTGGAAGAATTCGAGGAAATTCTGCTTACCAGCCGAACGGTAGAAAGGTGTAACCAGATTGCAGAAAGTATTTCCAGTAGGCATGTCCAAACCGCGCAAGTCGATGCGGATGATGTCTCTCAAACTGTGGCTCTTTTGAAGTCGTTCCGTCCAGATGTCTTGGTGAATGTGGCATTGCCCTATCAAGATCTGGCGTTGATGGATGCTTGCCTGAATGCAGGTGTGCATTATCTTGACACGGCGAATTACGAGCCTCCAGACAATCCGAAATTCGAGTATAGCTGGCAGTGGGCTTATCAAGACCGCTTTTATGATGCCGGACTAACTGCGATTCTAGGCTGTGGCTTTGATCCAGGTGTGACCGGCATTTTTACTGCTCACGCTCTGAAACATCATTTTGATGAGATTCACGAGCTAGATATCGTCGATTGCAATGCCGGTAGCCATGGCAGAGCATTTGCAACGAATTTCAATCCAGAGATTAATATTCGCGAGATTACTCAGCCGGGACGCTATTTTGAAAAAGGCGCATGGATCACGGTTCCGCCTTTATCAATTCATCGCCCTGTTGATTATCCCCATATCGGCGATCGCGAATCTTACTTGCTCTATCACGAAGAACTCGAATCGCTGGTGAAGCACATTCCGACTTTGAAGCGAGCACGGTTCTGGATGACCTTTTCACAGAGCTATATCAACTACCTTCAGGTGCTAGAAACGCTCGGATTAACCCGAATTGATCCGATCGACTATGAAGGAACACCCGTTGTGCCTCTGAAAATGTTGAAGAAGCTGCTTCCTGATCCAGCTTCTCTAGCAGCAACTTATACCGGACAAACCTCGATCGGATGTCACATTCGCGGCATCAAAGATGGTCAAGAAAAGACCTACTACATCTACAACAATTGCGATCATGCTGCGGCTTATCAAGAAGTCGGGGCACAGGCAATTTCCTACACCACAGGCGTTCCGGCAGCGCTAGGTGCTCTCATGGTGGCGAATGGAACTTGGCAAAAGCCAGGTGTGTTCAACGTTGAACAGCTAGATCCTGATCCATTCTTAGCAAAGTTGGGTGACATGGGACTGCCTTGGCATGAAGTCATCGGTCAACCTTCTCCCTTTGAGGCGATCTAACTGATGGAACAAGTCAATGAGGTCTTGGCGAATATTCCTTCGCCCTGCTTTGTGCTGGAAGAAGCAAAGCTGAGACGCAACCTGCAAATTTTCGAGCGGGTTCAACGAGATGCGCCTGTGAAAGTGTTACTGGCACTGAAAGGCTTTGCGCTGTTTCATAGCTTTCCGATGATTCGCGAAAGTCTATATGGAGCTTCTGCAAGTTCATTGTGGGAAGCGCAACTGGCATCGGAGTTTTTCGGGGGTGCGCTGTGTGTGTACTCGCCTGCTTATCGGGACGAGGACTTACCGGAGTTACTCGCGTCTGCTTCGCATTTGACGTTCAATTCTTTGAGTCAGTGGGAGCGATCGCTCAAATTCCCGCGCAATGCTTCGATCGGGATTCGGATCAATCCGCTCTTTTCTCCTGTGAAAACTGCGCTCTACAATCCTTGTGTGCCAGGATCACGCTTGGGGGTACTACCTGAGCAATTGGGCGATCGCTTACCGGATGGAATTGAGGGGTTTCTCTCGCATAACCTCTGTGAAAGTGATTCGTTTGCTTTGGAGAAAACGCTGCTCAACATTGAGGAACACTATGGTCATTTACTGCCTCAGTTGAAATGGCTCAATCTTGGGGGCGGACATCTGATGACGCATGAAACCTACGATGTCGATCATGCGATCGCAGTTCTGAAAGCTTTCCATGAGAAGTATCCGAACTTGCAATTGATGCTAGAGCCGGGTTCAGCGATCGCTTGGCAGACAGGCTTTTTACTAAGCTCAGTCTTGGATCTGATTCCAATGCCGAACATGACGCATGTGATGTTAGATGTTTCATTCACAGCACATATGCCAGATTGCTTAGAGATGCCTTATCAGCCAGAGATTACTGGAGCCTCTGTGTTGCCAGAAGGTCAAACTGGGTATCGCTTAGGTGGTGCTAGCTGTTTGGCTGGAGATTTCTTGGGAGATTATCAGTTTGATCGACCTTTAGAGGTTGGCGATCGCTTATTGTTCCAGGACATGATGCACTACACCATGGTTAAAACAACAATGTTTAACGGGGTAACGCATCCATCGATCGGTTGTCTCAAACAAGATGGTTCGTTTGAATTGTGGCGAACGTTTGGGTATGAGGACTATCGATCTCGAATGGGCTAGTTCGTAATTAGGTTAGTTCATAAGATAAGCACTCCAAGTCTTTGAAAGACTTGGAGTGCTTTTGTTAGTAAGCGAGAGGCAATCTTAGCAATCTACTAGTTTTTTGTGAGAGCGCTAAACTTCCGCCGATCGCATGACTTGTTGCAGGGATGAAGCTCCCCAATATTTCATTCATTCTGAGACAGACGAACTTTTTTGAGCGCTAAGCGCTTCGAGAAGAAATCCTTAAATTGTCTGTCTAATCGGCTGTCGAAAGGTATGATTCGGAACAATCGTTCGTCTGTACAAGTTGGGTAAATCTATCGTAAATAGTAAACAAAAATAATATCTGAGCGCGACTTTTGGGTTTTAGGAGAACAGCATGAGTGAACAACCAAGTCCAGAGAAAATCTTGCAAACAGGGCTAGCTTTCTGGGCATCAAAGATGCTGTTGAGTGCTATCGAAATCGACCTATTTACTAAACTGGCAGATGGTGCCAAGCCATTTGACGTAATCAGAGATCTGGTAGGGTTGCACCCACGCTCGGCGCGTGACTTCCTCGATGCGTTAGTCGCGCTTGGCTTCCTGGAACGCACAGGCGATCTCTACTCGAATACGATCGAGACCAATCTATTCCTCGATCGAACCAAGCCATCCTACGTCGGAGGGATACTAGAAATGGCGAACCACCGCTTGTATCCCTTCTGGGGTCATCTCACTGACGCTCTCCGCACTGGGCAACCGCAAAACGAATATCGGACAGGTGATCCTAGTCTGTTTGAAACCCTCTATGCCGAGCCAGACCGCTTGAAAGAATTTCTTTCTGCGATGACAGGAGTGAGCCGAGGTTCTAATGTCGCGATCGCACAACGCTTTCCCTGGAAAGACTACCGCACCTTCGTAGATGTAGGCACAGCCCAAGGTGATTTAGCAGTTCAGATCGCAAAAGCAAACCCGCATTTACAGGGTTTCGGATTCGACTTGCCCCAGGTTGCTCCTTTCTTTGAAGAGTACAGCATGACATCAGGGGTAGCAGACCGTCTGTCGTTTGTGCCAGGTGATTTTTTCCAGCACGATCTGCCCAAAGCTGACGTAGTACTGATGGGGCATATTCTGCACGACTGGGATCTACCGACGAAGAAAATGCTGATTGCAAAAGCATTCGATGCTGTTCCATCTGGAGGTGCTCTCGTCGTATATGAAGCACTCATTGATGACGATCGCTCAAAGAATGCCTTTGGTCTGATGATGAGCCTAAATATGCTGATCGAAACGCCAGGAGGCTTCGACTACACAGGTGCTGACTGCTCTGGATGGATGAAAGAAGCTGGTTTTTCTCAGATCCGGGTTGAGCATTTAGTTGGCCCAGATTCGATGGTGATTGGGATTAAATAGCAGAAAATGGCTGCCCAATACTTTTATGTTAAAAGCCATCTGTTGAAGCAACTCTTGAATCTACTCTGGTCACTTTTTGACTAAATATGCTGACAACATCAGCGTTAGTTCTTGTTCCAATTCCCCAGTCTTGAGCAACTCAGGATGATCGATCATCGCCCCATAAATCAAGGCTCGGATCGTGCGCTCAACCATAAAAACTGCTAACTCTAGATTCTTGGGTCGAAGCTGATCAGAGCGTTGCGCGAGAAATGATTGCAGCAGATTTTCTATCTTTGCCTGATCTAAGCGTTTCATCACTTCACTGTGGGGAATCTGTTCATGCAAAACGCGATGAAGCTTAGGGTTCACAGCATGAGCCGCCAATGCTGCTTTAATAATTTGTCGCAGCACCTCTGGAATTGTGCGATCGCTGAGTCCTTCTAAATGCTGCTTTGCTAATTGCACCATTTCATTAGCATGCTGCTCCGCTAAAGCAAAAATCAAAGCTTCCTTATTCGGAAAGTATTGGTACAGCGAGCCGATACTCACACCAGCCCGTTCAGCCACCCGATTCGTCGTCAGTTGGTTATACCCGTTTTCCGTCAAAATGTGAGCCGTTGCCGAGAGAATCGCTTCAACAGTGACTTGTGATCGCTCTTGTTTGGGTTGTTTACGTGGGGTTGCAGGAGGTTTAGGAGACATCGGTAGGGCTTCTCGAAATGCGAGTTGTCAGAGGAGTGCGATCGCCCATAAAATTATGAGTAATTACTCACATTTTACAAGCAAGTTCTACAGCAAGCAATGAAAAGAGAGAGTCAATGATGCGAATTATGATTATGGCGATGGGAAGTCGAGGCGATGTTCAGCCCTACGTTGCTTTGGGCAAGGGGCTGAAAACCGCAGGACACAGCGTTCGACTTGCCACGCATGAAAACTTTGAATCGTTAGTCAATTCATATGAGCTAGAGTTCTATCCGCTTAAGGGCAACGTCCAAGCTTTTCTAGAAGACCCCGCGAACCGTCAGTTGCTAGAAAGCGGGAATTTTCTGGCGATTAATGCACGTACAGCGAAAGCTTCTCAACGAGCCGCGATCGATTGGGCAGAGGGCGGATTGGTCGCGGCTCAGGGAATGGATCTGCTAGTTGCAGGCGTAGGCGGACTCTTCCTCGGTGTTTCCCTTGCTGAGAAGCTGAAGATCCCGTTGCTTCAGGCATACATCTTTCCTTTTACGCCGACTCAAGCCTTTCCCGCTGTTTTGTTTCCTCAATCTATTGCTAAATTTGGCGGAACTGTCAATCGACTGTCGCATCATGTCTTTCGACAGATCATGTGGCAGGGAGCGCGGACAGGGGATGGATTAGCACGACAACAAGTGCTAGAGTTGCCCGCTGCCCCATTTTGGGGAAATTATCATTCGGTTCATCTTCAGCGTTATCCCATCCTGTATGGGTTAAGTCCATCTGTGATTGCGAAACCCTCGGATTGGCAGAATACTCATATGACTGGCTATTGGTTCTTAGATGAGCCTCCCAATTGGTCTCCACCTCTCGCTTTACTAGAGTTTCTACAAAGTGGTTCTCCCCCTGTGTTTATTGGATTTGGGAGTATGGTGAGTCGAAATCCAGAAGAAACAGCAGATCTAGTCTTACAAGCGATCGCACTTACGGGACAACGTGCTATCTTGCAATCGGGTTGGCGGGGTCTGGGTAAGCGTGATTTGCCAGATACGGTTTTTATGGTGGATTCAATTCCCCATTCTTGGCTTTTTCCACGTGTCGCGGCTGTGGTTCATCATGGGGGTGCAGGGACAACAGCCGCGGGACTCAGAGCAGGGATACCGACCATTGTGATTCCTTTCTTTGGTGATCAGCCTTTTTGGGGACATCGCGTTGCAGAATTAGGCGTAGGGACAGCACCGATTCCTCGTAAAGACCTTACTGCTGAAAGATTGGCAAAAGCAATTCAGCAGGTTATGAACGATTCAGCAATGCGCCAACGTGCTGCCGATCTAGGAGCAAAGATTCAAGCTGAAGATGGAGTTGCTCATGCAGTCGAAATCGTACAAGAGCTAGAAAAGTGTGGAGCTTTTCTATGACGACGACACTGGAGAAACCTAGCGCTAAAATTCTGAGTTGAGTCTGCACTGCCCTTGCTTATCTAGTAAGCTGTGAGTTGAGTCTGGAACTTGGGAATGTGCTATGAAACCACCACAAACTCTAGAAACGAAGCGATTATGCTTGAGGCAGCCAATACCTGAAGATGCAGGATCGATATTTGAGCAATACGCACAAGACCCAGAGGTAACGAAGTATCTGAGTTGGCAACCTCATCAGTCTATTAGAGAGACAGATGAGTTCATCGATCGATGTATTTCGGTTTGGGCGAATCACTCTGCATTTCCTTATGTACTGATCTGCAAGCAAGATGCCCAACTGATTGGGATGATAGAAATTCGCATCAATCAGTACAAGGCAGATTTAGGATATGTTCTTGCAAGATCAGAATGGGGTAAAGGGTATATGACAGAAGCGATGCAAGCACTGACGAATTGGGCATTAGCACAGGATGAGATCTATCGAGTCTGGGCTTTTTGTGATGTTGAAAATCCTGCATCGGCACGAGTGATGGAGAAAGTTGGAATGCAGAGAGAAGGGGTTTTGAAGCGGTGGTTCATTCACCCGAATATTGCTAAAGAGCCACGAGACTGTTATTGCTATGCAATTAGTAAGTAAGTTCCAAAAGCAAAATAGTGAGCGATCGTAGTATAAGGACCGCAATGCACTGAAACTTTGAAGGATACTAGGGGCTAGCGAAGATTATCTGCATCTGATAACTACAACTGTTCGTTGTTCAAGCTATCTGCTTTGGGATTCGCGTTAATTTCATTGTATGGTAACAATGCTGGTACTTAGAGGAAATAATCTATGTGGGATGTTACATCCTTAGCAGAAGAAATTGTTCAAGGCAAAGGCTATGTTCTATTGCCAGAGTTATTCACACCTAAAGAAGTTTCTGAAGCTAGATTGCAAATCCTCAAACTCGCCTCAGAAGAACCAGCAGGAAGATTTTTAAAGACGGGGGAGAGATCACGCCTATACAGATTGCTCGAAGAAGCAAAAATCTTTGAGCAAATGGTACAGCATCCGAAAGTGATAGAGGTTTTGGAGGCAATTCTCGGAAGCGATATGACCCTTGGTGGGTTCTCTGCACATATCCTTTATCCAGGTGCTAGTAGTATGGGCGCACATGTCGATTATCCTTACTTCACCATGACTCCTCCCTATCCAGCAACCCCTGTGATGGAAGTTCAAGCAATCTGGATGATGGAAGACTTTACAGAAACTAACGGCGCTCCTTTATTTGCAGCAGACACCCAGAAGCTTTGCCAATTTCCTAAGCGAGAGGAGTTTTCGAGCTCAGCCTATAAAGTCACTGGAGCAGCAGGTTCAGTCGTTCTTTCTCACGGACTTTGTTGGCATGACACATCTACAAATCACTCAGATAAGCCGCGCGTTTCAGTTCTAGGAAATTACAATCCAAAGTTTGTCCGTCCGCTGGAAAACCTAGCACAGCAGATGTCGCCAACTTTTCTAGAACAGGCAAGCCCAAAACTCAAACAGTTACTCGGACATGAGTTTCAGTCTGCTATTTTTAAGGACGTGCAGAAATTGCAGTCCAACACCCGCAATGCACCGGAACACCCAAATGTAATTGGTTAAGGTGCAGAGATTACCTGCGGCTTGTGAGCGCCATCGTTATGCAGAGGTTTACTCTTGAGCAATCAAATTACTCAGATGAGTAATTTGATTACTTCCTGAAGCGTAATGAAGTCAGTTCTTCTGACGTTCCGTTCATTTTCTTTTAACCGACGTTTGCCGTGCTGCAATCAATCCGGTCTTTCTTGGAGGAGAGCCATGAATTGCAGCAACGCAGAGTTTACGATCGAAAAAGCTGACCACATCCTCTAAACCATTTTCTGATGATTCCGAAGCGATCGCATTCCCCAAAATACCAAATCTAAATCAACCTGAACCTGTTCCAACTCCAAGAATTGAGCAATCAAATTTGCATCTCCTCCCGTTAACACGATCGCGCTTTCTCCCACCTGTCGATGCCAATCGGCAATAAAATCTCGGATACCTGCTAAGAGAATGTGCAAAATCCCACTCTCGATCGCGTGAACCGTATCGGTTGCCCAGCGATTCGGCAACGTTGCAACTTGCTCGATCGTAGGTAATGCTGCTGTGTGATTTCCTAACGCTTGAAATTGCAACCGCACGCCAGGCGCGATCGCACCTCCAACCAATTGATTGTTCTCATTCGCCCCGGTGAAAGTCAGCGCTGTTCCACAATCGATCACCAGCACTGGACTGCCATAAATTTGAATTGCACCCCAAAGCGCTAAAGCTCGATCGATGCCCAAAGTTGGATAAATCTGCTGAATCGGAACCTCTTTCAATTGAATCGAATGCAGCTTCGGATAATCAGACCAGTAATTGAATTGCTCCGCAACAACAGACGCGATCCATAGCTCACAATCAATATCATTCCGTGGCTTTGATTGATTAGTAAAATTAATTAAATGTGCTATACGATTAGAAGGAAAATGAGGCAATAAATCTTCTATTTTCTCGATAATATGCGGGGTATCCCATTTCTCTTGAACCTGATCATTTTTGAATACAGCCCAGTGCAGCCGGGAATTGCCGATATTGAGCGCAATCCATTCGCAATCTATTAGATTCATTTATAGGTATCCTTGCTTATTAAAACTTTACAAACTGAGTTATAACGAGAGAGAATTGAAACAGATTAAGAAAATTGTTTTACCGTTAACATATTGTTCGTAGGGAGATTGGTATATGGTCGCTTCTGCTTCTCGCCCCGCTCGATCAAGAGTGCGCCTCACAACTGAAATCGCTGAAATTGCTCCTGAGACAACGACGATCCGCTGTTTAGACTGGGATCGCGATCGCTTCGACATCGAATTCTCACTCGAAAACGGTACAACCTACAACTCTTTTCTGATTAAAGGCGAGAAAGTCGCGCTCGTTGATACCTCTCACGCCAAATTTCAAGAACTCTATTTAGACGCACTGAATGAGTTGATCGATCCGAAGGAAATTGATTATCTCATCATCAGCCACACTGAACCGGATCACAGCGGCTTAGTCCGCGATGTCTTAGCGCTCAACCCTGAGATTACGGTGATTGGGGCAAAAGTGGCGATTCAGTTTTTAGAAGGACTCGTGCATCATTCTTTCAAGAGCAAGATTGTTAAAAGTGGCGATCGCTTAGATCTCGGCAACGGTCACGAACTCGAATTCGTTTCCGCTCCGAATCTGCATTGGCCTGACACCATTTTTACTTACGACCACAAAACCCAGACGCTTTTTACCTGTGATGCATTTGGGATGCACTTCTGCGACGATCACACCTACGACGAAGATTTAGAAATTCTCGAAGCTGAATTTCGTCTGTACTACGATTGCTTGATGGCTCCGAATGCTCGATCGGTACTTGGTGCCATCAAACGCATCAGCGAATTGCCAGAATTTACCACGATCGCGACTGGTCACGGCCCGCTGCTGCGCTACAACATTGCAGAATTAGTTGGACGCTACAAAGATTGGAGTCAGAGCCAAGCGAAAGCAACCACAACCGTTGGGTTGTTTTATGTTTCCGGGTATGGGTATGGCGATCGCATTGCCCAAGCGATCGCAGCCGGAATCACGAAAACAGGCGTTGCGGTTGAAATGATGGATCTGCGAGTTGCAGAACCTCAAGACGTGCGGGAATTGGTTGAATTATCCAGCGCGGTCGTGCTAGGCATGGCTCCTCAAGTGGGCGAAATTGCAGAAAACGCGCAGGCAGCACTGGGAACTATTCTGGCAGCGGCGAACTCCAAACAGAACTTTGGATTATTTGAAGTCGGGGGCGGAAACGATGAAGCCGTTTACCCGATTCGCAACCAGTTCCGTGAAATTGGATTAACTGAGAAGTTCGAGCCGATCAAGATTGAAGTCGAACCCACCGAAGCAATTTATCAGCTTTGCGAAGAATCTGGAACCGACTTAGGACAATGGCTAACGCGCGATCGCACCGTCAAACAGATGAAAGCGCTCGATACCGAGTTAGATAAAGCCCTCGGTCGGATTAGCGGCGGTTTGTACATCATCACGGCGAAAAAGGGCGACATCTCTAGTGCGATGTTGGCTTCTTGGGTTGCTCAAGCGAGTTCTGAGCCGTTAGGAGTCTCGATCGCGGTTGCCAAAGATCGAGCAATTGAATCGTTCCTGCATGTCGGCGATCGCTTTGTGCTGAATGCGCTCGAAGAGGGCAAGTATCAGACCTTGATGAAGCATTTCCTAAAGCGATTTGCCCCAGGAGCCGATCGCTTTGCTGATGTCGCAAACTATCCCGCGACCAATGGTTCACCAATTCTTGCGGATGCCTTGGCATACATGGAATGCGAAGTCGTCAGCCGAATGGAATGTAGCGATCACTGGATTGTTTACAGCACCGTGACTGCTGGACGAGTTGCGAAAGCAGATTCGCTGACAGCGGTTCATCATCGGAAAGTTGGAAACCACTATTAATTTTAGTGGGGAGTGGGGAGTAGGGAGTAAGTTAGTTTGCGCCTCAGGGTTCAAAGAACAAAAAATTCTTATCGTCTCCCCACTCCCTACCCCCCACTCCCTACCCCCTAACCCTTGATTTGTCCTATGGTTCAACCTCGATCGCGAGATGTCCAAGTTGCCGAAATTGCCCAAAATACGCGCGTCTTACGATCTCGCACTTGGGATCGTCTCAAGTTTGAAGTCGAATACGCGCGACAAAAAGGCACAACCGCGAATAGCTATCTCATTCAGGCTGAGAAAAGTGCCCTGATTGATCCGCCCGGAGAATCCTTCACCGATATTTTTCTGAAAGAACTCCACGATCATCAATACTTTCAAAAGCTGGATTACGTGATTCTCGGTCACGTGAACTCCAATCGGATTGAGACTATCAAGCGACTGCTGGAAATTGCGCCACAGATTACGATCGTGTGCTCTAAACCTGCGGTCAATACTCTGAAAGCGGCGTTTCCCAATCAAGAACTCAACCTCTACGCAGTTCGAGGGGAAGAAGTGCTCGATCTCGGAAAAGGGCATGAATTGCAGTTTGCATTTACACCCACTCCACGCTGGGTCGATGGAATCTGCACCTACGATCCAGCGACTCGAATTCTCTATACAGACAAGTTCTTTGGCGCTCACGTTTGCGATGATCCGATCTTCGATGAGAACTGGAAAAAACTCGATGACGATCGACATTACTACTTCGATTGTCTACATGCGGCTCAGTCCAAGCAAGTTGAAGATGCGATTGACAAACTCTCCCGCTTCCGTCCCAAATGGTATGGAGTCGGTCATGGCCCGATTGTTCGCTACAGCCAAAGCCGCCTAAAACTTGAATATCTCGAATGGTGCGAGCAGCAAGAAACTCAAGAACTCTCCGTCGCCCTGCTTTACACTTCCGCCTATGGCAATACCGCAACGGTCGCTCACGCGATTGCGAAAGGCTTAACCGATACTGAAATCAACGTCGAATCGATCAATTGTGAACTCGCTGATCCAGCAGAGATTACAGCCGCGATCGAGCAATGTGATGGCTTTGTCATCGGCTCTCCAACCCTCGGCGGACATGCCCCTACTCAAATGCAGACTGCATTAGGTTTAGTCCTTTCTACTGCCTCTAAGACCAAGATTGCGGGCGTTTTTGGGTCGTATGGTTGGAGTGGAGAAGCGATCGACTTACTTGAAAGTAAACTGCAAGATGCTGGATTTGCCTTTGGATTTGACACCATTCGCGTCAAGTTCAAGCCGACTGAGGAAGACTTACAGCACTGTGAAAAGGCAGGGACAGAATTCGCTCAGGCATTGAAGAAAGCGAAAAAAGCGCGTGCGCCTCGTCAAGTTGTTGCAGAAGTTCAAAGCGATCGTACTGAGCAAGCTTTAGGTCGTGTCATTGGGTCATTATGCGTCATTACCGCAAATCAGGGAGAAACGCCGTTTGGAATTCTCACTTCTTGGGTTTCGCAAGCGACTTTTACACCACCTGGTGTGACGATCGCGGTTCCGAAAGGTCGGGCTGAGGGTGTGCTCGATCAAGCTGAAACGCCGTTTGTTCTGAACATTCTGAGAGAAGGTCGAAATGTCAGACGGAATTTCATCAAGATGACTGCCCCCGGAGAAGATCGCTTTGCTGAATTAAGTACGGAAACTGCGGCAAACGGCTGTGTCGTGTTACTCGATGCACTCGCCTATCTAGAGTGCAAGATTCAAAACCGAATGGACTGCGGCGATCATTGGTTACTGTACGCGACTGTAGAGAATGGCAAAGTCCTCGAAACGACGGGAATGACTGCGATTCAGCATCGTAAGTCTGCGACTGCCTATTAAGGTGGGGAAGTAGGGGAATGGGAAGTCCCCACTCCCTCTGATATTCACGCCCCAATCTTGTCGATATTGAATGGGAACCCACCTCCCTTTCGATATGCCCAAAATTAGCATCTGTATTCCCACCTATAATCGCGCCCACCTTTTGCCGGATGCGATCGACAGTGTTTTTGCACAAACGATCGCCGATTGGGAGTTGATCATCTGTGACGATGGCTCAAAAGATGCCACTCCAGAAGTGTTATCGCGCTATCACGACCCCCGAATTCGATACATCCGGCATTCTCGCAATGTTGGCAAAAGTAACAACATGCGATCGGGCTTTGAAATCGCAACCGGAACGTATTTTCTTAAATTCGACGATGACGATCGCTTAACGCCTGAGTTCTTAGAGAAAACAAGTGAAATTCTCGATCGCAATTCAACGATCGATTTTGTCGGAACTGATCATTGGATCATCGATTCCAAAGGGCAGAGAGACAATGCTTTCAGCGATCAGAACTCTCACAAATGGGGCAGAACAGACCTATCCGAAGGCATTCCCGATAACCTACTAGCAACGGTCTTCGTCAAACAAAGTTTTCAAATTGGGGCAACGCTGTTTAGAACACAAGCATTGCATGAGGTAGACTACATGCGCCCCAACATTCAAAACTGCGAAGATAATGATTTGTTCGTCAGATTAGCCTTAGAGGGAAAGCAAGGATACTACTTACCTCAACGCCTCATGGAATACCGTGTTCATGCGGAACAGCAAGGCATCGATCGCGCCATTCCCTATCTCAAAGACAAGCTCACTTATCTCGCCAATTTTGAATTCTCTGATTCAGGTTTAGAGAAAATTCGGCGATCGCGGCTCGCTGAAACTCAATTGCTGCTTGGATTGCGCCTGATCGAAATCGGCGATACCGAAACCGGACGAAACTTGGTGCGATCGGGCAAGTTCGCTTCAATTTCTAAAGCCTATACGGGTTTAGCCCTATCGCTCTTGCCCAAATCGCTGCGACAAACTGCCTTCCAAGGACTGCGCAAACTTAAGCCCTAAGGACCACCAAATACCGCATCCTCAACATCTTGACGACTGAGCGAATATTTGAACGATCGCTGAATATCACGCCCCTCAATGTTGAGATATCGCACGCTCAGTTGATCGACATCTAACATCAGTTCAGCCTGCCATTTTGGGCGTTCGATCGTCCAGCAGTGAAGTTCCTGGCTATCTTGTTCGCAGCCCATATCAGACAGCCATTCTTCGATCGCAGGCAGCGGATGATTGTAAAGCGGAGTGTCGGCAGAAGGTAAAGCCATAGCTAGAGTAATTTCACCTGTAAGGATTTGGGGTATATCTCATTTCTATCAACGATTGGCTCATTCCTCAATTCAAAGCCAAGTTCTCTAAGACACTGGCGGATTGGATGGCTCAGTCTTTTGCTCAATCTCTGTGGTCAATGCAGAGTTCAATGCAGAATTTTCAGATGCAGTCTCCGGCGAGGGTAAAAGTTCTTGTGCAGGTGTCTCTTGAACTGGCTGCACTTCTTCTACAATTTCTTTCACTGTGAAATGCTGAGCCGTGAGTGGCTGAAATGCTTGATCACCGCGAGTAATGCCGATCATAATCGCCAAAATCAAACATCCAACAAACGTTACACCCAGAATAAACAGCGCAAACAATTCGCCCGGAGATAAAGGTCGATCCGTTGCATCCAAATACGCTGAAGACTTCGGTTCAGGCTGATTCGGTTTGTGCAAGCTCGGCAAAGGGCGCACCACAACTACCCGCGAATATCCAATTACGCGATCGTATGCTGTACGACGCTCCGGATTGCTCAAGGTCGCGTATGCTTCATTTAAGCGCTGAAACTTCCTCGTTGCGATCGCGGTCGGCAGTTCCGTCGTATCCGGATGATAAAGCTTACTCAATTCCCGGTACGCCTGACGAATCTCCCGCACCGAAGTCGAAGGATGCAGCCCTAACAACGCATAATGATTTGGCTCGTTTACTGAATCAGATCGTTTTTCCTCTGCCACTGGCTCGTCCTTCAAAGCATTAGGACTATTATTGTCGCCCTAGCAAAACTCTGCAAGACTTTCGCGGTTTTGGAGTGTGCTGCAAATCTTAACCCAATCCAAACCCAGGGATTACCTGCCCTTGATCTTCAAAGACTACAGTGAATGGCGGGCTTTCAAGATGGAGCAGAGTTCATGATTCAATCGTTCGCACCACCACAGATTGAGCTACCCGATTCAAGACGACTTTTAGAACAACTTTACCGAGAACGAACCCTTCAACCCTTCCGAAGCGGTCAGAGAATTCCATTGCGCCCTGATCAGATTTGGGTGACTTGTCGCGGTGTGGTCGTGATCAACACCTTGCATCCAACAGGCGATGAAGCACTCCTCAGTATCGTGACTCCTTCGATGCCCTTTGGATTACCGCTGACCTGGATTACACCCTATCAAGCGATCGCATTAACCGATGTCGATCTGCTGCCCTTGACGATCGCAGAAGTCGAACGCTCTCCTGCACTCTGTCAAGGACTGTTTCGCCATCTCAGCCGCCGACTTCAACAATCAGAAGCATTTTTAGCGCTATCGGGCTGCCGTCGCGTTGAAGAACGCCTGAAACAGTTACTGATTCTGCTCCAGCATGAAATCGGGCAGCCGACTCAACGCGGCACCCGATTCACAATTCGCCTGACGCATCAGCAATTAGCCAACGCGATCGGCACAACTCGTGTGACCGTTACTCGATTACTCGGTCAATTGAAACAAGCTGGCTGGCTCTCGATCGACACCAAGCGCCACATCATTTTGCATCAATAGCCTGTCACCAAGCGCGCCACCTGCTGCGGGGGTTTGTTGATGGGAGTCCGAGCGACGACCGCCGACTGCATGACTACCGCTTCGATCGGGACAACGCCCCGCTCTTCGCCATTGATGATGGCAGCAGCGCGCTTCGACAAATCGAGAACGCGATTGTCAAAATACGGACCGCGATCGTTGACCCGCACGACAATGCTCTTGCCGTTGAGTTGATTCGTCACTTTGAGAAATGTCCCCAAAGGCAAGGTCGGATGTGCCGCCGTCAGATCGTTTTGATCGAAAATTTCTCCATTTGCCGTCTGGCGACCGTGAAAATAGGGTCCATACCAGGATGCCATGCCATCGATAAACTGCTGGGTTGGCTCTAATCCATACATCTGGGCTTGGGCATCTGCTAAAGCCAAGCTAGGTTGCCCCAGTGCGATGCGGAGATTGTTTGCCCATTCGATCGCGATCATTTCCGCTGGACGACCAGTTTGGGCAGCAATCTGATCCGTAATCGTCAAGAGGCTGCGATCGCCGAACTTCAACCTTGGCTGACCCAATTCCATTGCAGCCCGCACCTTTGAAGCATCGAAATTCGGAGTCGTCATCATTCGACGTAACTCTTTTCTAAACAGTTCTGCGGTCGAACGATCGCGAACCGTTGCAATTTGGCAGCCCTTGAGCCAGATTTGATAGCCTCCAATCGAATCAGACGAGCCAATTTGCCAGGTTGGACATTGCCAAAATCCCAGTTTCGGGAGAATAGGAGGATTTTCGCCGAGCAGCGCTCCGTCATAGCCCACTTCAACGATCGCAATCGCTCTGTCCATCTGTTTCGAGTCAGCCACGACTGGCAACTGATCAAACACAGACTGCATTGCATCGATAAACTGCGTTACCGGATGAATCGTATTGAGATTTGGAGCAATTTCTGAATTAAAGACGAGTGTCTCGACTGTGCTCAACCAGGTTTGGGAAGTGGAAGTTTCTGAGCGATCGAGCGAGACAGAAGAAGTAGCAGAAGAAGTAGGGGATGTTCCGAGTACCAGCGGTTGAAGCGAAGAAGAAGGTAGCACGGTAGAATGGCACGCGCGGCTGTTACACAGAACATGGGTGAGAAATTTGGGCGTTTCTAGTAGCTTCGTCCCAAAACTCGGGATTCCACTAAACCATGAAGCGACCCACATAAGTCCGAGTATCAACATTTTTGGTTATTTGTGATGAGGTTAAATCTCAAGATTGTATTTAGCAATACACTTTTACCAAGGGTTATTATAAAGTTCTCGCGGCACAAAATGGATTATCCCCAAGGCGTAATTTCACTAAGCTAACTGCCTTTTTTGGCCTAATCGTGTACCTTTTGGCACATTCCCACAACTTAAAACTATGCCATTACCGTTCTATATCGTAGATGTATTTGCTGAACACAAATTTGCAGGCAATCAACTTGCTGTTTTTCGAGCTAGTACCCAACTCACTACCGAGGAAATGCAGGCAATTGCAAAGGAAATGAACTATTCTGAAACGACCTTTATTCTGTCTGAAAGTCCGCAATCAGAAGGCTATAACGTGAGGATTTTTACACCAGAGCAGGAGTTGCCATTTGCGGGGCATCCCACGCTTGGCACTGCGTTCGTTTTGCAACAGATGATTATCCAAGATTCAGTATCAATCGTGAGATTAAATTTGCAAGTTGGGCAGATTCCAGTGACGATCGAGTATGCCGATCAGTCCATTGACATGCTTTGGATGCAGCAGAATCAACCTACGTTTGGTATGGGTCTAGATCGTGCTGAAGTTGCATCTATCCTAGGGCTGAGTTTAGATCAAATTGACGATCGGTTTGCGATCGAAACCGTCTCGACTGGCGTTCCATTCTTGATCGTGCCGCTGAAAACTCAAGACGCTTTGCAACAGGCGAAAGTGAACAAAGATTTATTTTTCCAACGCATCAAGACGATGGACGCGAAAGCAATCCTTGTATTTTGCCCTGAGCCACTCAATGCAGCCAATCAACTGAGCGTGCGTGTCTTTGCCGATGGGTTAGGCATTCCTGAAGATCCGGCAACAGGCAGTGCGAATGGATGCCTTGCCGCATATTTAGTCCAACATGCCTACTTTGGGCAAACGGAGATTGATATTCGAGTCGAACAAGGGTATATGATCGGACGACCTTCAGTGTTGTTCTTACGAGCTAGCCAGGAAAATCAGACCTTTGATATTGCTGTGGGCGGCAAAACGATTTTGGTTGCAAAAGGTGAATTTGTTTAAATTGCCCGTTTCTCGATACCCTAGAAAGAGCCTGAATCCTACTGATGTAATATGGATAAACCTCTAGATCCAGACCAATCGATCGAGCTTGCGACTCGCATCAAGAGTAAAGCCAAATCAAGTTTTCAAAATGCCTCGAAAGCAGTTTCAGTCGTCGATGGCGCATTGTATGTGCAGGGCTTTGTAGCTTGTGTTGGTGCGCCCTATAAACCGATCGAGCATGGCTGGTTAGAGTTAAGCGATCGCATTCTCGATCCGTCTTTGCCACATCTCAACCGCAAGCCTGAACACATTCACTACTATCCTGCTCAAAAATTAACAGCTAAACAGTTGAGAAAAGCTTTAGAAGAAGCGCAAGAGGACTATCCAGAAGATGATCCACTGCCGATTTATGGATCAACCCCGTATGAATATTACGGAGATTTGATGCTAGGTGGCAAAGAGTACACTCAAGCCTACGAAGCTGCCGTTGCAAAATGTGCAGAACTGAATCCACGCAAAAATCAAAACGCTCAAAACTAGCTCGCAGTCCATCATCTACAAATCTATAATCGTGAACGTTTCTTCTGCGATCGCCATTAGTCTGGGTGCAATTCCAGGCGCACTCAGTCGCTACTATCTCACCTTATGGTTTGGGCGGGTGTTTGGGGTGCAATTTCCCTATGGAACCTTTTTCATCAACATTACCGGGGCAATGCTGATGGGATTTTTTGTGGCGTATTTTCTCGATCGAGGCATCGGCACACCAGAACTACGGCTATTTTTTGCGGTCGGATTTCTCGGTTCTTACACGACATTTTCGACTTACGCACTCGAAACCTCAGTGCTGGTCAAATCTGGCAATCATAGCCTTGCTTTACTGTACTGGCTAGGAAGCGCCGCAATTGGCTATCTCGGGTTAGAGTTCGGCAGCTTCCTGGCACGTAGACTAAGCTAAATTCGGATGAAAATCGCGCAGCATCTTCTTCAATTCCATGCCGTGCAATTCTTCCTGTCCAATCATTCCGCGTGTAAATTCTTCTAAATAAATGCTGGCATCCTCAACAACATCCAGCAGTTGTTTGTATAGATTCAAGGCATTCGTTTCATGGTTCAAACTTTCCAGCAAAATATCATAGACCGAGTGCTTATCGGTTTCTTCGATCGTGGCAATTCGCAAACTCGGATGTCCCTCTAATCCCGTCAGAATCTCCCCAACTTGCTGAGCATGTAGCAGGGATTCACTCGCTTGGGCTTTTAGAAATTGCACGATCGGAATCCGATTGGGTCCTGTCACCATGAGAGCATAGTGCGTATACCGAACAACCCCCGCCAATTCTGCTTCCATAATGGAATTGAGTAAGTAAGTTGTTTTGTCGAGATCAAGATCTTTCATCATGGACGAACTCTGTAAAAGATTAGGATCTCACACCTTAACAGCAATTCTGATTCATTTAGGCATTTTTAATCTCTAAGGTTGTCTTTGGTTGTTTTGCAAAGTAACCCTCTCCTAAATGATCAAAGGCTGTACTTTATTAAGACCCTTGCAAAAGCACATGAATTGGGACACCTAAACCCAATGAGTATCGCAGCAAAAGCAAGAGAGAAAGCGTCGTTACAAAGAAAGCCGTACAATAAACATCCTGCGTCGTACACGATAGCTTTTCTTGCTTCAACCCGTAAAGATTCACCACATACAGCGGAAAATCACTCATCGCCACAACCACGATCGCACCGAGTTCACCAAATTGAGAAAATGCTAACGGCATCCCTAAGCCCACGATGCTCAGTCGAGCAAAATTACTTTGCGCCGAATACATCGGCTTGTTAATTGCCACTAAAGTCGGGCTAGTCGTATAGAACAGAATCGAAAACCAAATTCCAGAACACAGAATTGGCATCATCCAAGTTGCATCCTGGTATTGCTCCCAATGCTTATTTCGCCCTTGATACAGCAGCATAATGAACCAATCGCTGCACACCGTCAATCCGGCTAGAAAGACTGCTGTACCCACCAAAAGTAACCATCTTTGTTTCACAATTTTGGCGCGAAGCTGCAATCGCGACAAATCCAACTGCTTCGAGATGGTGGGAAAGATCACCTTTACACTCAATTCTTGAATCACACTCCGCGGAATACTCGCTAACGTGTAAGCGATCGTATATACCCCCAACCTCTCAAACGAGAGGAGCTTTGCCAAAATAAAGCGATCGGCTTGATCCGCCAAAAACATCATCGACGATGCCACCGCAATCCATTTTCCAAAATTCTGAATTTCTTTGAGAATCTCTTTATCAAACCGAAAGCGATTGTGATGTTTACGATTGACGAAATGGCTCGCCACCATGTTAATTGCCGAGCTAGCGACACCTCCGATTGCCAATGACCAGACAGACGGATGCCACCAACACAGCAAGACCAAAATCAGAAGCGTCACGATAGTAATGCTCATGTCGTAGAGCATGATCTTCTTGATTTCGATATGGCGCTCCCAAGTCAGCACCGCGGTCGAAGCTGCCCCCTCTAAGACCGCTGTAAAGCCGGTAATGGGCAACAGAAACAGGAGTTGCCCCTGCGGATCTTGGGCTTGATAAAGTTGAGCGATCGGGTAGGCGAGCAAAATACTAATCGCCCAAATTTGAAAGCCGCGAATCACTTTCAATGACCAAGCAGTATCAAGAAACAGGGGGTCATCACCGCGCTTATTGCTGATAATGCTCTGCGTAATCCCATAGTCGGAAAATAGCTCGATTCCGATTCTGATCGTGTTGACCAGAGCCATAAGACCAAAATACTCTGGCACCAATAAGCGCGTCAGAATCAGATTGCTGCCTAGCCTGAGAATTTGTTGACTACCGTAACCCGCAATTGTCCAGAATGCTCCCCTGAGCGCCACTTTCTTGAGTGAGTTGGTCATATGTTTGCTCTAGTCGTTCCTAGCAGTATGGGCAGCTAAATAGCCCCAGAGATAAGCGGTCGGAGAAATGGACTGCATCACCGTAAATTCTGTCGCCATCGGAAACAGAAAAATATCAAAATACGATTCAGTGGCGGGCCAGTCCATCGGGGCAGGGAACAGAACATCTTTGAATAGGTCGATCGTCCAGGTCTTACTATAAAACACTGGGTCATACGGACCGTATACGGTAATGCCAGGCGGCGGTTCAATGCCCCGCACACGCTGGTCAATGAGCAACGGATTGCGCGGAGTGCGGTATCCGACTCCTGTCGTGTAGGACATGTTATCGGGATTTGCGCCCAGTGAAAACTGAGTTGCAAGCACGCTCGATCGTAGATATTTCGGATTTTGACTTAAGTAATGAGCGCGAACCAAAGACACTGCTTTCGGCGCACCAAGACCATTTCCCCACCCGATCGGATGCATCGGCATTTCTTTTGACCATTTGAAAGCAGTTTGCTCGCCCACGGCTAATGCAGTATCCGCATCCCGCACTAGGGCATTATTCGCATTTTTCTGAACGGTTGCATCGACTAATTCTCTCGGCATTCGCGCATACAAGAATGCCGCATCGCGCTGATCATGTTCATCCCAGACGATCACATCCTGGGCGGGATCTTTGAAGACGGTCGTTTGTAGAAAGATCTGATGCCAGGAGCCACTGCCTGTTAGTTGATAAAGTTCTAGCGCGGCTAAGTTACGACTGTCACGAACGGGTTTCGGCATTGAAGTTCCACTTGAAACCCGTTCTGCATATGCCATCGCTCGCAGGGCACTCTCTTGATAAGTTTTTGCGAGTTGGGCATCTCTAGACTTGAGCCAGTGCGCGGCTCGCGCGGCAACGCCTGCATAGAGGTAGCTTGACCAGGCATCCGGAGCATAGGCATAAATTTTGTAAGACTCTTGCCAGCTTCCTTCCCCTAAACGCGGATCGCGCTGGGATTGGATGCCGCCGCGAATTCCACCGTCAGGCGTTTGGAGGCGGCGGAAGAAGTCGATCGTCCAAAGGGCTTCATTGACCACATCGGGTAAGCGGTCTTTGGATTCTGGGATGTTCAGAGAGACGCGATCGAAGTAGTTCGGAAAGAGTTCTGCCAATTCAAGCATGTGCCGCGAGACTTCGACATGTTGAATCCGGCGATCCCAATCGCCCGCATCAAAATAGCCGCCCCAAGCATCCGGGACAGTTTGCTTCGTTTCACCTGCCGCGAGTGCTTTGGGATATTCTGCGGTGCCGATGCCTTGATCAACTTGAGAAATTGGCGTTTTGGATTGATACACAACCGTGCCGTCTTGCGGATGGAACGCCCGCGGGCGCGTCCATTGGGTATAGGGTGCTGTTAAGGCAATGCCGCTGCGTTGATGATAAAGTCCACGGGCTGAGGTGGAGAAGGCGTTTTTCCAAACATCGGGTCGAATCTCAAAAGAACCAGAACACCCGATCGCTTCGACGCAAACTCGATATTTCCCAGGAGTTTGCAGAGCGGTGAAATCCATCATGTACACGTTGGTATTCGTGTAATTGCGCGATCGCGGATCTTCATTTTCCTGACTCGTGCGCGAGAGTTGAGTCTTCCCGGTAAAGGCTTTGCGATTCGTCTGCTCATCAATCACAGCAAAGGGCAGACCTGCACCATATTCCAGCCGTCCCCCATTTCCGAGCCAAGTTGAGAGAAACGCCACCTTGGCGTTTTCTTTCGGAGTGAATCCGATGTGTGAAACATGCACCGCTTCACTTCGCGTCCGATTTGGCTCAAATTTAAACGAGACAGTTTCAACACTGCTGCCTGGAAAGTTGATCTGATAAGTCTTTCCAGCTTTCAGCGCGCTCGGAAGTTTCAGATACATCGTATGCAGCATCGGAAATTCAAATTTCCATTGACCGACGCGTGCCATGTCGGTGGGTTTAGATTTGCGATAGACCGCGGTTGGATTAAGATTTGCCGAATAGGTGGAGTCTTCTTGGGAAGTAATCCGGTAGCTGGTCATGCGATCCGCCCATTGGGAATCAAACGGAGACGGGACAAATTGATCAAATGGATATAAGATATTGCGCTGTTTGCCCACTAAAGACCCGATCGCTTTACCGTTGCGAATCACCCAATCTTCGTCCACCGGACGAGGTTGCTCAATGCGATCGCCCGCTTGGGGTTTGTAGGGAGTCTGTTGAGCGTGAATGATCTTTCCGGTTTCAATCCGAATTGCCAAAAGGTCAGGCTTGACTAAGTAAGCCTGATTCACTTTAATCTGAGGGCGGTTGCCTGCATCGACACCCGAAACATTACAGCCGGTCAACGCTAGACCTAACCCTAGTGGAATCAAGGATTGAAGCTTCATAAAATTACGCTTTCCGCAAATCTCCCTATCTATTCTGCAATCCAATCTCACCCAGAACCGTAAGTTTATGGAAACCTTGCGGAATTTGATCAAGTGTTTAAAGAAACAATTTTCTCTCGCCCGATTTAAGCAATTTTCACTAGGCAGGACACTAGAATTTAGTTGGATTTCAGGAGAATAAGCAGACGCTTCACAATTGTGTTGTTTCTATGAAGCTCTCCCGCACAAAGGTTCAGTAGTTATACTTATTGACTGTTGCAGACCATAGAATTGCGGAGCAATTTAGCCAAAAGTCCGGGTTCACCCACCTTTTGACATAATTTGTTCACAGTTTGTTCACAAATGCAATTCGCTACTTGACCCAATTCTTGACTTTATTGTAGGCAGGGGATTTTTACGCTATGGATACTAGTTTGTTACTCGTCGTTCCCGTTCCGTTCCGAGTCGTGGACGGACGCTATGGGTTGGATGAGCAAACTTGTGACGGCTTGATTCGGTGGGTTGAGCATTTTGGTCGCGTTGTGATGGCAGCGCCAGTTTTGCCAGAGGCAGAAGCACAGGAACTTTCTAAAACCGAAACTTGGAGAGCGATCGAGGATTTGCCTTGTGCCGACCAGATTGAATTAGTGCCTTTACCATTTGCCTATAAACCAATTATTTACGTGCGTCAGTATCGGAAGATCCGTAATCTCCTACGAGAAAAGATTCAAGAATGCCAACTGCTCTGCTTTGCGCCTGCGGTTTGGATTGGAGATTGGGCAACGGTCGCCTGCCAGGAGGCAGTTCGGCTCAATCGGTCTTATGCCGTGTGGGCAGATCGGGTCGAGTATGAAGTGACCCGACGACTGCTGAAAGAAGAAACGCTGAAGATCAGAGTCAAGGAAACGCTAACCTTGCCGTTGACGCAGAAATATGTGCAGCAGGCAATTCGACAGGCGGAGATTGGATTGTTTCAAGGGCAAGATTGTTTTACCGCGTATTCTCCTTTAAATCCGAATTCCTATTGCGTCTATGACATTCACACGCAGAAATCCGATCAGATTAGCGCAGCACAATTAGCAGAAAAGCTCGATCGACTCAAGCGCAATCAACCGCTGAAAATTTGCTATGTCGGTCGTGCGGTCGAGATGAAAGGGGCATTTGATTGGGTGACGATCATTCACCAGTTGCATCAGCGGGGTCTGCAGCTTGAAGCAACTTGGCTTGGTGATGGGCATTTGCTCGATCAGATGAAGCAAATGGCGATCGAGTTAGGCATCGCCGATCTGATCACGTTTGGTGGATTTGTCAGCGATCGCGCTCAGATGTTAGAAACCATGCATCAGAATGATGTGTTTATGTTCTGCCACAAAACGCCGGAATCGCCGCGCTGTCTGGTAGAAGCGTTAGTTTCTGGCTTGCCGATTGTTGGGTATGACAGTCCTTATCCACGCGGCTTGGTCGCTCAATACGGCGGCGGGATTTTCACCCCATTGAATAATCCAACCGCCTTAGCTGATCAGATTGTGGCATTGGATCGCGATCGCGAAAAGCTCTGTGAGCTTGTTCAGCAAGCGGCGAAATCTGGAACCCTTTACGATGAGGCAACGGTTTTTGAGCATCGCAGTAATTTGATCAAGCAGTATGTGGTTCCGGGCAGTTTAGCAACGAAGCGAGAGGTTGCAACTGTGGGTTGAATCTTTCCGCAATCGTAAAGCGGCGATCTCATTCCCGCCACAGTACAATAAAGCGAACTTCATCGCTTGGCATTCATGAAGGAAGATTTCTTAAGTCGAGAACAGGAATTTCACGATCAGTGGGCAAGTACGATCGATGTCGATGGCATTCGAGTTTCGGACTATTTCGAGGCATGTACGGCTCCTGAAAATCGTTTCATTCTGAGAAAACTTGGGGATGTGCGTGGGAAATTGCTGCTCGATCTCGGCTGTGGAGCGGGTGAGAATAGCGTGTATTTTGCCAAACTTGGAGCGCGGTGTGTTGCCGCAGATTATTCGCCGGGAATGGTGGATGTGGCGCTGCAATTGGCTGAGAAAAATGGCGTGAAAATTGAAGGGCGCGTCGTGAATGCAATGGCGATCGATTTTCCTGACAATACCTTCGATATTGTTTATGCCTCGAATCTCTTACATCACATTCCTGATCCGAAAATCACTCTGCGAGAAATGCATCGAATTCTCAAACCTGGCGGCAAGGCTTGTTTTTGGGATCCGTTGCGGCATAATCCGGTGATTAATGTCTACCGTCGCATGGCGACAGAAGTGCGGACAGAGGACGAAACTCCTTTAGATATTGGCATTGTCAACTTTATTCGATCGCTTTATGCCAAAACCGATTTCGACACCTTTTGGATTGCAACGCTCTGGATTTTCTTGCAGTTTTATCTGATCGAACGCGTGAATCCCAATCAAGAACGGTATTGGAAGAAAATTATTCTCGAACAAGCTCGATTAGAGAAAACCTACTTGCGATTGGAAAAATTAGACAAGATTCTGAAAAAATTGCCGTTGATGAAGCGGATGGCTTGGAATTTAGCAGTGGTGGCAACGAAGTAATATAAAATCGACGATCAGTTTGCGGGGGAACTTATGCGGATTGGTCGATCGATATTAACCTACGGATTATTAAGCGCGATCGCAGTTCTGATGCTGATTCCGCTCGTTTGGCTCATCAGCACAGCGTTCAAGTCTCCGACTGAAGATATTTTTCAATTTCCGCCGCGCTTTATTCCGGTCAAACCGACGCTTGAGAATTTCGTTACCGTTTGGAATAGTAATCCATTCGGACGATATCTGTTCAATAGCACGTTGGTTTCTGTGTTGACGGTTGGATTGAATTTACTATTCTGCTCATTGGCAGCTTATCCATTAGCACGATTGAATTTTGCTGGACGAGAAGTGATTTTCAGCGCGATCGTCGCAACGATTCTGATTCCATTTCAGATTGTGATGATTCCGCTGTATGTTTTAGCCGTCAATTTAGAGCTGAGAAATACTTATCTCGGCATTATTTTTCCGGCGATCGCGTCTGCATTCGGAATTTTTCTATTACGTCAAGCTTTTCAAGGTGTGCCAAAAGAACTCGAAGAAGCCGCGCGAATGGATGGCTGCTCAGAATTAGGAATTTGGTGGCATGTGATGATTCCCTCGATTCGTCCGGCTTTAGTCACGTTGGCGATTTTTGTCTTTATCGGATCGTGGAGTGATTTCTTGTGGCCGCTGTTGATCCTCGATCGACCTGAATTTTTCACGCTGCCACTGGGAGTCTCAAATCTTGCGGGAACGTTCACACTCGACTGGCGCTTAATTGCCGCAGGATCCGTCATCTCGATTTTGCCGATTCTGATTTTCTTCTTGGTGATGCAGCGCTATATCGTTCCGACGGAAGCCGGAAGCGGGGTGAAAGGATAGTTCTAATTAAAACAGTTTGATGTAAAATAGTAACTGAACCCTGATAAAGCATTGCTGTGAACGTTGAGCTTGATTCTAAAACCGCTGCAAAACAGCCCTTCTACCCTACTGTGCGCGAACTCGCAACCACTTACCAGACCTTCTGTGCCTACGACGAAGCCCATATCCGAGAAACAGGACTGACCCCACCTCAGTTCGATGTGATTTGCACGCTCGGCAATACATCCGGCATGTTCATGAATCAGTTAGCTGAGAAAACTTTAGTCACAAAAGGCACCTTAACCGGAATCGTCGATCGCTTAGAACAAAAAGGACTGGTTCGGCGAGAAGTTCCACCGGAAAATCGGCGCTGTTTTTTGATTGTGCTAACTCCAGAAGGCGAGCAATTATTTGAGCAGATTTTTCCGCAACATACGCTTTATCTAAAAGAACGATTCGATCGCTTAAGTCCGACCGAATTGAAAGAGATTCAAGCGGCGCTCAGTCGTCTGAAGTCAATTTTTCAGTGATTGCTGAGGTGAGTGTTCATTCATACGATCGCAGTTTTTCAAACTCATATGCGCCCATTAATGCCCCCCAAATCGCCTGTTGCGTTTCGGGATTAATGCCTTTGTCGTAGCTCAAAAAGCGATCGCGCATCGCTTCAAAGCCTAAAGAAACTTGAATCACAGTTCCCTGGAGCGAGAACTTACAGCAAGTCTCAGGAGGTGCCGCTGCAATAAACCGCCCTGCCGACTCACTCACCTGCAACACGCACCCAGGAAGTCGTTCGATCTCCGATTCGCTCAAGCCTTCGAGCAGTTCCGGGTGTTGTCCGGCTCCTCGCACCAAATTTGGATCTTTGAATTGATAGTACTGAACTGTGATTGCACCCGCTGTTTCTTGCAGTCTCATCAATCGCTGTCGATAAGGCTGATCCAGCTTCAAAACATTTGATTGTTCTGCAAAAATCGTGAAGCTATCTTCGGTAAAGAGCTTGACCGGACGCTGCCACAGTCGTAGATGCACAAACCAGATTGGACTTTCAATCGCCTGAGCACGATTGCCAAATTCTCCTACAAGGTACTCTGCCAGCGTTGAAAGCACGTTAATTTCCTGGTTTCTCTCTCGATCGATTTCGCTACGATAAATACGATCGCTTAGCACAGTTATTATGCCAAACTATCCCGGAATTTCGAGTGAAGCCTTTCGTCATCCGCTCGATCGCCAAGCTGAAGATGCCTTGAGACGTGTCCCCGGTTTCGATCTCGTCGCTCGTAAATTTGTTGAATTTATCTATGAACGTCCTCGCTACATCTATTTGATGGGAAATTCGATTCAAGTCGGAGCGAGACAATTCTCTTCGGTCTACCAAATCTTTCGCGAATGCTTGCAAAGTTTAGACATTTCACCAGAACCCGCTTTGTTCGTCTCGCAATCGCCCGTCGTCAACGCCTATGCCTTGGGACAAGAACGCCCTTGTGTCGTGTTGAATTCTGAATTGCTGGATTTATTGAGTGAGACAGAATTGCGATCGGTAATCGCTCACGAATTAGGGCACTTAAAATGCGGACACACCACCCTGATGCAAATGGCAACCTGGGCATATTTTGCGATCGCGGGTCTGTCTGAATTGACCTTTGGACTGAGCAGCCTGATTAGCACAGGCTTACTGATGGCATTTTATGAATGGTTGAGAAAAGCAGAACTTTCTGCCGATCGTGCGTCTCTTCTCGTCATGGACGATTTGAACCTGACTCTCACAGGCATGATGCGTCTAGCAGGCGGCTCTAAAAAATATGCGCACGAAATGAACCTCGATGAATTGATCAAACAGAGCGATCGCTATCAAGCCTTAGACGAGGATCAACTGAACCAATTCTATAAATTTTCGCTCTATAACGATTTGTCAAGCGGCGTATTTCAATCACATCCGTTCACGATCGAGCGGATTCGCTTTTTGCAAGAGTGGGCAACTTCTTCCGAATTCCAAAATATCCGTCAAGGCAATTATGTGCGAGTGGGCGCAGAAGGTTCCGTAGACACAGAACCCCGAGCAGAAGAAGCCGACCGCCTAAAACGCGAAATCGAAGAATTACAGAAAGAAATTGAGCGCTTAAAACGATCAGACTAAAACATTCTCCCCCACTCTCCACTCCCCAATTTTCCTTAAATCTTCCCTATCGTCTACTCTCGAAGCCCCCAGCCCTTATAAACTAATCATCAGAGCTACAAATTGAGGGCTACGGGTATGACTGCTTCTGCACTTTGGCAACGCTATCAAGACTGGCTGTATTATCACGAGGGGTTAGACTTCTATCTCGATATCAGCCGAATGCGGTTTGACGATCGCTTTGTAGAAACGATGCTGCCAAAATTCGAGCACGCTTTTGCTCAGATGAAAGACCTCGAAGCAGGCGCGATCGCGAATCCAGACGAAAATCGTATGGTCGGACATTACTGGCTGAGAAATTCCGACCTTGCCCCGAACGCGGATCTGAAAAAAGATATCGTCGAAACGATTCAGCAAATCGAATCGTTCACGCACGATGTTCATTCTGGTGCAATCCATCCGCCGAGTGCCACCAAATTTACCGATGTCTTATCGATCGGGATTGGGGGATCAGCGCTCGGTCCTCAATTTGTAGCCGAAGCCTTGAGTGCGGATGCGCCTGCAATGGCAATCCATTTTATCGATAACACTGATCCCGCCGGAATCGATCGCGTCTTAGCCAAATTGGGCGATCGCTTAAGCACCACCCTCGTCGTTGTGATTTCTAAATCCGGTGGCACCCCAGAGCCTCGGAACGGCATGTTAGAAGTGCAAAATGCCTTCCGAGAAAAAGGGTTGGATTTTAGCAAGCAAGCGATCGCAATCACCGGAACAGGCAGCAATCTCGACCAATTAGCAAAATCCGAAGGCTGGATCACCACCTTCCCGATGCACGATTGGGTGGGCGGTCGAACGTCAGAACTCTCAGCCGTTGGATTGGTTCCCGCCGCCCTGCAAGGCATCAACATTCACGAAATGCTAGAAGGCGCGAAAGAAATGGATATCGCCACGCGCATTCCTGATCTCAAATCCAATCCAGCGGCACTGCTCGCGCTTTGCTGGTACTTTTCCGGCGATGGCAAAGGCAAAAAAGATATGGTGGTCTTGCCGTACAAAGACAGCTTGCTCTTGTTCAGCCGCTATCTTCAGCAGCTAGTCATGGAATCCTTGGGCAAAGAAAAGGATCTCGATGGCAATGTGGTGCATCAAGGCATCGCAGTCTATGGCAACAAAGGCACAACCGATCAGCACGCTTATGTTCAACAACTGCGGGAGGGTGTGCCGAATTTCTTTCTCACCTTTATTGAAGTTTTGAAAGATCGATCGAGTTCTTCGATCGAAGTTGAACCCGGTGTTACTTCGGGCGATTATCTTTCTGGATTGCTCCAAGGAACTCGTAAAGCTTTGTATGAAAATGAACGGGATTCCATCACTTTAACGATTCCAGAAGTGACCCCGCGAATGGTTGGAGCTTTGATTGCGTTATACGATCGGGCTGTGGGTCTATACGGATTTTTAGTCAATATCAATTCGTACCATCAACCGGGTGTAGAAGCAGGTAAGAAAGCTGCTGCGGTTGTTTTGGATGTTCAAAGCAAGGTGATGGAAGCCCTCAAAAAAGAGAACACACCAATTCCACTTGCAACTTTGGCACTCAATGCAGGTGTACCGGATGATGTTGAATCCGTTTACAAAATTGTGCGGCATTTAGCGGCGAACGATCGCGGCATTACCCTTCATGGTGATCCTGCGAAACCGGGAAGCCTAACGGTCAGCGCCACCTAACACTTCTTCAAGAATAGTTTGATGCAAGAAAGCCCGATCAACTAAGGAATGAATCTGGTCATCTGAGAGCGAGTCGCCATTGGCATAAAGCTCGATCCACAGACGGCTCAACTCATTTGGATCTGTTGGCAACCCTGCGATCGCACATCCTGCCATTTCTAGATCGCTCATGAGTTGAGTCACTTTCGGGTCGTAGCTTAGTCCAAAACAGCGACAGCCTTCTGACGCTGCCATGATCAAGGCATGTAGTCGCATCGCGATCGTCATTTCCACGCCTCGAAACACGCCTTTTAATTCTTGCGGGTGTTTGATCTGCAAAATATGACTGACTTCGGGAAGTGCTTCATGCAGCGATTGAGCGAGGGCAAAATCTTGGCTCGCTTGAAACGGCAGAAGTAATAGACACGTCTGCGTCGCTTTTTGAAAATCAATTAATGCACGGGTGAAAACTGCAATTCGCTCTGGCGTGAGATGTTTGTGCGATCGCAAATTCACTGCTACTCGCGGCGCAGGTAAATTCCATAAGCCCTCAACTGGAGTCGATTCCATTGCCCAAACGGGATCAGGCGCAAGAGTGAAAGGAATTTGCCACTGATTCAATAAAGCAGCCGAAGCCTGATCTCGAACGCTGACTTTTGTGCAACGTTGAAACGTCGATTTTGTAAAACCTTTGACCCACGATCGCTGAAGCGGCCCAATTCCCTGTGCCCAAGCGATCGTTTTCAACCCCATGAACTGCGCTAAGCGCATCAAACCACCGTAATAGATGGGATTCATTGCACTGGTGGAATCCTGCATCAAACTGCCGCCGCCCCAGATAAAGGCTTGCGATCGTCGTAATGCGCTGAAGACCTCTGGAAAAGATTTGCGATGACAGCTTTCGACACCGTAGCGATCGCGCGTTTGAGCCGGATCGCCGGAAAGCACGATCGGCTCAACCTGTTTCGGGAGAAGTTGCAGAAGCGAAGCGAGCAAGGCTTCATCTCCAGCATTTCCCATGCCATAGTAGCCGCATAAAACAACACGCATATTCGGAGCCTAAGAGCTTCTAGAATTAGACAGGATCACTTTACGACTTTTATGACGGCTCTCTCAATTCCCACTTGGATTATTTGGATGATTCATCTCTCAAGCCCAATCAAGTCGTTTTCTGCACCATCAAAAAGTCGTTGCGCTCGCGGAAATGATGCAGCGAAGCAATCGACCCGTTCATTCCTGGGTTAGCGATCGTCGGAATCGCTATGATGATGCAATATTCCAAATCATCAGCACGTTGGGGAATTGACGATGGTGCAGATTTCTGACAAAGCGCTAACGTTAGCAGAGTTTTTGCGGCTTCCAGAAACCAAGCCTGCCACCGAATATATTCAAGGTCAATTGGTGCAAAAGCCCATACCACAAGGAAAGCACAGCAAACTACAAGGGAAACTCGTTACAGAGATCAACTCCATTGCTGAATCAGATCAGATTGCATTAGCACTTCCAGAACTACGCTGCACCTTTGGAGACCGCTCAATCGTGCCTGATATTGCAGTCTTTACTTGGAATCGAATTCCTTTAGATGAGGAGGAAGATATTGCGAACACGTTCAATGCTGCTCCTGATTGGACGATTGAGATTCTTTCTCCCGACCAAAATCAATCGAAGGTCACAGCAAATATTTTGCACTGTCTGAAGTTTGGCTGCCAAATGGGTTGGCTCATTGATCCCAAATTGAAATCAGTTTTTGCCTATCCATCCGGTCAACAACCCGACTTTCTTCAGGAACCAGAACATTTGCTACCCGTTCCTGCTTTTATGTCAAACTTGCAGCTAACTGTCGGCGATTTGTTTAGCTGGCTGAAACTCGCAATTTCTTAAATTAGCGAGGCTCGAAACCTCTAGAATTGAACGAGTGTCTCTCACTCTACTATGACGGCTCTCTCAATTCCCACTTGGATTATTCACGTTTCCAGCGTCATCGAATGGATTGCAGCGATTTGGCTGATTTGGCGATATGCCGAAGTAAGTGGCGATTTGGTTTGGCGATCGCTCTCTTTTGGAATGTTGCCTGCACTCGTCAGCGCAATGTGCGCTTGTACCTGGCATTTCTTCGACAATCCACCTGCGCTCGATTGGCTCGTTACCCTTCAAGCAGCGATGACCGTCGTTGGAAACTGTACCTGCTGTGCAGCAGGTTGGTGGATTTGGCGCTCTACTCAAAATTCGGAATCATGATTTCTAAAGAAACGCTTTTTGCAATGTCGCTGTTTCCCTACTTGGGGTTTTTGTGGTTTTTAACGCGATCGGGTAAAACGCCTCGACTCGCCCTGATTGGCTTTTACATGACACTTGTATTTGTTGCGATCACAATTCCAGCGGGAATTTATGCCAAGATTCATTACGGCAAGCAGCTTGCAGATGTAGATTGGCTACATGGCAGTGCAGAGTCTTTTCTCACGTTGTCAAACATTTTAGTGGTTTTGGGATTTCGCCAAGCTTTGATTGCGAAAAAGCCACCCGTTCAAGAAGAATCGAATTAAAACCAGTTCGTAGGCATGAGGTTCTGACTTCGCTCAACCTACGAAAGCTACTGAAGCCGAACATTCTTTACTGAAGCGAGTGTGGAACGAAGTCGCAACGCATTCTCTCGATTGATCCATCTCTTCCCTTATGCCAAACTTTGCCCTTGCAATTCATACCAGTAGTCCTGATTTAGGACTCGCGATCGCTTCTCTCTCAGGTGAATCTCGATGGTCGGTTCAACCCCTAGGACGCGACCTATCAAGTCTATTACACACCCATCTAGTCGAATTTCTCGCCCCTCAAACCTGGCAAGATTTAGCCTTTATTGCCGTGGCGATCGGGCCGGGAGGCTTTACGGGAACTCGAATCGGTGTAGTGCTAGCTCGCACTTTAGCCCAACAGTTAGAAATTCCTCTGTTCGGGGTTTCGAGTTTGGCAGCCGTTGCATCAGGTCACACAGGCACGATCGCGCTACAGATGCCTGCTCAGCGAGGTGAACTCCACACAGCAATCTACCGAAATGGCGAAGCAATTCAATCGGATGCCGTGATGACAACTGAGCAATGGAGAGATGCTCTGGATCAGCATTCCATCGATCGCCGAATTGAGGTCGGTTCAGAACAAGGGCAGTATGTTGAGGGAATCTTAGCGATCGCGCTGCAACAGTGGCAAAAAGGGGAGCGCCCCCATTGGTCAGAAGCGCTCCCCCACTACGGTCAACATCCAGTTGCAATCAAAGCAAATTAGTTCGAGCGATCAAGACTCTCTTGCAATGCATCGCCACTGCGCTCTGCCGTATCCGGATACACTTGTCCGAAATCTTTCACGGCTTCCTTCGTTTCCTCAGCAATCCGCTTCACCCGTTGTCCAAGATTACCCTCAGTTTCACGAGCTTCGCGATTCCATTCACCCGTCGTTTTAGGACGATCACTGTTATTGCTATCCAAGTCGCGATTGATCTTCTGCATCATTTGCTTTGCGCCCGGTTGAGCCTCAGCACTCGATGCCCCTTTCCCTTCATAGATCGTTCTTTGCTTAGCACTGGGGCTATCCGGCGCACCTGGAGAATAGGATGGATCGGCTGCATGAGCTGCCTGCATCGGTGCAATCACAGCAATTCCTACAATAAAAATCACCAATACAATTCGGCGAATTTCGCGCACAACTCGGTTTAATCTATTCATCAGTCATATCCTCAACATTGACGACGTATGAATCCTAGAAGGAATGAATTCCCTCGATCGTCAATCCCAAGAAAGGTTCACCATAAACCGTTGGAAAGAGATCAATGCAGCTTCAAGCAAATCTGATTACCCCTGAAAGCTTCCGCCCCTTTGGACAAGTGATTCAAGCCTCTGTCGATGGCAAAACTTTCGATCGAGAAGATGCCCAACTTCACCTGCAAAATGGCATCCCCCGGTTCTACATTATGCGATTGCAGCATCGGGGGAGAACGTTTCATAAAATCACCCGTCATCAGCAATGCACGCAGTGTCTCGGCGCTTTAGAAGGCAGAGAATGGCTAATCGCCGTCGCACCTCCATCTGAAGCCGCTGCACCCGCGATCGCAGATCTGACTGCCTTCCGAATTCCCGGCAATTGTTTCATCAAGCTCGATCTCGGAACCTGGCATGCCGGACCTTACTTCGATAGCAATGTCGTTGACTTTTACAATCTCGAACTCAGCGACACCAATCTCGTCGATCACGACACCTGCGATTTGAAATCGACCTATGGAACTGAATTTGAGATTATTTGAGCCGAATTCCGGTCGTTTCAACCCCGATCGCGCCCTCGGCTCGCAGAGCAATCCAGACCAATCTCGCCAGCATGTGATCGTCTGCCACACTCCCGAGCAGAACCACAATCTTGCCGCGTTGCGTGACTCTGACACCTTCTAGCTCCTCAGAAGAAAATTCAGCTTGAAAAGCCTGTAAAACTCGTTTTGCTAAACCACTGTGGTCATATTCGCCAGTCAGACCGACTCGCTCAGGTGGAATTTTACTTAAAAGGGAGGATGTCATAGTTTCACAAAAAAATTGGGAATCACACGATTCGGACAAGGTGTCGATCGACAAAAATGATTGAACTTGCGCCCTGATCTTAGTCATCTCAGTCTGGTAGTAGGGGAGAGCCAGTGTTTTCACACTTGACAACATTAAAGGTTTCACAAAGTTTTTAGACAATCTACCTTCAGGTAGAGGTTTTTCTACTGAAATAATAATTAAAAAATGCCTGAAATTGGCTCAATTTCAGATTCAGATGGCAATTTCTCTACACAATTGACTAAATCGCCAATAGATGAAATTTATCTGTCCGTATTTCTTCGGAGCTATCCAATTCAAGATTCGTGAAGCTGAAATGAGCATGGACGCGATCCCCGAACGCTTCGGAACATCCTGATCTTGCGATCGATCCTCCTTTCAGCCTATGAAAATTTCACCGTACAACTTGTCGCATGTAATCGCCCCAGAGTTTTGCCGCTAAGCCACTATTTCCGTCAGTCGGCTTATTATCGTCGTTTCCGAGCCAAACCCCCGTGACAATCTTCTGACTGGGGACATAGCCAATAAACCAGAGATCTTTGTTGTCGTTGGTGGTTCCCGTTTTGCCCACTTCGCCAAGCCCGATCGCCGCACTGCGCCCCGTGCCTGATTGCACAACCCCGCGCAGCAATGTTGTCATCGTATTGGCGACTTCAGGCTGGATCACTTGTGCATTATTCTCACTATCTTGATCCGCCTGATAAATCACTCGACACGTCGAGATATCTTGACGATTTTGACAATCCCCACTATCGATAATGCGTTTAATCGTATGCGGACGATTCCGAACGCCTTCGTTTGCCAAGACTCCAAACGCGCTGGTCATTTCCAAAGGAGTCGTTTCACTCTGTCCTAAGACTAAACCCGGAACGGCTTTCAAGGTGGATTGCACGCCCATGCGCTGTGCCATCTGCACCACTTTATCTAAGCCCACATCTTGAGCCACTCGCAGCGCAACAACATTCAACGATTGAGCCATACCCGTATAGAAATCCCCACCGCCTGAACATCCCGCAAAAGTCTGTCCTCCCCAGTTTAGAGGCGCACAAGAGTAGGTGGTTCCGGGAGAAATCCCTTGTTCTAGGGCAGCGGCGTAAGCAAAAATTTTGAAGGTTGATCCGGGTTGACGTAGGGCTTGAGTCACGCGGTTAAATTGACTTTCTTGATAATCCACACCGCCGACCAGTGCCAGGACTGCTCCGGTTTTCGCATCGATCGTCACCACTGCGCCTTGAGAATATCCAGCACTCGCTCCGTTCGTTTCAACGCTATTTTTTAGACTGCGCTCAGCAGCGGCTTGCATTTTACGATCGAGTCCGGTTTCAACAATGAAATTCCCCTCTCTTGCCAATCGTCCGCCGAGCAAAGAATCCAGTTCATCAAACACTGCACTGTAGAAATAAGGCGCAATTGATCCCTGCAATTCTTGCCGTGCTTTTGGACTAATTTCGATCCGCGATCGACGAGCACGATCGGCTTCTTCTTGAGACACCATGCCTTGTTGTGCCATCCGTTCCAACACGCGATCGCGATATTCAACTGCCGCTTTGTAGTTGGTCACTGGGTTAAAACTGTTCGGCGCAGGCAAAATTCCCACCAGTGTGGCGGCTTCGGATAACGTTAAATCTTTAGACGCTTTACCAAAGTAGAACTGAGCCGCATCTTCAAATCCGTAAATCCCGCTGCCCAGATAAACTCGGTTCAAATACATTCTGAGCAGAAAGTTTTTGCTATAAACGGTTTCGAGTTTGAGTGAGACGATCGCTTCTCGAATCTTCCGAGCCGCCGAATCTTGCCGTCCCACGTAATCTGGAAAAACACTTCTCGCAAGTTGCTGAGTGATCGTACTTCCGCCTTCTCGAATCTCGCCGCCTCGAACGTTCGTAACGACCGCGCGAAGTGTCCCGATCGGATCGACCCCAAAATGCCAGTAATAGCGAGAATCTTCAGACGCCATAACGGCTCTCGGCAAGTAGGGCGAAAACTCCGAGAGATTTTGAATTTCAATATGTCGATCGGTTCTTGGTGTCCGCAAAGGTTGACCATCTCGCGAATTCACCACGACTGGTCCTTGAACCGATTCGGGCAACGGATAGACAGAAAATCTTTGCCACTCAAAGGCGATCGCTAACGTTGCGATCGCGCTCAGCCCACTCACCCCAAACAGTCCATATCGAACGGCTTTCAGATACCAGGGCAAGGGGTCTTTATACTGCACTCGAACGGCTGCCTCAAGTTCAGGCGGTCCAAGCGTAATAATGTCTCCGTTGTAAAGAATCGTCGATTTCAGCTTGCGTTTGCCGCGATACATGCCATTCGTTGACCCTTCATCGCGAATCACAAATCTCGATCGTGTAGGCAATCCTAAAAATTTCCGTTTGCGATCGCGCTTAATCACCGCATGAACTTGGCTGACCACGGGATTGCGCACCACAATATCGCAAGACTTAGAACTGCGCCCCACCGTATAGCGATCGCCCAAAAGCGGAAAAACTTGTGCTTTTGGAGCGTCAGCATCTTGAATCAACAGCTCTGGCACTCGCGCATTTGGCTTCAACTTCAGCTTAGAAAAGTCGATCCGCGTGAAGGTGGTCTTCACAGCTTGAGTGAGCGTGCCGAGGACGGTTTGGGAACGGCGAGGGGGCAGAGGCGGTTGAGTCATGCGGGGCGGGATCGGTAAGAACTGACAATATTCTAGTCAAAGTAGGGAGTGGGGAGTGGGGAGTGGGGGAAAACTGCCTCCCACTTTTCCAACTCTCTTCCTCTATTTCCTACTTAACTACTTATTGAAGGGATCGTGTTCCGCTAACATTCGTTCTAATTTCGCTTCATCGACTCGTGAAATGATTCGTTTCGCTTCGTGCATATCGCGAGTCGTCTTTGCCACGCTAAAGGTAGATGCCACTGTGAAAATCGTTCCCATACCGATGTAACCTTTCACCCAGCCATCAACCGGGAGATAACAAATCCCGATCGTCGTCGCCGACAGTGAAATCACAAACGATGCCCAAGACTGAAAAATCCAAGCGCTGCTGTGAGCTTGAGTGGAACTATCGTACTTTTGCATGGTGACCTCTAAATTCAAGAACGGTTTTGATGTCTCTAACGGTAGTGTTTAATTCGGATACGTAGGATAAAAAATAGGACACTCTCTAATTCGTCCTGTTTCGCCTTAAGAAGTCCGTAGAAGATGAAAGAAGCGACTCGAATCATCAAGACATTGTGACGAAATAGTAAAATATCCCAATTTCAGTTACAATTTGTCACAAATTTACGAACGGGCTAATTACACTTGAGTAGAGATCGGGCATTTTTGAACGAGGAGCGAGGGACAGCGATCGATGAGTTAGACACACGTTTTTATTACGGATTTTTGGCTCTTCGGATTGTTTCTGCCGTTCAGAGTGCGCTTTACGTAACTGCCTTCCCACATCAGCATTGTTGACAACCTATGGAACCTGTGACAACACCGCCCAAGCATCGTGTGGTTATTATCGGGGGTGGATTTGGGGGCTTATATGCCGCTCAAAGCCTCAACCGCGCCGATGTTGAAGTAACGCTCATTGATAAACGCAATTTTCATCTGTTCCAACCGCTCCTCTATCAAGTTGCGACTGGGACACTTTCGCCAGCGGACATTTCTTCACCGCTGCGCTCTGTGCTCAGCCGCCAGAAAAATGCTCGCGTTCTGATGGAAGAAGCGATCGATATTGATCCTGAGAATCATCAAGTCGTCACCAGACGTGGCACGATTCCTTACGACAGCTTAATCGTGGCAACGGGTGCAAGCCATCACTACTTTGGCAATGACCAATGGAAAGACGATGCACCGGGTTTGAAGACGGTCGAAGATGCAGTCGAAATGCGTCGCCGGATTTTCTCGGCATTTGAAGCGGCCGAGAAAGAGACTGATCCCGAAAAGCGCCGAGCGCTGCTGACCTTTATGGTCGTGGGTGCGGGTCCAACCGGAGTTGAGATTGCAGGCGCGATCGCAGAACTTGCAAAAGAAACGCTGAAGAATGATTTTCGGAGCATCGATACGACAGAAGCTCAAATTCTGCTCGTTGAAGGCTTGGATCGAGTCTTGCCTCCGTATCCAGCTGATTTGTCGGTCAAAGCGGCTGAATCCCTTGAAAAACTAGGGGTAACGGTGCGGACGAAGACCAAGGTGATCAACATTGATGGCGAAACCGTGACGTTGGAATACAACGACGAGCGGGAAGTAATTTCTGCCAAGACGATCATTTGGGCGGCTGGGGTGAAAGCCTCAGGCGTAGGTCGAGTGATTTCTGATCGGACTGGGGCATCACTCGATCGCGCTGGTCGGGTGATGGTTGAGCCGGATATGAGTGTTCCGAATCATCCAAATATCTTCGTGATTGGCGATTTAGCACACTGGGCAGATTCAGAAGGCAAACCGTTGCCTGGGATTGCCCCCGTCGCAATGCAGGCAGGAAAATTTGTTGCCAAATTGATCAAGGCGCGAGTCGAGAGCAAAGCACTACCCGTGTTTAAATACCAAGACTTGGGCAGCCTTGCAGTCATTGCACAAAATAAAGCCGTTGCGAATGTCGGCGGATTCCATCTGTCGGGATTCATCGCCTGGTTTATTTGGATTGTGGCACACGTTTACTTCCTGATCGAGTTTGATAATAAGCTCGTCGTGATGATTCAGTGGGCATGGAACTATATCACTCGGGCACGCGGAGCGCGGATTATTACAGGAGGGGTTCCAGCACCTATAGAAGCTCCACCTGCAAGACCCAGACAAGAAACTCCGGTCGAGGTGTAACCCGATCGATTGATAATAAACAGGCACAGGGTTAAACCCAAGTGCCTGTTTTTTTGTGTTTGTTCAGATGTCCCAACTCCAAAGGCTCGTGATTGTTGAATCTCAGGTCAAAGGTTCAATCGTTGCTTTATCTTCAGAACAGCAGCACTATCTTCAACGCGTGTTGAGATTGAAAAATGGCGATCGCTTTATTGCACTCGATGGCAAAGGTCAAACTTGGGCTGCCATTCTAGAATCAGATCAAGCCACATTGATTGAATCAATTCACGCATCATCAGAGCTAACAGTCTCGGTCACGTTGATGTTAGCTCTGCCGAAAACCGGATTTGATGACGTAGTTCGGCAAGTAACCGAACTCGGTGTCAGTTGTATCGTGCCCGTGATCAGCGATCGCACGTTACTCAATCCCAGTGGCAATAAACTCGATCGCTGGCGGCGCATTGCTCAAGAAGCTGCTGAACAATCCGAGCGGCAAATTGTGCCCACGATTTTAGAACCGTTGCCCTTCAAAACCGCATTAGATCTGCCAGCCGATTCAAAATATCTCTGTGCCGAGCGCGGCTCATCTCAGCATTTACTCAATTGTGAGTTGGGCAAATCGGTCATGATCGCGATCGGCTGTGAAGGAGGTTGGACAGCGCAAGAAATTGAACTGGCGATCGCAAAACAATATCAGCCTGTCACATTAGGAAAACGCATTTTAAGAGCAGTCACGGCTCCGGTCACAGCCCTTTCTCTGATTGCCGGAATGGTAGAAAGCCGCGCTGCGAGTGAAGACTAGAAGAGCAGATTTTCGCATTAATGTATGTCGCTGGATCAAATTGCTGCGGCGTTCGATCGTCGAGATTACAATCTTGCCGCTCGTTTGCTAAAAGAATTCCTCAAAGAATCACCTCAAAACCCTTGGGGGCATATCTACAAAGCACGTTTGTACGAAGTGTCAGAACATTTTGAAAATGCAACAGCAATCTACCAGCAACTGTTGAAAAATGTCACTCATCCGAAAATTGTGTCTCACGCGCGGCAAGGACTGCAACGCATTGAAGCTCGACTACAAGTTAAACGTCAACAAGCGATCGCAGCCGCCAAATCTGATCCTCAAAATACAGAACCGGGACTATTAATTCTCGAAGCGATCTCGCCTGAAATTCGTGCTCAAGCGGCAAAAGCTCTGGCTCAAATCATGAATTTGGATGTGTACACGGCTCGATTGCACCTACCAAATCGCGGTTGGAAGATTTATCGCTTAGGTGCGATCGGAGAAATGAATCTCTACACCGAACAACTCAGAGCCGCAAATATTCCGGCATTTTCCGTGACTGAAGCCGATTTACAACAGGTTTCAGTCTTTGAGGTGCAGTATTTTGAAGACTATGCGCCTCAAGCGATCGTGGTTTGTCAAAATCAGCAAGGACAACTAGGTTCACTGAGCTTTGATTGGTCAGAAGTGAGTCAGCGAGTTGAGGGACAGTTACCGATTCTAGAAAATGTAACCGATGTCATCCTAGGCAGAGAAGTTAAACGACGCAGTAAAGCAGAAACGTTGGACTATCTGCAAGTGTATGATCTGCATCTACCAAAGCGTCGTTGTATTCTGCGCATGTGTGATTGGCGCTATCAGTTTGATCAAGGGATTGAATTTGGCGCAATGGGAGATGCCACGATCGAACTTGATCAAGCGATGAATCGCCAGCACTGGAATAGCTTGAAAAACTTCCTAAATGAGCAGCTTCTCAAACAGCCGTTATGGGCAGATTTTAGTAGCTTTGGAGAAACCGCGATCGAGTTTCCAATGTTGCTCGAAAGGTTGCCTGCTCATGTGCAAGAGTACGATCACGCCCTTTGGAGTTCCGCCTTTCATCTCTATAGCAGTCTCGCTTTTAACCGTAATGCTCACCGATAGAGTGTGTGACAAAACTAAAAGCCAAGATAATGATGAACCATTGCGGCGCTTCCCATAAAGTTAGATCGTATTACCAGTAATCCAAAGCGGATGAATGGACAACCCTGCATTCGTAATCTCCGCCTTACTGTTCGTCGGGTAATCGAGCTACTGGCAATTTATCCCGATTGAGAAGAACTCAACATTAACCATTAACACCTACTGTCTAGCTCTCCATAACAAAGACTGGGATTACGTTAGAGAAAAATGTAATGAGGGAATTTTGAGGAAATCATGCAGAAACTGCGATTATGAATTCCCAATCCAACCTGACAGCGCTTGCCCAACAAGGTGATACAACTACGGCAATTTCAACTCTGATCAATCAGCATCTTCACCCACAACAGATTGAAGCAAAGACAGAATTGAAAGATCGTTGTTTAAAGATTGTTCTTGAAGGCACACAGGCTCCTGATCAGAAGACATCAGTAGAATTCATTCGTCAAGAGATTGCAAAATTGCAGAATTCTGAGATTGCGATCGTCAAAGTTTCTGGCAAGCAAGCAGACGAAGAGTTTCCTGACTGGCAGGAAGAATTTCAGATCGCTTCAAAACCAAGCACTTCAATGTTTGGATCAATGTTTGGCGCGATCGCAAGTGCAGCAAGTGCTGTCACTGAAACAGCGACCCAAGTCGGAGGAAGCGTAACTGGAGCAGTGGTTGGAACCGCAGGGGCGATTGGGAATGCGGCAACTCAAACCGGGCAAGCGATAGCAACTGGCGCAGTTGGGGCAGGTGGCGCGATCGCCAATACAGTCATGCAAGCTCCAGCAAGTGTGGGCTATCTCGTTGATGTCGTGAGTGATAGCCCTTTGCTGAAAGAAGCAACCAAAGTGTTAAAGATGGATTTGGTGCTGGCATCCATTAGCCAAGTCGATGTTGTCCGAGCAGAGGCGCACGTTGCACATCTCAAAGAGAAATATCCAAACGAAAAGCCTTACAACATTGCTCATCGAATCATAGTAGAGAAATCAATCTACGCTGGGGGCACAGGCTTAGCCAGTAGCTTAGTACCTGGAGCCGCAGCTGCGGTCTTTGTTGTCGATTTAGCAGCAACCATGGCTTTGCAAGCGGAGATGGTCTATCAGATAGCCTGTGCATATGGAATGGATCTGAAAGCATCGGAACGGAAAGGTGAAGTTGTAACGATTTTCGGGTTAGCACTTGGTGGACAACATGCGATTAAAGCTGGATTAGGTTTGCTGCGGAATGTACCCGTTGCGGGAGCAGCGATCGGAGCAAGCAGCAATGCCGTGATGCTTTATGCGTTAGGTCATGCAGCCTGTCAGTTTTATGAGGCAAAAATTAGTCAAACAGCCCTGCCACCAACGTTAGAAGACTTTCAATCTGCAGGTGAAGCATATCTAAAAGGCGCGATGGCTCAAGAAGTCATCATGGATCAGATTCTAGTCCATCTGATGGTTGCTGGGCAGCCGAACACAACCTGGCAGCAAATTTTTCCAGATCTGAAGCAAATGAATTTCAGCCCCGCTTCGTTAGAAGCGATCGCAGCCAATTTACACTCTCCACCTTCTCTAGAGACTTTGCTTGATCAAGTCAATCAGGATTTTGCTGTTTCTCTGCTCGCGCAATGTCAGAAAATTGCTCAGCTAGACGGTGTGGTCACTGCTGAAGAGGCAGGAATTATTGATCGAATCAATGAGAAATTCAAAGTTGAACTCTTCTAAATTTGCGAAGTATAAGTCTTGACTTCTTTGCTAAACGCCTCTACTCCCTGATGGTGATAGAGGCGTTCTCAGTTGTATATCTGCAAACAGCGATTCACTTAAAAAAAGCCTAATCTCTGAAGATTAGGCTTTGAGGCAAATTAGAACGGGGTGTAGTTGACTGAGAAGTAGAGTCCTTTCTCTTGTAGCGATCGCTTATCGCCCCCAGAAGACGTAATTGGAATCCCCCAATCCAGTCGAACCGACATACGATCGCTCTGTCGCCAAATCAATCCTAGCCCTGCACCTAAGAGCGTATTGGATTCAGGATTTGCGCTGCCAATGTTCCAGCCTGTGCCTAAATCAATGAAAGGAGCCAGTTGGAAAGTTCCGAGATTACGCGATCGGGCAATCGGAAACCGAAACTCAGCCGACAACAATGCCCCACTATCCGTTAACAGTGCATCTTGACGGAAGCCGCGCACCGTCATTTGTCCACCCAAGCCAAACTGCTCCAGCGGCAGCATCGAATCGCCCGAAAGTTGCACATCACCCCGAACTAAGAACAAGGTTTCAGGTGCAACTTGTCTTAGCCATTGACCTTGCCCCCGCCAAGAAAAGAAGCGACTATCAGGAGCGTTCTCGTTCACGGTCGCATTCAGCCAGTTGAGTCCTAAGCTAAACTGCGATCGCAACGCAAATACATGCTGCGTACTCCGCTGTGTATACTCCTGGAAAAATCGCAGTGCAGAAACTTTCGTGCGTCCCTCTGAGTCTGCACCCGGAGACAGTGGAAAGCCACCGATGCCATCTAACCCGAGTTCTGTTTGGCTTTCTTGACGAGAGAAAACCAATCCGATCGCTAAATCTTTAGTAGGACGTTGAAGTAACGGTTGACGAAACCCAAATTCGTAGTATCGCGATTTTGATTGAATATCAAGAACACTGAAAGGCTCTTCAATCACATTGTTACGACCGGAGCCATAGCTAAACCAGAGTGCCCCATTCCGGGCATTGACTGGAACTGTATAGTTTAAATCGATCGTATTACTGCCTCGCGTATTAGAGTAGCCAAACGTCAGCGCATCACCGAAACCTAGTAGATTACCTTCTCGCAGTTCTAACTTACGGCGGAAACTGCCAACACTAGGAGAGCGACCATTATCAAATGAAGTGCTAACGCTAAAACTATCTGCCTCTTGGACATCTACTTGCAGTAAGTTTGTGCCCGGGCGAACTCCCGATTGTAAATCCGCAGAAACGTTACTGATTCGTGGATCGAGACGAAGCTGCTGAAGATTTTCGAGCAAGCGAGCAACATTAAGCGGCGCACCTGCACCAAGCTGAATTCGCTTGCGAATGTAGTCTGCGTTTAATCGGTGGTTTCCATTGACTTTGACATCTTCGAGCGTCCCTTCCACAACTTGCACCTTGACAACCCCGTCTTCCATTGTTTGGGGTTCGATCAATGCGCCAGTGGTAGTGTATCCGCGATCCGTATAGAGCTTGGTGATGGCTGCTCGTGCTTGGAGCAGATCCGTAAAGGTAAGATCTCGCCCGACATAAGGAGCTGTTGCGGATTGGAAATCTTCGGGTTTGAAGATTGTGCTGCCTGTGATGTCAAAGCGATCGACTCGGAAAGTTGCAGTTGCAGTTTCGGTCGATTCTAGCTCTGGAAGCTTGGGTGCAGGGAGCACTTCAGGAGCCGACAATTCTGATGAGGATGTAGTTGAAGATGTAGTTTCGGATTCAGTCGAAGATGTAGTTGAAGGTGCAGTCGAAGATTTGGATTCGGTCGAACCTTCAGCAGGAATCTCAGCTTTAAGCTTTTCAAGATTTCTAGGGCGGGACGCTACGTTACCAACGTAAACGGCAAGGCTATCCGGTACATTTGCCAGAGCAATATCTTGGAAGCTTAAACCTGCCAAAGTCAGTACGCCCAGAAAATTCAAAGAAGCAAGCGTCCAGGGGGATTGGGAAGACATAGTAGTAACCTAGAGATGATCGACGGCGAAGCTGTTACCGGGATAGAAGTAGTATTCCCAGGAATAAAAGTCGGAAATCAACTCAAGGCTTTTACGCTACGATCGATTCCACAAATCCTCATCGGCAGCGAGTCCATAACACCAGAAGATCTTCCTGAGTCGGACGGTGGAAGGTCTAACTGTGTAATATTTTGTAAGTTTTTTAGGAAATTTCGGGGGCAGCGATGATGTTTTACCCGAAGACGAATCTGATTTTTAGGGCGAAGATTGATCCACGATCGAAGATTTTCGTTGACCAACGAGTTACAGTCGTCGTATACGGGTAATTTCGCTTCGCTTCAGTCGGCTTTTACTCCTGAAATTCCTCAAACATTCCAAAGTCAACGCAATGAATTGGAATTCAATTCTTTGGATTTGATCCCACAATCGCCCGAAAATCCCGTTCCAGCGCAGTGATTTTATTTTGAGCTAGCCGACCTGCCAAAGTCGTTTTCGGCAATTGATCTAATGCATCGATTGCTGATCGCCAATCTGCTAAGGCTCTGGCTCGATCGTTGCCTAACGCGCCATTATCGATCATCCGAATCGACTCAGCTAACCTCTGATTACTCTGCTCAAACCGAGTCTGAGCATTCTTCTCCTGAAATAGCTTTGCCTCCATGCGAGCGACCGTTTGACGGGCTACTCGAAACTCATTCGTCGTAAAACTACATCCTGCCGCATTACAGTAATCCTCCGGATCTTCTAGCAGTGAAACTGGCAATTGATCTAAATGCGTCTGTGCAGCTTTAACTTTCTCAGCCCCGAATTCGTGATCTTCAAACGCAGTGGCTTGGTTCACCAGTTGATCTGCCTGCTCGATGAGCGCGATCGCACTTCGATAGTGATGATGCATCGACATGTGAGTCGGCGCTAGTAAAAACGGAGCCTCTTTCAAAACGACATTCCGAATCCCCGGAATCGGTAAATTGGCAACGCCGACCGTCCCTGCACCCAATACGAGCAACGCCGTTCCAAACTTCAGTCTCGCCCAAAATTTAGAGGCAGGACGATTAATCTTGGCTGCTTGAGAGAAAACTTTCGGATTCGCTTGAGGAATCAAATCACTGATCGCAGCTTGTAACTCTGACTCCATCACAGGACTGCCAGTTTGTTGGCGCAGCTTTTCTAAACGACGAAGGGCAAGTTCAGCTTGAACTTGCCCAATCCCATTAGCACCAAGACACCGACGAATTTCGGTCTGGAGGAGGTTAAATGCACGATCGTTCAAACGCTTCATTTCAAGCTAAAACCAAACCAATACAGGCTTTAGAATTCCCGCCCAGAAGCGATTGAAACGCAAGAAGAAATGACGCTAATCCTGGATCAGCGTCACTGACTTAAGAGTTGGTAGCTTGAGTCGCCAACATCTGTTTGAGTTTTTCCAACTCTTGTGCCCAACGTGGATCGGGTTGAACCGAATCCGAATCGCCAGCAGGAGTTGTCGAACGGCGAGCTTTGTTATTGTTATTGCCGCCTTTACTGCGTTTTGCCGAAGATCCACCAGCATTTGAAGCTGCTGCTTCAGGTTCATCTGCCTTATCTTTGGTACGAGGCAACGCTTTCTCAATTTTGATCGCGTTGTCTTTGATGCTGACTCCGTTGTATTTCTCGATGAATTGATCTGCCAACTCATCAGTTTTGACGGTGACGAAGCCGAAGCCACGACATTTACCCGTTTTACGATCGGTGATCAGCTTTGCCGTAACGCCTTCCCCTGCATCCGCAAATGCAGCTTCGAGGTCTTGACGGCTTAAATCTTCGGGTAAATTACCCACATATAAACGAACTGACATATCGAGACACCTCCAGACTTGGAATCCGAATTAAGAGAGCGCTAGGGCAACATTCATCTAAACTAACACTCTGCCGTGATGGGCGAAGGATACGGCTGAATGACATTTCCGTTACCTCCCGCAGCCAACTTTGCCGCAAGTTACGATCTTACCGAAAACCTCTTCCGATGGGATTCAAACTGAACCCGGAAAGTTTAGGAATAACCGATCGCACTCAGTAGACTTAGTGATCACTAGAGGATTACAGGATCAGTAACAAGGTTACTGTGTCCCTTCAGGAGATGCGCCACTCTTAAAGGTATCATGCTCGTCTGTCAGATTCGAGTAGATGCTGCAATTTCCCTCTTGAGTTCTATGCCTTCTTGGTAGATTGTGCCGGACTGCTCCACATTAAAAACCAGCCGATCATTTCAATCGACTGGTTCAGCTTGCTGTGTTGGGAGGAGAAAACCTGTTACCGAGAGTTTGAAGGGTCGATTTCGCATTCGACCTAGCCACATCGGGCGAGTTGAACTCCTTGCTACGAAATGTAACAGTTTTGCCGAAGAATTGCAACAATTCTTTACAGAATTTGCAGAAGTCCAAGCAGAATCGTAGCCATCGCGATCGCAACTGACCAAGTTTGATGCCCGCTTCGCAAGAGCGATCGACTATGCAGTGTTTCAACGTCAACCGAAGGCGTGGCATTCCGACGCAGCCAGCCCGTCACAACTACAGGTTGTCCGATTGGAAACCGATAGAAGAGATTGCCGATCGCGCCAAATTGCGAGCAGTAATTCAAGTGAATTAAACCGGATTCAGTTTGCAAAATTAGATCTTGTCCAAGTTGATTGCGAGTGCCAGTACGCCCGATTAATCTTCCTTCAAGACGAATTTTCGGGCTATCAATTGGAGTGAGCGTTGGCTGAGTCAGCAAGCGAATGAGATGAGTTTGTTCGGTCTGAGATTCAGGAAAAAATCGATTAAATCGCACTAGCATTCCTAGACCGAAGCCGATGAGTGAAAAGGCAGTAAATAAGCTATAGTCACTCGCAAGCCAATTGAGTTGATAAATGCCACGGCTATGGAGGAGATAAGCAATACTCCATAAGAGTATTGCGATCGCATTACCGAGCATTAGTCCTAACCAAGGTGCAAGCTCAACAAGATTGCGCTTGCGATTCTCGACGACAGAAGAATCAATTTCAAACTCGGATGTGATGTGCCATTCCTGACAATAATTCATGAGTTGATTGAGGCGAATTCCCAAGAGCGAATGGGACTGATTCAGCATAAGTTCAATGCGATTTCGATTCGCTTGTTCCCATTGAAATAGGGTAGAGATCGGAAGATGCTTGAATAAGCTGGCGAGTGTAGTAGCGCTGCGATAGCTGATTGGACTAAGTAACTCAAAGCTTTCTAGCACAGCAGGAGTATGCTTTTCGTGCTGAATTGTTTCGTCAGTCGCGATCGCAATTTTGACTAGGGCGCGAGCTAATGCATTTGGATTGCCCGTTAAATTGCAAGCTTGGCGATCGCTATAGACAATTCGTTGTCTAGATAGCCACAATCCTGAGTAACGAAAAAGCGAAAAGCATCCATATGAAAGTGCAGAAATGATCGAAGCTACCGCACTTAAAACTTGAAAAAATTTAGTTAAAAAAGCATTTTGAATCCGAATAGCTTTCAGTGAATCGCTCGCGATCGCGCACTGTTGATACAAGATGTAAGGAATTTGTAGCGCAACTGCAATCAGCGACATCCAGATAAAATCCCATTGAGCAATATGACCTAATTCATATCCATAAATTGCAGCAATTTCTTCTTCAGTTAAACTGTCGAATAATCCTTGACTCACGACAATTCGAGCGAATTTAGGAAAACAGCCATAAGTAAAAGAGATTGGCGCTTGAGTTGGCAAAATCCCGAGTTTTGGAATCGGAACTTTTTGCTGTTGAGAAAAGCGTTGAAGTAATCGGTAAGATTCCGCACTATAACGAGTCAGTGCAGCAGTAGACAGAGGCTTGAGTCCATAAAACTGCTTCAGAATCGCATCTAAAATCCACGGGGAGGCAATGAAGGCAATGACGAGACTCAAACCTAAGCCTAGTGCAGGAACTTCGCCCTCTGGAATGAGTGGACTCAGATTTAACCATCGCTGCACCCGAAACCAAAACCAAGACGCTGCGATCGCGGCTGACCAGATACCGTAGAGTGTGAGAAAAAGCATCACAACTGCGCCCATTTCTGCCCATTGCAGGCGAGCAGGATTCAGGCGGCGCAAGGGTTGCCAGCGTTGTGCGCGTCCGGCATTTTGCCAAACATGCTGAGTTTTTTCGGGTTGAGCCAGCGCGGCTTGAGACGATGCGCTGCTAGATTCCTGGGTTTCCTGAATCGGCTGAACTTGCTGAATCGGCTGAGCTTGCTGCACTCGTTTTCGCCGCGTTTTCTGTTTCGGCTCGATCGGAACAAATCCTGTTTCGACAGGCGTGAGTTTAGCGATCGTTTGAGTTGCCCAAGCCCGTGCTTGTTCGTTCTGGCTGTGCTGAAGTTCTTGACAGAGTGCGATCGCGCTTTCGGTCTGTCCACTCTGGATTTTGGCTCGAATGATGCCAATTCGCGCCTTTAACGCATCAGGTTGATCGAGATCCGATGCAGATGCCAGAAATTCTGAAAGTTGCGCGATCGCGCCTGGGTAATTTTCGCTCTGAAGCGCTGCCAATCCTGCTTCTAGCCCTTCTAAACGAGAAGCCGATTCCGGAAAAGAAGACATAGTAGGATTCCCTAAAATACAGCGTTCTTAGAGTACCCAGGTAAAAATTTAAATTTCGGCTCGTGGCTTAGTCAGATGAAGGGGTGGGGAGTGGGGAGTAGGGAACATTCCCCCCACTCCCCACTCCCTACTCCCTACTAAATCTCCACAGGTTGCTGCCCCGACACCACAGGCGCGATCGCACTCAATTTCAATTCCGGATGATCACCTTGCAATTGCTGACAATTCCACTCATTGCGGAAAAGCAACACAGGACGCTGCCAACTGTCCTTCACCGTGACCGTATTGAAAATTCGCCCGACTTTTTCGAGCGCTTCCCAGCCACCCTCTACCCAGCGAGCAACCGTGTAGGGCAAATATTCAACCGTTGTCTCCACGCCGTATTCATTCTGCAATCTGAACTGCACGACTTCCATTTGAAGCTGTCCGACGGCTGCGAGAATGGGATCTCGTTTTGCTTCATCGGCTGAATACATGATCTGAACGGCTCCTTCTTCCCGGAGTTCTGACACTCCTTTGCGGAATTGCTTGAACTTCGACGGGTTGGGATTTCTCAAATACGCAAATAATTCTGGCGAAAAGCAAGGAATCCCTTCGTATTCGAGCTTTTGACCGTTGTAAATCGTGTCACCGATCGCGAAAACGCCAGGATTATTTAAACCAATCACATCGCCTGGATATGCCTCTTCAATGACTTCTCGATCTTGAGCAAATAGCTTTTGAGGACGAGACAATCGCACGGTTTTTCCAGTTCGAGCATGGCTGACGACCATATCTTTTTCAAACTTGCCCGAACAGACTCGAACAAAGGCAACGCGATCTCGGTGTTTCGGATCCATATTCGCTTGCAGCTTGAAGACAAAACCCGAGAACTCCGGATAAGTGGGTTCAATTTCACCTTTTGTGCTCGTATGTCCACCGGGCTTCAAAGCGTAATCTAAGAACGAATTCAAGAATAGTTCAACCCCAAAATTCGTCATGGCACTTCCGAAAAAGAGCGGCGTCATTTGCCCTTTGTGAATTGCTTCTAGGTCAAATTCAGACCCAATTTCTTCGACTAATTCCAGTTCGTCTTTGAATTGGTAATACAGATCTTTCTCTAGCAGATCCTCAATATTCGGATCACCCAAATCGATAACAGTATCGACCGCTTCACGGCTCCCATGTTTGCTGCGCTCGAATAAATGAATCTTGCGCGATCGTCGATCGAATACTCCTTTAAATTGATCGCCCATGCCGATTGGGTAATTCACAGCATAGGTTTGCATCCCCAGTTCTTGCTCGATTTCGTCCATCAGTTCAATCGGACTCCGACCCGGACGATCGAGCTTATTGACAAAGGTAAAGATCGGCAGCGATCGCATGCGACAGACTTCAAACAACTTGCGCGTCTGCGGTTCTAGACCTTTAGCTGCGTCGATCAACATCACGGCATTGTCCGCCGCCGCTAAGGTGCGATACGTGTCTTCACTAAAATCTTGGTGCCCTGGCGTATCGAGCAGATTGATCTGACACTGCTGATATTCAAATTGCAGCACAGTTGAGGTGATCGAAATACCCCGTTGTTGCTCCATCGCCATCCAGTCTGAAGTCGCATGACGTTGGGCACGACGAGCCTTCACCGCACCCGCTTCATGAATCGCACCTCCATACAGCAACAGCTTTTCGGTCAGCGTCGTTTTCCCAGCGTCGGGGTGAGAAATAATCGCAAAATTTCGTCGCCGTTCTACGGCTTCCTGCAATTCGGACTGAAGTTCGATCGACATGCTAGTGGCTCAGAGTTAGAGTGCGGGCAATCCCAATTCATAACGATATCTTAAAGCTAACAACAAATTCGGTGGGATTGTCGCTAGATTCAAAAGCATCGAGTTTGATTCTCCTCATGCAATCCATCGGACAACAAAAACTTCTCTCCGCACTGTGTCACGGATCAATTTTCTTTAGTGCCACCCTCGTTTCCATCGGGATTCCTATCGCGATTTTGCTCATTACGGACGACTGGGTCATTAAAGACAATGCCCGTGAAGCACTGAATTTTCATATCAATTTATACGCATATGGGATTTTAGCAGGCTTGCTCGCTGCCACCGTTATTGGTATCCCGATTGCGATGGTTATCGGCATTGGACTTTTGATCTGTAGCTGGCTGTTTCCGATTTTGGCGATCGTCAAGGTGATTGAGCGACCTGAACAACCGTATAGATATCCATTTATCTTAAGACTGCTGTAACTTTACGTACACTTTGCATTTACTTTGTGAAAGCTTGATGAAACCGACCGTTTAATCTCGGAGCTTTCCCCATAAAATAGTCGCCAGGGTTCAGGAAATCTACCACTCAGGATTGAGCTTGTCAGAGACGAGTAAATTTTAAGCGCGATCGCACGTAGAGGCGATCTTGCTCAAAGCCTATTTGAGGGTTGAGAAATACGGTGGCTAAAGTGTTCGAGCGGTTCGTCTACCCGGGTTGGGGCAAAATTTCGTGTGGAAACTCTCAGCAGCGGGAGGGACAACAATGAGTCTCAACCATTCTTTGAGTGCAGAGGCAATGATCCTCGGTTCAGATTCTATTCTAGAAAGGATATTATCGAGCCGAGCGACTCGATCCATCTACGCGAGAGCTAGCAGTTTTAACACTACAGTGACAACTAATCTGCTGGCGCGCAATGTGACAACAGGCGCAAATCAGATTTGGTCGATCGCAAGTTCAAGCCCAGTCGTGCGGAATGATTTACCGACTGAAGCCGATGCGAATTGGCAAGTTGCAGGGATCGCAGACTTCAATCGAGATGGGCAACAAGATCTCCTGTGGCGGAATTTTCGCACGGGAGCAATGCGAATCTGGCAGTTGGAGAATGGCACTGCTCAGACGATCGCACTAGATCCCGTCATTGACCTCAATTCGCGTGTTGCAGGATTAGCTGACTTTAATAATGACGGCTCCGTTGATATTCTCTGGCAGAATACTGAGAGTGGAGAAACTTCACTTTGGCTGTTGAATAATACAGCGATCGCACAGAAAACAGGGATCGCTTCAACGGGACCAGGGGGCTGGCGAATTCAGGGCATTACGGATCTGAATCTTGATCGCTCTCCGGATCTAATTTGGTATGACCTCAATACCGGACAAACCGCAGTCTGGACCCTCAACAATGGGGTTTTCGCCCAGGGATTGTATCTTGATCCTGCGCCTAGCTTGGATTGGAAAATTGCGGGCATTGGAGATTTTAACGGCGATCGCTTTTCGGATTTGGTCTGGCGGAATGAGACAACCGGGGAGACGCAGTTTTGGCTCTACAACGGCATACAGCGCGTTCAAACCACAGCAGGACGATCGCTCAGTTCTAATTGGCAATCGCTGAGTAGAACGGATCTCAATGGGGATGGAACAACCGATTTACTCTGGCGCAATTCATCAACTGGAGAATTATTAGGTTGGTTTGTCAGAAATGGCAGTGTAGCCGATGCCACAACCGTCTTCACAGAACCGAATCTAGATTGGCAACCGACCTCGACTCTCGAGCGCTCTGCTTCGCTCTTGATCACGCCGACAACTTCAACGTCACGCACAGGCACACTGACCAGTGGCGGAACAATTGCGACCGCCGAGAATCAAGCTCCAATCTTTTCGCGCAGCGATCGCGTCGATGCTGGCAACACGAGCGATTTTTACCGCTTCACGATTGGTCAATCTGGAATCTTCACCGCGAGTTTGACGGGACTTACGGGCGATTCAGATATCCGGTTGATTCAGGATGTAAATAGCAATGGCGTGATCGATAGCGGCGAAATTCTCGCTTGGCAATGGGAACGCGGCACAGCGGCAGAATCGATTCGTCGATTTATCAATCCTGGGACTTATCTTGTAGAAGTTCTAAGCTACCGAAATCAAGCAGCGAACTACACCGTTTCGAGTAATTTTACGGCTGCTGCTAGTGATGATCAGCAGTTTCGGATTGCGCTGACGTTCGCCGATTCTCTAGCTGGATTAAATTCCGCTGCACGTGATGCAATTAATCAAGCAGCAAGGTTCTGGGAAGGAGTGATTCTCAATCGCACAGGCATCACACGATCGAATACGTTAGACATTGCATTAACGGGTGAAAATCTTGTTGCCCAAGATGGCACTGCTGATACTGGCACATTGGCATTATCCGGACCAACGCTCACGCTAGACTCAGCAAATAATCTCGTGATTACCCGCGGCGCGAGTACGCTCAATACTCGGAAGATTGCTGAATTCAATGCAAATCCGATTTATTTACGCGACATCATGATTCATGAGTTGGCTCACGTCTTCGGATTTGGGACAATTTGGGAGCCGCTTGAATTTGCCTACTCAGACGGAACGCGGGTTAGAGCAGGTCAGACTTGGATCGATCGCACCAGTGCCACGTATCGCGCCAACAGTTATGCAGGAGCAGCCTATGGCGATTTGTTAGGCACGGGCACTGCAACTGCGGTTCCGATCGAGCCACAGGTCTTTTTCCACTGGGATGAGCGGCGGTTTGATATCGAGTTGATGACTCCGTTTGCGGAATCTCCGGGAGTCGCAATGCCAATGAGCAGCCTAACTTTGGGAGCGTTACGCGATTTGGGATGGAGCGTGAATTTTGGCGCAATTCAACCTTATGCGCTGCCCAATCTTGCCAGTGTAACGGCGAGCACGTCGCCGAATCCGGGTGGAGCAGCTCTGTTGAGCTACAAATGCGGCTGTAGAGGCTGTTTAGCAGCCGTACGGACAGAGATTCTCTCGCCTAGGTTGTCTGATCAGATTCAGGCAACGGCTTAAACCCCTGTTTAAAGCAAAATTGCCTTAAAACAAAACTGCCCCGAACTCAAATTGAGTTGCAGGGCATAGGGACAGTTAAACGCTAAGCCTATTATGGTCAGGAGTTAGCGAGATCTTCGGGAAACGAGGGACGGTTGTTGGAGTGTCCATTGAAGCGATCGTGATCGCTTCAATGGACACACACTTATAGATACCAGTGTGGGCTGGAGTCCTGAGATATACTTCTGCATCGTTGGTTTGATGTTTTTAGATCACCCTTGATATCTTTAAGAGCAGCGATTCAGCTGCTTTTTTCTTGCTTTGAACTACAGGTTTGACAGTACACTAGACGCGATCGAGTTCTTTTTTCCGCGCTAGTCGTCTATGCAATTTCTCTCGCCCCTGTACGCCATTTTCTTGCTTTGTGTGATCGGAGTGTACTGGTCGGCACGTTCAACCTGGTTGAGATCTTGGTTAATCTTTCTCGCCAGTTTAGTGTTTTATGCGTCACTTCAAGCCCAGTATATTCCGCTGTTGCTGGTCGCGACAGTGATTAACTATTGGCTAGGGAGGGCGATGGGAGTGCCGCCAGATTGGCGAATTGAAGATTGGCAGTTTGCTCAAGCTGACTGGAATCAGCGACGGTTGCGCGTGCTGTGCGCGGGGATTTTTCTCAATGTCCTGTTGCTCGTAGGATTTAAGTATGTGCCGTTTGTGTTTGGAACGATCGGAGAAATCTTAGATATTCCAACGATTCAACAAACTGCAAACTGGACAGATATTCACCTCATTGCACCTTTTGGGCTGAGCTTTTTCTGTTTTGAATGTATTGCGTATTTAGTCGATGTGTATCGGGGAGCGCCTGCGGCTCAAGGGTTTCTCGATTTTGCAGCCTATAAGTTGTTTTTTGCCAAGTTGATTTCTGGCCCGATTACGCGCTATCACCCGTTTGTCGGACAGATCCAGGCAGTTCAAGCACCTCAAATGCCGCAGATTACAGAAGGGCTTTGGCTAATTGCCTGTGGAGCGATTAAGAAAGGATTAGTGGCAGATCGCTTAAATGTCCTCGTCAATTTAAGTTTTGACAATATTCAACGCGCAGGAAGTGCAGATCTGTGGTTAGCAATTATTGCGTATGGGTTCCAGCTTTATCTCGATTTTAGTGGCTACGTGGATGTAGCACGCGGAAGTGCATTGCTCCTCGGGATCAAACTTCCAGAGAATTTTAATTTTCCTTATCTGACGACAAGCCTTGCTGACTTTTGGCGACGTTGGCACATGACCTTGGGCGATTGGTTGCGCAATTACCTTTATTTTCCCTTGGGTGGATCGCGGCGCGGATTGTTTCGGACTTGTTTGAATCTCCTGATTGTGATGACGATCGCGGGAATTTGGCACGGAGCAGCGTGGGGATTTTTGGCGTGGGGTGTGATTCATGGAATTGGACTCGCCATCCACCGATTGAATGTCGCGATCGCAAAACAATTCACCTGGATTGCAGCAGCTTGGTCAAGTTTGCCTGGGATGTTAGTCGCTTGGGCGTTGACTCAATCGTTGGTCTTCATTTCGTGGATCTTTTTCCGGTTGCCGAATGTTGATTCTGCGTTGAAGGTGGTAGAGCGACTTTGGGGCTATTCGGCGGATGTGCAATATGCTCAAAAAGTTTATATAGAAGCAGTTGGGTTGAATCCGCCTCAGATTGTCATGGTCTTGAGCGCGATCGCGTTGATCATGGTCTTCGCTTATCTGTTACAGCGCAGCTTGAAGTTGAATTTAACTTGGCATTTGAAGCTTTTGCTAGTTCCCCTGTGTTGGTACGTGGTATGGCAACTTGCTCCAGAAGCAGGTACGCAATACATTTACTTTGATTTCTAATTCATTCGGATTTAGGAGGATTTTCTTGCATGATGGAGAGTGGAGTAACTGAAGTTTCTGCTATGAAAACTGAAGAAACAGCTAGCCCGGCAGAGGTAACAGAGATTCGGGCTTGGGGAACGGTGACGGTTTTAGAAGAATCGAAGCGATATCGAATTAATCGAATTGAGATTAAGCCGGGAGCACATATTAGTACTCAGATGCATTACCATCGCAGTGAACATTGGATTGTCGTGTCTGGGACAGCTCGAGTGATCTGTGGTGGAGAAGAGAAGGTATTAATGCAGAAACAATCCACTTATGTCCCAATGGCAACGCCACATCGGGTGGATAATCCGGGAGTGATTCCGCTCGTGATGATCGAGGTGCAGAATGGGGAGTATTTGGGTGAGGACGATATTGTTCGGTTTGAGAAAGATCCGAATTCTTGAGGAGATGGGGAATGGGGAAAACCTAACTCAGAGCGTTCCCTACTCCCCACTCTTTTCCACGCATTCACAACTCAAACAGAATCGCTATAGCTCTTGTCCTCCAGCTTGAACTGTATCCACTTCTTTAACTTTCAGATTCAGCGGTACTTTCAAACTCGATCGCTGTTTTAAACTGGTCTGATAGCGACCGAGAGCTGTTAAGGGGAAGTGCTGCTGATAGAGATGATATTTCAGGTAGAAATGACCCGGAAATCCAGTGCCTGTGAACCAATCTTCATTCCAGGCTCCATCTTGCTGAGTGCTAATTAGATAAGCGACTCCCTTATCGATCGCTTCCCATTCATAGTCGCCTGTTCCATCGCCTGCTGCAAGTAATCCAATTAATGCCCAAGCGGTTTGAGAGGCAGTACTCGCTCCTTGTCCTTTGAGCGCTGGATTCTTATAACTTTCGCAAGTTTCGCCCCAACCTCCATCGGGATTCTGAACACTCACCATCCAATTAGCACCGCGCTGAATACTTCGCCGATGCGTATTCGGAGCAACTTTTGCGAGGGCAGCTAAAACACCACTGGTTCCATAGAGATAGTTCACGCCCCAACGTCCAAACCATGAGCCATCTTTTTCTTGTTCGCGGGTGAGATAGCGCAGAGCACGATCGAGCTTTTCTGGAGTAATGGCAACTCCTAACTCTGGCTCAATCTGCCCCAACATTTCCAGCACTCTCGCAGTCACATCAGCAGTGTTCGGATCAATCATTGCTCTGAGATCGCCATAAGGAACCTCATTGATCCAGTCTTGATCGTTATCGAGATCAAAAGCTGCCCAGCCCCCCGGTTTACACTGCATTGTGCTGATCCACTCGACGCAACGAGCGATCGCTTGTCGCTTTAAACCTTGATTCGGCATGTGGATCAAGTCGAGTGCCATCACCACAACAGCCGAATCGTCTACGTCTGGGTAGAATCGATTCTCAAATTCAAACGCCCAGGCTCCGGGCTTGCCTTGAGTGTTTTTAACCGCCCAATCTCCGTAACTGAGAATTTGTTTTTCGAGCAACCATTCTCCTGCTTTGACCAGTGTTGGATCATCTGGATCTACCCCAGATTCGATCAGAGATCGTACAACTAATCCAGTGTCCCAAACCGGAGAAACACAAGGCTGAATTCGATAGCTATTCTCTTCTTCGATCGCAAAATGATCGATCGCATTCATGCCTCTGATCACGTAAGGATCATTTACGTCATATCCTAAGCACCGTAATGCAATCAGAGAATTGATCATCGCGGGAATTATTCCGCCCCAGTCTCCGGTTGCTTCTTGCCGTTCGAGAACCCATTTTTCGGCAGCTTTAATTCCTTCTTCTCGGAGCGGGACAAGGTTCCACTCTTCTGCAAATTTGAAAGCTCGATCGAGATCGAGAAATAAATCTGTCCAATCTGATTTTCTGGGCAATTCATATTTGACGTTGTGCACGCCTTCAACGTAAAGCTCCTCGAGCGTGATGGTTGGATTTGTGATGAATACAGGCTTACGATCAAACGCGATCAATAGGGGTACAGTACTGCCCCGCGCCCAGCTAGACATCTCGTAGATACTGAACGTATGCCCCGAAAATAGCGGCTCCGATCCAAACGGATTTGGAACCTCAATTTTCAGTGATGGCAGCAGCATAATCCAAGGTGGAATGGAGGGAATGCCTCGCCAGTCGTAGCATCCAATCAACGCTAAATGGAATTTCGTGAAAATGCGAGTTTTGCTAATTCCGCCGCGTGCCAGGATAAATTCTTTTGCCTTGATCAAAGCGGAATCAGTTGCCGGAACTTCTAATAACCGGAGTGCCATGTACGTCTCAACGGTGGTACTGAGATCGCCGCCGTCGCCGTAATACAGTTCCCAGCCTCCATGTTCTCGTTGTTGCGATCGCAAGTATTGCTCAGCTTTCTGCAACGGTCGCTCTTGATCAGTGCCCCAAATCTTATGCAGCAGAATCGTTTCTGCGGTGATGGTCACATTCGATTCGAGTTCTGCCCACCAATAGCCTTCTGGTTTTTGTAACGACAGTAGATATTGCTGACTGGCTGCGATCGCATTTTCTAGCGCTGACATCTTAGATACTCCTCACACCAACCCAAACCTTATCATCTGCATCGGCTTCTCTGCCAGACTGTGCTGATTGCACTGATCTTGTTTTTTGTTCTAAAGTAAATCCTCTTGAATTTCCACTTTACCTTGACGATGTATTGGGAATTTAAGGTAACGTTTTCATCGACGCGAAGAAATGCCATTTCCAGCGCTCCGCTAAAATTCGTGCCTTCATGGTGAGCTTGACATGTCTGATATCGTTCTTGGGATTTCGATCGTGAGTTTCTTGATTTGGGTCTATTTGCTAGCGTTCAGAGGTCAGTTTTGGCGGATGGATCAGCGGTTGCCAACAGGTGAAATTCAGAGTGCGTCGGTTTGTGTGGTGATTCCAGCGCGCAATGAGGCGGATATGCTGCCGCTGACGTTACGATCGCTCTTGACACAGGATTTTTCAGGCTCTCTCACGATTTTTCTCGTCGATGATCACAGCACGGATGGCACAGCACAAATTGCGCGATCGACGGCTGAAGAATGCAATCAATCTGCTCGGTTGCAGATCATTCCAGCTCAGCCTTTGCCGAGTGGCTGGACAGGGAAGCTTTGGGCGGTGCAGCAGGGAATTGAACGGGCAATGGAGCTAAAGCCGGATTATATTCTGCTGACAGATGCAGATATTCAGCATGATGCAGGAAATGTGCGCGATCTGGTGAGTTGGGCGATGGCAGACGATCGAGAGTTAGTTTCTCTGATGGTGCGCTTGCGCTGTGTGAGTATTTGGGAAAAGCTATTAATTCCAGCGTTTGTGTTCTTTTTTGCCAAGTTGTATCCGTTTCGCTGGGCGAATGATCCGACTCGAACGCTAGCGGCAGCGGCAGGAGGCTGTAGTTTGATTCGACGCGAGGCGTTGGAGCGAATTGGTGGAATGTATGCAATTCGGCAGGCGTTAATTGATGATTGCGCTTTGGCAGATGCGATTAAGGCAAGTGGAACGAGGCGGATTTGGCTCGGACTCACGCGATCTACAATTAGCCTTCGTCCTTACGATTCGCTCGATACGATTTGGAAAATGGTCGCTCGAACGGCTTATACCCAATTGAACTATTCGCCAATCTTGCTGGTTGGATCGGTGCTAGGAATGGGTTTGGTTTACCTTGCTCCGATTCTTGTGCTGAATTGGATCGGGTTCGTGACGTATGTGTTGATGTCGATCGCTTATTTTCCGATCGTGCGATTTTATCGCTGTCCCGCTTGGTCTGCCTTTTGTTTACCCGCGATCGCGTTTCTGTATACCTTAATGACGATCGACTCTGCACTCCAACATTGGCAAGGTAAAGGAGGAGCCTGGAAGGGACGCACCTATGGCACATAAAATCTTGCAATCCTAACCCATTCCGAAAAATCAGAGGTATTGACGACCTTAAGCTAGTGCTAAGGATCGGTCAGTTTAGCGAGGCAGGAGCAATCCGATCGAGATCGCAACAATCGCCCCAATCAATGTATTCAAAATATTCACGACATCATGCGTTAGAAAGGGGACTTTATCCTCGATCGTCGCTCCGATCAAACTTTCAATCGTCGTGGCTACAAAAGCCGCGATCGCACAAATTCCAATGCCAATCGGACTGATTAATCCTAGCGACCAGCCGACCATTGCGATCGCAACCGATCCCACAACTCCTGCGATCGTGCCTTCCAAACTCACCGCGCCTTCTGTTCCACGGGGGACGGGTTTTAATGTCGTAATTAAGAAAGTTCTCTGCCCGTAAGCCTTACCAATCTCAGTTCCACAAGTATCAGAAAGCTTGGTGCAAAAACTCGCGACATATCCCAATGCCAAGAGTGGAATGAAATCGATTGCGAACTGCGTCACATTTAAACCCAACACCAATAAGGCACAAATCGCCCCGACTAGCGCCGATCCCCAAACATTTCCTGCTCCTCTTGCGCCCGATCGCGCTTCTGCGATCCCTAATGCTTCTTTCTGCGCCTTGCCAACGAATGTTACGCCTGAACCAACTAGAAAATAAAAGACGACCAGCAAGTAACCTCGCCAGCCCAAACAGCCCCAAACAATCACACCTAAAATCCAAGCATTGACAATGCCGCCCGGAGTTAGAAGCTTCTTAGGTGCGATCGCTAGCAGTCCTAACAAAACCGCATTCAGCACGATCGCGATCAGCCAATCTGTCATCGAAGGAATTGCTGGAGGCATACGCACAGAAAAAAATTCGCCATAATTGATTCTGACATCAACGAGCGGCGAAATCATGAATTCAGTGCTATTTCATCTCGCCTTTCCAGTGCGGGATATTCCCACGACAAAGGCTTACTATGTGGACGGTTTAGGCTGCGGTTTAGGGCGAGAAAATGATCAAGCTGCAATTTTGAACTTATACGATCATCAATTGGTTGCCCATGTAACGCAGGATGAAATAACTCCACAAAAAGGGATCTATCCGCGTCACTTTGGGCTGATTTTTACCAACAAGTCCGATTGGCAAGCGTTGCTCGATCGCGCTCAGCAAAAACAACTCTCGTTCTATCAACAACCGAAACACCGCTTTGTGGGTATGCCGCTTGAACATTCCACCTTTTTTCTGATTGACCCCTTTGGCAATTTGATGGAGTACAAACACTACACCGATCCGACTGCCATTTTCGGCGGCGATCTTAATCAGATTGGCGATCGCTGATTGCTTGAGGCAGGGCTTTCATCTGCGATCGACGTTTGAGCCAGAACAGTCCCGGCAAAATGACTAAAGCTGCAAACATAGGAGGTTCTGGGACTGTGGCTGTGGCATCGGTTCGAGTGATGCCGCGTACCGTCAACTGGGTTTCAGGCTCAAAGTGCCGCTGATAAAACCCGGCGATTTCGACCCCGAATCCACTGTCGAAGATAGAGTCAATGTGGATGAAGTCGCTACTGCGAACCAGATTAAAGGGATTGTTTGCGGATAAGCTTGCTTCAAATGAATCAATCAAATTCTCACCATTGAAGATGCCGAACGCGACAAGACTATTTGCGCTGGCGTACTCTCCTGGTTCAGTGGCAAATGCGATCGCAGCAAGTGCCGCACTGAAATCAAACTGAAAACAGCCACATTGCGTATCAAAATTAATTTCAGTAAACGATGAGCTTTTAGCAGTTGCAAAATAGTTTGATCCATTCCCTAGGGCGAGTGCTTTTGAGAATTGAGCTAGTGCGTCTGGGGTTGCAAGTGCTTTTGCGGTAGCAGTAGCGAACGTCTTAGAGCCAGAGGATGAAATTTCCTTGGTGAAAGTTTTGATGTCCGAGCCAAGGTTATTCCCCTGCCAGGTAAAGTTTTCTAGGAGTAAACTGCCGCTGGCTGTTGCAAAACTTGCAGCTTGGCTCGGTGCAACGGCGATCGTGGAACTTATCACGATCGGGGCTGTCAACATCAAGCCCTGCATAACGGTTTGGATAGTGAATTTCATTGAGCAACGCTCCTAATCATGGATCAAGTTTGAGAAGCACTCTTCTGCAGCAAGGGAGGGTAGGAGGTCAATACTGAGGGGAAATTACGGTCGTGTAATGTCTGAAAAAATAAATATTACGTGCAACTCTACTGAGTTTCTTAAGTAACATCAGGTACTTTGAAATCTGCTCTACAGTAATTTCATAAAGTTGAAGTGTAAATTAACACAATCCAAATATAAGAGTTGTGAGTAATCCGTAACGCTACTGAGAAATCTTCAAGGGTTTGAGCATCGATTTGGAGAAGGTGCAGGCTGAGAATAAGAGCGTCTTCACTGGAATGATTTCAACATGAAAAATGGGAGGCATATCTATGCCTCCCACTGCATCTGAAAATGAGGAAGTTCTAAGAATTTGCGATCGCAGCAAACAATTCGTCGTAATCTTTGGCAAATCCGAGGCGCACATCTGAAAATTCTCCCGAACTCACAGCTTGGCGCAGCACAGACATCACTGCCGTCGCATGACTTTGTGCAACATCCGCATCTACGCCTTCGCGCTCTGCAATTCGGCGATAGAATTCATCAACTTTGAAATGCTCTCCCATTTGTCCTTCACGCCCGCGCAGACAGTCTCCCAATTCTTTGGGAAGCTGTGCCGCAAGATGGCTAGCTTCATCTCCGAGTAATCTTTCTCGCATTGTTTCTAACGTTGCTTTTGTTGCTTGAATTGCACCTTCTCGAGATTCAAATGATGCCGACTCTTTTACTGCTCGAATGAACTGATCGTAATTCATCAATTAGTCTCCAATTAGTAACGAAACACTGCCGCGATCGGCGCAGGGGCAGGCATCACATCTGGCTCCACTGCATAGACTATTCCTCCATTGATCAATGTCTGAATTGCCGCTGCATCTAGTAAGTCCTCGTCTCCTACTTCAGCATTGGTATGAATTTGGATCTCATTGGCATTCGGATCAAATCTGCCCCACTTCTGCACGCCGACTGCAACAAATAATCGATCGACTCGCCCATAGTAAGCCGCCGGAACAGTCTCTTCGAGCTTGGTCGAAATCAATTCTGTGTTTGATAAGTCGTGATAATCATGCGCTGCTTGTTCTTGTGCCTGCAAGAAGTAAGGCTCCACGATCGACCAAACTTGCTGATGCAACTCGGCGATTGCAGTGTCTTTGACATTTCCGGTAATGCCTTCTTCGATCAGATGGGGATAAGTATTTGCTTCCCGGTAAATCGGCATTAAGTACTCCACGCAAGCGAGCACTAAAGGCGATCGCTTGCCATTGAGAAAATCGTGCAAAGCACTATCGATCGCGTGAAAAAACTGACCATAGTCTTTTTTCACATCATCTTGCTCAGGTGCACCTTGCCCATGAAATACACCTGTTCCGGCTGATGAATTATTGTAATTCGCGGCTCCACTCGTCGTGCCAATGCGGAATTGTCCTCGCGGTTCATTGTCGTCATACTGCAAGACTTCATCCATCGACTGCGGCAAGTTGGGAACATTGATTTCCCGGAGATGGTAGCGATCGCCTTCAAACAATTTCACTTGCTTCTGGCTGAGTTCGAGCACATAAAATGTCCCGTCTCCCGTAAGCAGCGGCAAAAGCGGCTTGAGATGAAATTGATCCGTGACCACAACTAGCTCAGACAAATCGAGGGGCACTTTGTAGTAACGGAAAAAATCATCCGTGATGAACAGTGCAAGACCCGAATCTTGTTGCTGCCAAAAATCGTCTTCCGACTCAATCAGGTCAGTCACAGGGCGCAAAAAATCATTGGCTTCGTCCTCAGAGAGTCCGTTGTCCTGTAATTTTTGCAGCGCTTCTCGAAAAAGGTTCTTAAATCGAATTTCATTTTGTCGAGTCTCAGTTCCAGCGACAACGGTTGGCAGGTAAATCGAAACGCACCAACTCTTTGATCGCTCAACTAATCCTTTCACTTCCTCGATGGTTAAAACACTCACGACAATCTCCTATGATTTTTCTTGATTCTCTTGAGGTGCTTTCTCTGTAGGTCTTTCTAAAGCTGCTTCATTCACCGGAGTTATTTCTTGATCATCCCGGCTGTAATCTGGTTCAGTCGGTGTATCTCCAGGATTAGTATCAATCAGCCCGTTTTGATTCGTGTTGGTTTTCGTTGGGCTACTTCTATGGCTATATGAATCAGGCATAGCTATGTTCCTCATCGGTTCTTCTTTCCATTCAACTAATGTTTGAAGGGGCGAAATCTGTCGGAGGAAAGGTTAGCCGTTGTTAAGATGCACCTTGAGATTTTCGTAGAGCACTCACTTCAATAGAGGAAACTTTGGCGATCGCGTTCCACAGTAAAGGAACTGTTCTGTAGAAGACACAGATTCTATGTTTTGCCAAACCACTGAACGCCAATTTACCCTAGAGGACTTTCAACCATTTCTGGATCAGTTCAAAATTGACTTATGGGAGTTTGGAATTCTGGCTTGGCTGCTGGCGATCGTTGATCGTACCTTTGCCCTCTTTTCGGGTGGATTTCCCTCTGCTGTCGAACTGATTCAACTCTTTGTCACAACCTTAATGGCAATGGGGTGGGCATTGCTGAGTCCTCGATCCGAGGAATTGGCGCTTCGACTGACCGAATTCTTTCAGCCCGTTTTTTCTGATCTACACTCGGTCAAATCTGTACCCTCGATCGCGCAATTGCGGAAACTGGGCTATCAGCAAACGTTCTTCTGGCACAACTGGAAAATCAATCATTCCGTGATTCCCAATCCTAGAAGTCAAGTGCCTGTGATCTTTGTGCATGGCTTTGGTGGCTCGATCGGGCATTGGCGGCAGAATATGTCTGTGCTGGCAAAACATCATAGTGTTTATGCGATCGACTTATTAGGCTTTGGCGCGTCTGATAAGCCTGATATTGATTACTCGATCGAGCTTTGGGTCGAACAGCTTCATGATTTTTGGCGGACTTGCGTTGATAAGCCGGTCGTCTTAGTCGGAAATTCGATCGGGTCGCTCATCTGCTCTGTCACAGCTAGAAAATATCCTGAAATGGTGCGCGGCATTGCGATGATTAGCTTGCCTGATCCCGCAAGTCAGCACGAGATTATTCCTGCGATCGTGCGTCCATTGGTCAGACTCATTCAAGCGATTTTTGCCTCGTCTTGGGTCTTGTATCCCTTGTTTTACTTACTCAGACACCCGAAGATTATTCGCCGTTGGGTGATGTTAGCATACGCGGGTCGAGAAGCAGTCACCGATGAATTGCTAGAAATTCTAGCCAAGCCTGCTCATGAGCGCGATTCTGCGCGGGCATTTTGTGCCATTCTCAAAGCCATGACTCATCCAAAATTTAGTCCGAATCTGCAATCGATTCTCAGCAATATTCGCGCACCGTTACTGCTCCTATGGGGCAAACAAGACCGGATGATTCCGATCAAATCAGCGCAGCAATTTCTTACCTACAATCCGCACCTGCAACTCATCGAATTAGAAGATGCCGGACACTGTGCCCATGATGAATGCCCAGAGCGAGTTAACGCTGAATTGATGCAGTGGATTCAAGCACAAGTCCTCACCCCTGACCCGATCAAAAATTCTCGCCGTTCCCTGCAATAAGAGCGATAAAATCAAACTGATGATGCAAGGCGAAGCTTTGGGAGTGGGGACACATGGCGTTAATTGTGCAGAAATATGGGGGAACTTCGGTCGGAACGGTCGAACGAATTCAAGCCGTCGCGCAACGAGTGAAGAAAACCGTTGAGGCTGGAAATTCTGTGGTGGTCGTCGTTTCAGCGATGGGAAAAACGACGGATGGATTAGTCAAACTGGCAAACGATATTTCTGCCACTCCGAATCGTCGAGAGATGGATATGCTGCTGTCCACGGGAGAGCAAGTGTCGATCGCGCTTCTGAGTATGGCACTGCACGAAGCCGGACAGCCCGCCGTTTCGCTCACAGGCGCGCAGGTTGGAATCATTACCGAAACGCATCATACCCGCGCCCGAATTCTGAAAATTGCTACCGATCGCTTAGAACGCCATCTCAATCAAGGCGAAGTGGTCGTTGTTGCAGGCTTTCAAGGCATCAGCAGTACTGAAAATTGGGAAATTACAACGCTGGGTCGAGGCGGGTCTGACACATCAGCCGTTGCCTTGGCTGCTGCTCTCAGAGCTGATTTCTGTGAGATTTACACCGACGTTCCAGGCATTCTCACCGCCGATCCCCGATTGGTTGAAGACGCGCAACTGATGACGGAGATTACCTGCGATGAAATGTTAGAACTCGCGAGCCTGGGGGCGAAAGTTCTGCATCCGCGTGCTGTTGAAATTGCTCGAAATTATGGGATTCCCTTAGTTGTGCGATCGAGTTGGACAGATGATCCTGGAACCTGGGTGAGATCGCCTCAACCGCAGCCGCGCCCGCTCGAAGGTTTAGAAATTGCTCGTCCGGTTGATGCAGTTGAATTCGACACCGATCAAGCTAAAGTTGCCTTGCTTCGAGTTCCCGATCGTCCGGGTGTTGCCGCGAAATTATTTGGCGAGATTGCCTCTCAAAAGCTGGATGTCGATCTGATTATTCAATCGATTCACGAAGGCAACACGAATGATATTGCCTTCACGGTGGTTAAAAACTCTCTAACTCGCGCTGAAGCGGTTGCCAGTGCAATTATTCCGGCTCTAACCGCAGGCTATGCGATCAATCCAGAATCGGCTCCTGACGTGATGATTGAGCAAAATATTGCCAAAGTCACGATCGCGGGAGCAGGCATGATTGGTCGTCCGGGGATTGCCGCTCAAATGTTTTCAACTTTGGCAGAGGCTGGAATCAATATTCAAATGATTTCAACGTCGGAAGTGAAAGTCAGTTGTGTGGTGGATGAAGTGGATTGCGATCGCGCAATTTCTGCCCTCTGCCAAGTCTTTGAAATCTCACAATCTGGAGTCAAAGCATCGGCACAAGCTGCACCGAGTTCTGCTGCTGCTGTGCGAGGGGTTGCGTTAGATGTGAAGCAGGCACAAGTTGCAGTCCGCTACATTCCCGATCGTCCGGGCATGGCGGCAAAAATCTTCCAGCTTCTTGCCGGTCAGAACATCAGCGTCGATATGATCATTCAATCGCAGCGCTGCCGCATGGTGAATGGTGTGATGACACGTGATATTGCCTTTACCGTGGCGCAAATGGATGCGGATGCAGCGAAACAAACGCTTGAAGCTGCGCGATCGGAAATTGGCTATGGCGAGGTTGTGGTCGATAGCGCGATCGCAAAAGTCAGCATTGTCGGCTCTGGAATGGTCGGACAGCCCGGAGTTGCCGCTCGAATGTTCGAGGCACTCTTCAAGCACGAAATCAACATCCAAATGATTGCGACTTCTGAAATTAAAGTCAGTTGTGTCGTGTCAGAAGACCAAGGTGTGAAAGCACTGCAAGCGATTCATGCCGCATTTGAGCTGGCAGGAACTCAGAGAATTCAAGTCTCTGCATGACCCAAACGCCTCACGATCATTTTGCCAAGGCGTATTTGGAAGAACTGCTTTCTCCGATCGGGCAAGTCACACCCAATCTCCCAATTAAGGCGGAAACTCGCTACGCCGATATCTGGTTCGTTCCTGAATCCGTCGAGGAATCTGAACGATCCTACCTCGGCTTACTTGGAAAGCTGACCACTACGCCTTGTTTGATCGAACCCTTCCGAAATCCTGCTGACGAAGACCAAATTCTCGACTGCGTGGGCAAACTCATTTCCCTCCGTCGAGAACTGCTCCGCAAAGCCAACCGCGAAAAACGAACGATCCCCCCAGAGTTCATGCCTCGGCTTTGGATTCTGGTTCCTTCTGCTTCTGTCGAACTGCGTCGTGAATTTGGAGCCAATCGCCGAAAACGGACCTGGGAAAGTGGCATCTATCATCACCCAAATGCTTATCGCACTGGGTTAATTGTCCTGCATCAACTTCCACAGACTCCGGATACTTTATGGCTTCGGATTCTCGGTCGTGGACGATCGCAGAAAAAAGCGATTCAGGAATTCAATGCTCTGCCAGATGATCACCGAATGAAAGAGATCGTTCTGGAATTGTTAACTGAATGGCGCACTATGATAGAGCTACGGCGCAATCTGACTGAAGACGAGGAGGAACTATTTATGAATTTGTCCCCAATCTATCTACAGCGCAGACAGGAATGGCGAGAAGAAGGACGAGAGGAGGAACGTCGATCGACGATCGAGAGTCTGCTCATGTCGCGGTTTAACGCTCTAGATTCAGAACTGGCTGGAATTGTCGATCGGATTGCAACCTTGCCTCCGAACGAATTTACGCCAATCCTCTTATCCGCGTCACGAGAAGAATTGCTGCGTCAGTTTTCAACGATTAATTGAATGTGCCGAATCCCCGAATCTCACAGCAAAATGTTAGCCTAGAAGGGATTTTTGATGATGACACTCCGATGAACAAAGTTGTGGTAGGTCTATCCGGTGGGGTGGACAGTTCTGTTGCTGCTGCCACGTTGCACGATCAAGGCTATGACGTGGTGGGGCTGACCCTTTGGTTGATGAAAGGGAAAGGTCAGTGCTGCTCAGAAGGCATGGTCGATGCTGCAAAACTTTGTGAGGAGTTGGGCATCCCGCATCACATTGTGGATAGTCGGGATGTGTTTCAAGAAAACATCGTAGATTATCTGGTCGCAGGATATGGCGAAGGCATTACGCCCTTGCCTTGTTCGCAGTGCAATAAAGCCGTGAAATTTACTCCGATGCTGAAGTATGCGCGGGAGACTTTAGGCATTGAGAAAATCGCGACGGGTCACTATGCGCGAATTCGCTTCGATGAAACGACTGGGCGATATCAGTTGCTAAGAGCGATCGACCGATCCAAAGATCAATCCTACTTTCTCTACGATCTCGATCAAACCGTCCTGTCTCAAGTGCTGTTCCCCTTGGGTGAGAAGCACAAAACTGAAACGCGCCAAATTGCGGCGGGCTTTGGATTGCACACTGCCGATAAGCCAGAAAGCCAAGATCTCTGTCTTGTCGAAGCGAATGGCTCAATGCAGGCATTTCTCGATAAATACATTGCGCCTCGCCAAGGCGAAATTGTCGATCAATCGGGTAAAGTTCTCGGTCAGCATGAAGGGGTGCATCACTATACGATCGGGCAACGCAAAGGTTTAGGAATCGCGCACAGTGAACCTCTCTATGTGATCGGGTTGGATGCGGTGATGAATCGTGTGATTGTCGGAGAACGATCGCAGGCGCAAAACCCTGAATGTAATGTCTCGCGGATTAATTGGGTGTCGATCGCTCAACCAACAGCCCCAATTAAAGCAGAAGTACAAATTCGCTATCGCTCAACCGCGACTCCTGCAACGGTGATTCCTTTAGAAGGAAACCGCGTGCGGATTGTGTTTGATGAACCGCAATTTAGTATTACACCCGGTCAGGCGGCAGTTTGGTACGACGGTGAAGTGCTACTTGGCGGTGGAATTATTGAGCGCAGTTGAAGGAATGGCGCTAAACGGGATATCTCGAATCGCGTAATTTTGCCAGCCTTTTGCGTCAAAGTGCCACCATTCGGTCGCAAGCGGGATAAAACCCGCTTTCACCATCGCATCTTCGAGCGTTTGACGATTTTTGAGCACGTTTGCGGGCAGATTTTTATAGCTGCGAGACGCTCGATCGCTAAAATCATCAAATCCGGTCGGCATTGGTAATTCGTTTCCAGCGCGATCGACGAGCGTAAGATCAACTGCCATCCCCCGATTATGGCGCGATCCATAGGCTGGATTTGCCACAAAGCGATCGTCCGGTTTGATCGCCCAAAGTGCTCTCTGAATCGCTAAAGGGCGGTAGCAATCGTAAACTTTCAATCCTAATCCTTGCGCTTCTAAAGCAGTTTGAACTTGGGATAGCTGTTGTGCCGCTGCCGCGCGTAAAATACATCGCGCTTCAGGGTAAAGCTTTTGTTTGACAAAGTTATTTGTTGTTGCGTAGCGAATGTCGAGCGCAATCCGGGGATTAATCGATCGAATGTCAACGAGAACTGTTGGATTGAGTTGAACTGCTCGAACTGGGTTGTGAAGAAACAGCGCGATCGTCAAAGCGACAACGAACGTAAATAGAAATTGAATTCGAGAAACTTGCATGGCGAGGGCATAACCAACTAATTGATATGGATTCAGCGATCGTACTCAGAGTTCCCTACGGCTGAATGATTTGTTCACACCATTTAAGCACCGGGCAGGTCGCACAGTGAGGGCGTTTTCCAGTACAAATGTGTTTACCAAATGGAACCAGCAGTTGATTGATCTCGATCCAGTATTGTTTTGGCAACTTTGCTGTCAGCGCGATCGTTGTTTTTTCTGGCGTTTTAGTTTGCACGTATCCCCAGCGATTCGTAATTCGATGCACATGTGTATCGACGCTGATATAAGGCTGATGACAGGCAATTCCTAGTGCCAGATGCGCGCATTTCACCCCAATTCCTTTGAACTTGAGTAATACGTCTAAATCGGCTGGAAGTTCCCCCTGGTACTCTGTGAGAATTTGATGGGCGATCGTATGAATCTGCTGGGCTTTTTGCTCTGGGTAGGTACAGTCTTGAATTAAGGTTTGGATTTCTGCGATCGACAATTGAGCGATCTCTTCAGGCGTGCGCGCTCGCTCAAATAATCGCCGCGAAACGGGTAAACTCACCTCGTCGTAAGTCCGAACAGAAATCAAACAGCTAATCAATTGCTCAAACAACGATTGATAGCCATCTTCGTAGAGTTCAAACATGGCAGCTTTGGGAAATTCTTGCACTGCCTCACGAATTCGAGCTATGACCTGATCGATCTCAAACGGTTGTTTCGACATGTTTTGATAGTGCGGGTGTATTATGGAAGCCGATAGTCCATCGAACCATAATGCTCACATTACAAGGCAAAGTTATTTTAGGAATCGACCCTGCGATCGCAACGATCGGATATGGTGCAATTCAAGATGATCATGTCATCGATTACGGCGTAATTAAGACCGCCTCGACTTCGCTCATTTACGATCGCTTAAAGCAGATTCACGATGATATTCGCGAACTGTGTGAGTTGATCAAACCCGATGCAGTCGCTTTAGAAATGCCGTTTTTTACGCGTGAGACAACCTCTGCAAATAAGGTACTGCGCGCCTTAGGAGTGATTGAACTTGCTTTGGGAGAATATGGGCTAAATGAGCCAATTTTTTTACATCAATCGCAAGTGAAGGCTTCCGTTGCCAAATATGGCGCACAGAAATCAGAGATGCAGCAAGCGGTGATGATGATTTTTGGGTTATCTGAAATTCCTAAGCCAGATGATGCAGCAGATGGCTTAGCGATCGCGTTTGCTGCCCAATCGGGTGCGCGGGCAAATGTGAAATAGCTGCACAAAGGTCGAGGTTTCGATGGTACGCCTTTAGCAAAGTCGCAATTAGACAACGATTATTTGAGCAACTGCGAAATAATTTTACTAGCAGCTTGCTGAGTTTCTTTGAGTAAGCGCGGATCGACACTTTTATCACTCGGCGAATGGTAGTTTGGGTCTTTGCCTCGGAAAAAGAACAAGGTTGGAACTGCTTTTGCCTGAAAAGAAGCATGATCACTTCTGCCAAATCGACTCGATCTCACTTCTTCGCGCGTTGATTGCGTCGCTACCGCGCTTAAGGCTCCTGAACCATCAATCAATAAGCGATCGTTCACGCCAACCATGTCAAAATTGATCATTCCTTTCAAGCTCTTGAGCACCGCCGAGTCTAGTTGCTCGACAAACGCCTCTGAACCTTTCAGTCCATCTTCTTCGCCATCAAAGTTGATAAACCAAATTTGCTGCGCTTCAGTAGACTGAGCAAACTGACGTGCTAATGCCAAAATCACCGCAGTTCCAGAGGCATTATCATTGGCTCCGGGTGAGTTTTCTACTGAATCAAAATGTCCACCAATGATCAACTTGGGCTGCCTCACATCCGGCAAATGAGCAATGATATTCCGTCCGACTGCATTCGGGCGAGATTGCACATTCAGTGTTGCTTGTGCTTCAGTCGGTTGAGCGAGTAAGGGTGCACCATCTTTTCCAGAAATCGCGGCAGCAGGAATTGGAGAAGGTTGCATCAACATGCCGCGAACATTATCAGGTTGGTTATTGACAATCACAATCCCGATCGCGCCTGCTGCTGCTGCATGATCAATCTTCTGAGCAAATGTCAGCCCTCCACCCCGTCGAACCAGCGCGATCGCGCCTTTGACATTCACGGTTTGAAAGTCTTCAGATGTTCCATAATTTGGAACTATAACGAGCTTTCCAGAAGGATGACCCGATCGCGATCGCACCATTGCCCAAACTCGAATCGCAGTTCCATTGACGGTCAAATCAGAGCCGACATCTGCAAATTTCGGATAGCTGAAGGGTTGGATTTCAACTTGATAGCCTGCTTTGCGATACTCATTGACCAAAAATTCGCTAGCTCGTTCAGCAGCAGGCGATCCTGTGACCCGCGCTCCCATTGTGACTAAAGCTTGTACATCCGCAGTGAGTAAATCCGTTGCAAAATTTGGACTTCTCAAACTGAGGGAAAGCACGATCGTGAAAATTGCGATCGCAAGATTGAGCAAGGTGCGTCGCGACCTGAAAAGCATAGATACCTTATGAAGTTTGCGGAGTGGAGAGTGGGGGGATGGGGAGAAATAAATCAGACTCAGATTGCTGCTCCCTATCTCCCCAGCAGAGCTATTGCGCTGAACCACTGGGTTGCAGTCTAGCAAATCGATCTTTCATTTCAGAAGCACCAATTTGACGAACTTGGCGAGCAATCAGTGCATTAATTCCAGCAATGAAACTGAGTTGACCTAGCAGCGCGCTCAAAACTGCGAGGGGGGATACAACCTCGGGAGATACACTCCAAAGAAAAGGCGATGTGAGGAGCACAATGTCTCTAAGCGGGATCGAAATTAATCCTCTAGAAGAGAGGAGCGCAGCGAATGCAGGCGGAATCAAGAGCAAGATGGTAATCAACGCGATCGCAATAAAATTCCGTTTGGACGTTTTCTGAATGACCAGCCATTGCATGATTGCAGCATAAAGTGCAATCGTTATGAGGCTCATCAAGACCAAGATTGCGCTAAGTTGTGTGCTATGCCAGATTCGCTCCTGCCCAAATACAGAGATACCAAGCCAAAGAATTCCAGCGATCGCTAAATTCACCATCATTGCAAGTCCGGCTGGGCTGTGGTCATGAAACAACAGATCTTTCAAAAGTGACGATCGCGGCGATTGAGTGTGACGGTATCGCGCCCAATCCATGACCGTCTGACGTTGGGGGGAGAGAATTGCAGCCAAAGGTAGAAAAATCAGCAGATTCAGGACAATTGGGAGCAAGACGGTTCCGAATGCTTGGGGTGCATCAGTGCCCTTACTCACATACGTTTGAAAGCTCAGACCTAGCACTAAGCTTTGCAGATAAAAGACTAATCCATAGCTTTGACGCTTGTGCAAAATTGTGGTGCTAGGTTGATGGAAACATCGCGCTAAGCCTTGCCACACCCATCCATTGAGAATCGCAATATTCAAAAGCGTAAACAGATGTGCGATCGCTGTATTGTTGCTAATTGGTAAGCTAAACCAAAACCAACTTGAATCAGGAGAAGTGATATATAAAATTGGCGCTGTTAGTAAGGTTTTCCAGACCGTTTCTGAATTCCACATGATGTATCCTGGAACAAAAATAGCTCCAACCATCAACACATAGAAGATGGTTACACCTAGCGCCTGAGCAGATCGCTTGAGAGTCGATTTACTAAAAAAGCCAAAGAGCAAAGTAAAGCTAAAAATCAGATATGAGCCTGCTGCTAGCATCATGTAGAAACTGGGCAAAAAGCTGAGATTTCCCGCTCTTGATGTGACAAAAATATGTAAAGGCAGGAGAGATGCGATCGCACAATACACCAAAATCGGAACACCCAAGATTTTACCGAGTAAAATGCTTGATGCCGATCGTGGACTTAATCGCACAAAATCAAGCGTGCCTTGACGTTCCTCATTTTGCAAATCGCTGAGTAAGAAATACGTTCCTGAAAGCATTAAGACAAAGGGAATACAGGTATGCAACGCTTGTGCAAAGTGCTGCCACCACAGCATCCAATCAATCGCGAAAGTCTTGGCAGAAACATTCTCGGTGCAACCTTGAATAAACTCACCGCCGACCATGTGCCCACAGTAGGGATTATATTGATAGGCTTCTGGGGTTGGTAGTTGACCATAAAACCAGAGAAAGACGAGCACTTGAGCCACGATCGAGAGTGCGCCCACGATTAGAATATTGCGCCAAGTGAGCCGCCCTTTCAGTTCTCGTAAAAGTTGGGGGTTGAGATTACCAATTTGATCCAGCATAGTCATGATGCCTGTTGATGTCCAAGTTTGAGAAAAATCGTTTCGAGGTCTTCCTGTGTGCAGTGAAACTCGGTCAGCGGAATTCCGGCTTGAATCAGCGATCGTAGTAATTCAGCACTATTTTCTTGATTTCCAGAAAACGCGACTTTGAGTTGAGTCTCTGAGACAGGTTCAACAGATTGAATGAAGGGTGAATGTTTAAGTTCTCGTGTGAGATCATCTAATGATCCTAAAGTTGAGAGCAGAATTTGCTGCTGACTCAGACGAGCATATAAATCTTGAAGCGATGCACTCTCCACAAGATAACCTAATTCCATCATGCCGATCGACGTACACAATTCTGCTAGATCGCTCAACACATGTGAGGAAATCAGAATCGTCATGCCTGCGGATTGTAAGTTTTTAATAATTTCTCGAAACTGCATTCGAGCGATGGGATCAAGCCCTGAAACTGGCTCATCCAGAAGTAAAATCATCGGCTCATGCAGGACGGTACGCGCCAATCCTAAGCGCTGTTTCATCCCCCGTGAGAGCGTCGAGATCGGAGCCTTGTGCTTGTGAGTCAGTTGAACGAGTTCGAGCACTTCGTAGAGTCTTCGGGAGCGTCGCGGTTCACGCAGTCGATATAGCCGTGCAAAATAATCTAAATAATCCCAGACATTCAGGTCGTCATAGAGCGGAAAGTCGTCGGGAAGATAACCGAGATAGCGCTTAATCTCAGCAGTATTATGGCGATCGTAGCGCTGACCGTTGAAATGAATTTCGCCGATCGTGGGTTCTTCGATCAGCGCCAGCATCCGAATTAAGGTGGTCTTTCCGGCTCCGTTCGGTCCGATTAATCCGTAGACATCGCCGCTCGCAATGTCGAGATGGACATCACTCACGACGGGACGACGATCGAATCGTTTCGTTAAAGATTGTGTAGAAATTGCCAGCGATCGCTGAATCGGCGCAGAGAGTTGCGGACTTGCCATACGTCAACGTAAGTCATTTGAACGATAGCTTAACCTCAGAATTTTCAGATGCGGAATTTCTTTACAAAAAACGGGAGCATAATTATGCTCCCGTTAATTTTAAATCAGAAGAATTTGTCTATTTGCTAATAAATTCTTTAACACAACCCTGAACAATCATGTCCATCTCCGCAGGTGCAGGTTTGCCAGCGCCTAAATCCGCATCAATTTTCGCAAACTGCTCAAAGGTATACTGTTCTTGAAGGGCTTCGATGCTGCAAGCGCAAATTTGTTGCATAACTTCAGCCGGAATTCCTTTGCTGCTGCCTTGTTCAGTACAAGTGCTCGTGAAAGCTGCGACTGTTTCAGATGGATAAGCCGTTGCATTTTCCGCGTTTGCCTTGTGCATCGGTGCAAATGATGCGGTCATCAAGCCTAGAGCAATCACGAAGCGAGAGAGAGATTGGGAAGCGCGCATAGTTTTGAGATTGAGTAAAGATATTTCCGCATCGTCAATGCGGTGACCTTAAGATTCCCAAATCGCAAATGCGTTGACCTTGAGACTCTCGATATTCCAGCAGAAGCTTAATAAATCGCTTGCCTGTATGAACTTTTGATAGAGTTTTTGGGGTGCGAATCGGCGGCTGAGGCTTACTCCACGATCGCGTGAATATGCCAAGATGAAGACAGTGTTTACCAGAGTTTGCCGGATGTCTTTGACTGAGTTTGATGCGACGCTACAACGCTTGGGACAAGTCCGTTTCGCGCTCTTACGGCTGCATAAAGCCCTATTGGATGGAGAGCGGATGGGCTATGAGCAAGAACATGGACGAGTCACGAATACTGAGTTTTTTCGCTTAGTGCTGGAAGACCAGCGGTTTGCTTGGTTACGACCGATTTCGCAGTTCATTGTGCAGATTGATGAAGCGTTGGATGCGAAAGAACCGATCACGATGGAGCAAGCAAGCGAATTGTTAGCGCAGACAAAACAGCTTCTTCGTCCCGCTGTAACGGGATCGAATCTTGAGCAGAAGTATGACCAAGCGATTCAACGTGATCCCGATATTGCATTTCTACATGCAGAAATGATGAATATGTTGGTCGGTAACTAATGCTACTTTTGTCTTAGCGATCGTGTAGCTGAAGCTGGGTAAACTGAGTCGCCTTCTCAGTTCTTGCCTCAGTTATCTATGCTTTTACACGATCGCTTAAAACAGTTCTGGGGCTATTCTGAATTTCGTCCGCCTCAAGGTGAGATTGTTCAAACAATCTTGAACAATCAAGATGCGATGATTGTTCTCCCGACAGGCGGGGGTAAATCTCTATGTTTTCAACTGCCAGCAGTGATGCGAGCTGGATTAACGATCGTGGTATCTCCTCTCGTCGCTTTAATGGAGAATCAAGTTCAAGATTTGCAACAGCGCCGAATTCCAGCCGCATTGATACATAGTGAACTTCCAGCCGCAGAGCGTAAGCGGATTTTGAGCACGATCGCACGTTACCGTTTGCTTTATCTTTCTCCTGAAACGTTACTCAGTGCATCTGTTTGGCAACGATTGCTCGAAGTTAAAATTAACACGCTAATTGTTGATGAAGCGCATTGTTTAACCCAGTGGGGTGAGACATTTCGACCCGTTTACTATCGGCTTGGGGCGGTTCGAGCAGCCTTATCACACAATCGCGATCGTATTGCCATCGCAGCTTTCACTGCCACTGCGAATTCCTTAGCTCAAGCAACGATTGAACGGATTTTACAACTTGAAAAGCCGCAAATCTTCCGGCTTAGTCCATATCGTGCGAATTTGAATCTGCAAATTCAATCGGTTTCGACTCCGCGACAGCGCAGACAGAAATTACTAGCCGTAATCAATTCGCAGATGGGATCGGGTTTAGTTTATGTGCGATCGCGAAGCGAAAGTGAGGAGCTTGCAGAATGGCTCACACAACAAGGGCATCGAACCGGGGCATATCATGCTGGATTGAAATCCATCGATCGCCGATGCATTGAACAGGATTGGATCAGCGATCGTTTAAGGTTCGTCATTTGTACCTGTGCATTTGGCATGGGATTTAATGTACGATAGCAAGTACGTTAAATCGAGGTGGGTTTCGTGGATGGCGATCTAGGCTACGCAAGGGTTTCCAGCGATGAACAGGCAAAGGGACATAGCGTTGACAATCAGATTGCGCGGCTTAAAAAGTTCGGATGTACTCAGATTTGGGCGGATACTGAATCAGCTTATAAAAAAGGTGTGGTGCGTCCAGATTTTGAGGCAATGCTTGCTTATATTCAAACTGGAGCCGCAAGAGGCAAGCGTCTTTGTGTGACTGATATCGATCGACTAGCACGGAATGAGCTTAGATCATTTTGGGTTTTTGAATTGCTAGAAGAGCAGGATATTAAGTTAGTTAGTCTTGACCAACCCTACATTGATTTATCTGACCCTGATGGACGTGTCATGGCAGGGCAAGCAGTAATCCAAGCACGAGCATACAGTGCAAGATTGTCCAAACGAGTGAAGCAAGGACATCAACATCATCGCGATCGCAATGCAGCCTACTTTGCTCCATTTGGATATCGAAAAATAGGTGAGAGGTTTGAACTTGACCACAGACCCTATGTTTGCATTATTGAGACTCAAACCGAGCTAAGTCAGGCTGAAGTGGCGCGGGAATTAATTGAAAAGTTTTTGGAATACCGAACTGTTCGCCGGACTATTCTCTGGCTTAACGATAGATATGGAATCCGAACTTTCATTAAAGCTAAAACAGAAGGCGTTAAAGCAAATCGCAAACCAAAGCATAGTCTTAGCTTTAGTATTTCTGGCTTTGTTTCATGGCTGAATAATCCAATTCTACGAGGACATCTTGCTTATGGTCGGGCATATCATCAACGTCAACGTCATAAGCATCTCTGGGATATTCGCTATAACACTCATCCCGATCATCGTGTAATGAGCGATGAGGAGTATCAGGAGATTGAAGCGGTTCTGGATTGGAATTCAAAACATGGAGGATATGCCTACAAGACCGATTTAATTCACCCATTCACGGGATTGATCATTTGTGGAGAGTGTCGAGGACGATGTTCAGTTCAAAATTACCGACTTAGAACTGATCCAACAATTAGAAAATTCTCATTTCAATGTAAAAATTACCGGATGCGAACCTGTCTTCAGAAAACAAGTATCCGCCATGATGCGATCGAACCACTCGTAATCGAGGCTCTAATTCAACGGACTGAAGAGGTTACTCGACTTGCCGAACTACCTCCCAGCACTACTACTGATTCTCCGGAAATCCTATCATTACGTGCAGAGCTTTCCTTTTATCAATCTGCTCCAGGAGATCGAGCAGCCGGAATTGTAGAAGACCTAAAGCAACAGATTGAGCAATACCAGAAAGCCCAACAGAATATCACTTCTGAGCTTCTAACCAAGCGCGATTTATTACTTCAGGTATTTAGTGATCCGCTCTATTGGAAGACTCTCAATGATGAAGAGAAGCAGCAGATCTATCGGGCACTGATTGAAAAAATTGTGGTTCGTAATGGAGGGGTTGAGGAGATTATTTTGAAGGTTTAGGGCTGGAATAATTGCTTAGGAATTTCTCTTTGAACACTTTGCAGTGTGAGGGAATATCCTAACTGTCTCGCTTTTCGAGCAAGGTTTTCACTTGAGCCAAAAGTTTCAGCACTCCAGGTATTGTGGCAAATTGCCCAGTACGTTCTACTAGAGCCAGCGTTATAGCCATATATCTCGCTACCGGGATTCAAATAGTGGAGATAGATTAGGTCGTCAGAAGGCTGGCTAAACGCGACAAAAGGCTCACTCATTGAGCAATACACCCATTGCGTGGCTCTCTTGGTCGTGGTTTCTCTCGCTGTAAGCTTAGTCTCAACTTCAATTCTGTAGAGTTGGCTTAGCTCTCCACCTAATTGATTCTGATGAACTAATTTCTTACTGATTAGCGATGATTCCCAACAAGTTCCTTGACGGCAGCTTTGATCAAGAACCTGTTTAGTTTGGGCGATCGCGGGAAGAGAAGCAGTCAGAATACTCAGAAGGGTGAGGGATTTGAGAATACTCATCATAAGACTATGGGGATGAAAACACTATTATTCACGATTACAACTCATAGCTTTCGGGACAAAATTCAATTCTTTGTTTCAGTTTCATCCTTCCAGCCGCACTCACATTCAGCGATCGACTCAGCGAGTTTTTGACCACAGCGAGGACATTTCCCAGTGAAGAGAGGATGCCACATCAGTAGTTCGAGTTTCTCGGCTTTGGTGAAGCGGTCTGGAGGTTGAGAGATTGGTTCTCCAGCGTAGAAGGAAGAGTATTGATCAGGCATTATTGTTGTCTCTATTAATGAAGTAATCCATGAATTTTGAAAATTCGTTCTGTTCAATGACTCCAAGCTCTAAAGCTGTTTGAATATATCCTCGTGCTTCTGATTCAGTAGTTTGGGAATTCGCCAATTTCATCTTCAGCTTCTTGCGGCGATTTCTTCTCCAGGAGCGTCCCCGATTTTCAGAATTATTAGGCTGAACAGGAGGTGTCTTCTTCGTAGGTCGCTGAGCATCGCTAGGGGGTTGAACTGGAGAACGAGATTGAACAGTTGGAGGATTCTTTGGCGGTTGAGTATTGAAGGTTTGAGAATTTGGAGCAGGTGGAGTGGGTAAGCTAGAACGGTCTTGTTGCTGAGAACGCACTCGTCTTGATGATTCGGCTTGAGAGCGCCGTTGTCTCATTGATTCAGTAAGGCGATTTAGTAATTCATCTGGTGTAAGGGTACTACCTGAAGCAGGGGAAATTCCAGAAGTACGTGGTACTGATTGCGGAAAATTTCTGCATTCGTATCCTCTATCTCTTACCCGATTAAGAGCCATCTCTGCTGCCTCTGTATAAGTCCATTGAGGCATTGATACCAAGTCTGGAACATTTTCAAATTGAGCGGGGATAGTTGGATCGCCAGTTAGACTTGCGATCGTTTTAGCTACTTCTTTACAGCAACTTTCAGACGCACAAACAACCTGCTCCTCGCTAAATCGAATGACAATCCCACCTCTTCTGAGAAAGAATTGATCACGTCGAGCATCTTTCTCTCCATTCAATTCATGAGTTGGCTGACCAGAGTAGTAGTCATATGGCTCATCTACCTCAATGTCGATGTAGAGTCCTAAAGTAGTATCAATGTACGTTATATCTGGGCTGTAAGGATATTCGTAGTTCGGAATCGATACTGTTAGTCTCGTATAGATTCTGCCATGAAAAAAATGCTCTAAACGATGCCGTAATCTATGCTCATTCGCTCCTTCAATCGCCCTACTGTCTTCTCCATCGTGCGGAAGAGTATGCTTCAACACCTCACAAAGGCGTTTTCGCCTAAATGCTACAACCTTCTCTGGCTGCCGATATTCAGCTTTTAGCCGTATTAATTTTTGCTTATGCGCTTCCAAATCAAGTTGATGCTGCCTCCTGCGTGCAGGCATTGCATCTAATTCTTCTTGGTAGCCCCGTTTTCGCTGCTCGAATCTGACTAGATCTTGCTGATATTTCTGTTCAATTTGAGGGAAAGAATTGTCAAGCCACTGTTCATACCAAATCCAGGCTACTGTCAGAACAACAACAGAGAAAATCCCTAAACTTACGTTGATAGAAAAAAACAATAGACTAGTGATTATCCCTATCCAGATTACTTGCTGTAACTCAAGCTTTGTAGGTTTTGTAGGAGGTACTGGGGCTATTGGGTCTTTAGGTGATTCCGGTTCATGAATTGTAGGCAGTGGTGGAAACTCCATAGTGATCTGTTTTAGCGCACGGGGAATTAGAACGATCGGAAATTTACTCATCAGAAATTTTTGCTCTCTAAATCAAGTAGATATCAATCATTTGCAAATCACTGAGTAGTGCTTCATACTGCAATACTGCAATAAAATCAGGAATAATACGGTCAGATTAATCTTTAATTCAGATATGGCAGTCCTCATTCCAGCATTTAGTAGTTGTTCGCAACGTATGACCTCTGGTGAACGGAGATTTGCTCAACGCTTAGAAGAGAAGCTAGATGAGGATTATTTGCTCTGGTATGACGTACCGATCGGAAATAAGCGACTAAGACCCGATTTCGTCATCCTGCATCCAAGTAGAGGTTTGTTTGTACTGGAGGTAAAGGATTGGAAACTCAACACTCTTCGTAGTGTCAATCCTGATCGCGTGACCTTGCTCGTAGACGGGCAAGAAACTGAAGTTACTCATCCTCTCGAACAAGCAAGAAAGTATTTACTGGAAACCGTTAATTGCCTGAAACGCGATCCATTGCTGAAACAAGCAGAAGGACGATATCGAGGTAGTTTAGTCTTTCCCTACAGCTATGGAGCCGTTTTAACAAATATCACTCGACAGCAACTTGAATCGATCGAAGGCTTTCAGGAAGTGTTTGAGCCGCATCTCATCATTTGTCAGGATGAGATGTATGAGAGTGTAGATGCTGGAAAGTTTCAGGAGCAACTTTGGAATCTTTGTACTTATGAATTCGGGGAACCGCTAACTTCAACTCAAATCGATCGAGTGCGCTGGCACATTTTCCCAGAAGTTCGGATCTCTGCACCTCAGCAGTCTGAATCAACTCACTCGGAAGAAGTTGAAGAACAGGTTGCAATTCCTGACATTATTCGAGTGATGGACATTCAGCAAGAACAGCTTGCTCGCAGCCTTGGAGATGGGCATCGTGTCATTCATGGAGTCGCGGGTTCTGGGAAGACCTTGATTCTTGCTTACCGTTGTGAGTTTCTTGTTCAACAGACCACGAAGCCGATCCTTGTCCTCTGCTTCAATGTTTCATTAGCTGCAAAACTGAGACACATGCTGCATGAGAAAGGAATTGGCAGCGATCGGGTTACGGTATGCAATTTTCATCGCTGGTGCAGTGATCAACTCTGGCAACATCGGATTCAGAAACCTAGCTACAATCAGTTTCGTGGTGAAGCTTATCCAAAAGAATTAGTGCGGCGAGTGATTGAAGCCGTCGATCAAGGCAGAATTCCTGCTGGCAGATATGGAGCAGTGATGATCGACGAAGGACATGACTTTGAGCCGGAATGGTTAAAGCTAGTAGTCCAAATGGTTGATCCCGAAACTAAATCATTGCTCTTGCTCTATGACGATGCTCAAAATATCTATGAAACCCCAGGTAAGAAATTCAGTTTAAGCAGTGTTGGGATTGAAGCAAGAGGTAGAACAAAGATCCTTAAAATCAATTACCGCAATACTCAAGATGTTCTGAATCTCGCTTATGAGTTTGCTAGAGAAGTCATGATGCCGACTTCTAACCCAGATGAGGATATACCTGTACTGGTTGAGCCTGAAAGTGCAGGTCGGAGAGGCAGCAAACCTCAATTGATTCGACTTCCCAGTTTTAGAAAAGAGACGGAATATTTGATCGATCGCGCGAAAAGCTTCAATGCTCAAGGAATTGCCTGGAACGAAATGGCGATCGTCTACCGCTCTAAATTCATGGGTGAAAATATTTACAGTGAGTTTGAACAGGTTGGCATTCCGATCGAATGGGTGAATCAGGACAGTGAGAGCCGCAATTATGATCCCGCTGCTCAAAGCATTAAATTAGTAACAATGCACTCTAGCAAGGGATTAGAATTCCCGGTGGTCTTCGTTCCGGGTGTGGGATTCATGCCAACTAGAGATCGATCCCCTGAAGAAGAGGCGAGATTGCTTTATGTAGCAATGACAAGAGCGATCGATGAATTGGTGATGACGTGCGATCGAGAGTCAGAATTTACTCAACGAGTTCAAATAGCTTTAGCAAGAGTGTGAGATAGTTAGGCGAATTTGATTACGATATCAACTCTCAACATCTTTCAATTTTTCTGTCAGCCACTGCCGTAACAGTGCAACTTTGTCCTTACCTTCTCTCGCTGCATAAACAGAGAATCGACGATGCAAGGATTTAGGTAGATCCGCAGTGAAGCGGATCATTTCTTCTTTTGTAGGTTCTGCTTCACTCATCTGGGGATCGTCCACACTGGCAAGTTTTCATACCGCTCCAGGAGCAACCGCAATCTGGACAAGCGTTCTCTAGCTTTTCTTCGTGCCACCATTTTTCAGGTTGGCTTAGCCCAGTGAGTCGGTATAGCCAAGCATCATCATTCTGTCGATACCAAATTGCTTCGATCGTTCCTCCCTGCTGAATCGGAACTACCCAAGCCGGATCGCCAAAATCAAACTTATGATCTGGAAATAGAGGACGGGTCGGGCGCTGCATAGGTGCTTTTATTGCTGGCTGAAGGGATAGTTCCTGACTCAATCGTCTGTTCATAAATTTCTTTTCTTAAAAGTCTTTCAAAGACAGGCAGACACGGACAGGCTTCACAAGTCGGGTGAGAACCAGGTCGATTACATCCACATACGGGTGACCAATCTTCTAAAACCCTGTGAACGGCTGAGCGATATCGGGCTGCGGTTTGTTGTAGAAGAGAAGCAAGTCTCAATGGAACTCCAGAATACTTAGGATAGAGGAAATTTGCTGACGAACAAAGTGTGCGATAAAGCACTGATGTCTACATGCCTGTAAAATTGGATAGGGGTAACATAGCCTTAGTTACTTCCTCATCAGGATTATATTATTAGATAATATATTATACGAAAATATAATCCTAAATTATTGGATCTTGTAATTTGTTAGAGGTTCAAGTAAAAGATTGTTGAATCTGGGTATGGTTGGTATGCCAGAGGTTTATCGATGACTCCTGTAAAGTAGGTCTATGAGCAATGAAGTTCGCGAATGCGTTTAGGGAAACATTGTTTCGGTTTGATCTGACCGGACTTGAAATTGCTGAAAAAACTGGTTTAACTACTACACAAATCAGCCACTTCCGTAATGGAGTGAAAAATCTAAGGGTTGACAGCATAGAGAAAATCTTGGATGTTTTAACTCAAGAACAGCGCGAATACATGCTGAATCTGGTTGCTAAAGCCTATATGGATGAAACTATCGCTCCTGCAACGAAACAGGAAGAAGAGTAGGTTTAGTTTCAGTTCACGATCAGTCTAAATCTCGTCCCTTGTTATTCGTCCCTTGTCATCGGCAGGGGATTTTTTATTGTGCGATCGTCACTTTCCCTTTCCGTGATTATACAAAAGTATAATAGATTATATTTTCCTATAATCTATTCATTCTAAATGGAAACCCATCACATGAACACTTCTCAAGAGGTTGCTGTGAAATTGACGATCGAAGATATTCGCTATGCCCGTCATATTGATCTCGCGGCTCTGACTGGGTTTGGAGCGAGTGATTTTGCGGCATGGACAAAATCGAGAGGGCTATCAGAACGAAGCTTAAACGTGCTTGCTGAACGGCTGGGAATGGAGAAGATAGACCTGCTCAAGGGTCTGGAATTAAGAAGAGAAGATGCTGCGACCGCTCGAAAAGTTCAGGAACGAGTTAAGCAGCTCATTGCTACTGAGAAAGCAGCTTCTTAATCCCCCAAGCGTTTTGACCTTCAAAAAGTAAACGCCCTACCTGTTTAGAGCAGATAGGGCACAAGTAACTTGTTTCTAAACTATGAATACTCAATCTTCGCCTACTCATCCGGCATCTAGCCAGGGTGAGAAATCTTCACTGTCTGTAGTAAATCACACACAGCCTTCATTCAGTCTGATCACGACTTCAGAGGTGCAAGATGTCTAAGCACTATCCTCTGACTGCTGAACTGGCTGAAACGCTTCGTGCTGCCAAATTAACCGCTGCTGAATGGCGACTCTGGAGCTACCTTGTCACGATCGATCCCTTTGGTGAACATTACCAAGACCTCGATCTATTAACCATATTGACAGAATGCAATCTCTCTAAACCGACGTTTTATAGAGCGATCGCACGATTTCAAGAACTGGGGTTATTCGATACTCAACCTGCCAAGATCGCTTTCCGCAACTTAGTCGGAGCTAGAAAACTTTTGACAGAAAATAGTCTCAAAAATGAGACAGAAGTTTCAGAAATGAGAAAGCAGTCTCAAAAACGAGACTCCAGTATCAAAAATGAGAAAGTCGTCTCAAATTTGAGAAAGTCGTCTCAAAAACGAGAAAATGAAGCGCTAGAACCCGCACCAGATATAGATTCTGGATCGCCTCATATAGATCAGACTAATCAAACTGATCCATCTCTCTCTCAGATCCCAGAAGCAGAGAGAGAGAAATTTGAAAAGTTTTGTAAGAAGAAAATAGAAGAATTACCAAAGCGCCCAACCTTACCGAAGCGATGGATCGAAGCCCACCTCAAAACGTTGTGGGATCAGTTCCAAATTGAGCGTTCCGGCGCTCCTGTGCCCGATATTGACTGGTCAGTACATCCGCTCCAAAACGAGTACCTTGCAGCCTTAAATCATGAGGGGTTGGGTTGGATCGGGTTATGCAGTGATCAAGCTGAGAAGCGAAAGCGCAGATCGTTCTATGAATGGGCGCAGCAGCAAGGCTTGTATTAGGGAGGATTCATCATGGCTCAACTCCCTCAATTTCCCAGAGAACCGATTTCTTCTCCAGAGCAACAGCACGATCGTCAAATGTGGCGACCGGAATGGACTTGTTTTTGCTGTGAAGACAGTGGCTTCATTGCAAGTAGTTTGATGACGCTGATCGTCCCGGATTACCGACCAAATGAGGATAAGTTACCGCTTTGCCAAAACTGCTCGGCTGGAAACTGGGTGCAGGGATCATCGCCAGGAGTTTCGGGAACGATTGATTGGCGGTTTAAACGCGAGATCTGTGCCGAACTCGATCGCATCAATCGAGAGCAGTGGCGCATTACGTTGCGGAACCAGTTTGAGGCGAGACAGCAAGCTTTGACGAAAATTCAGGACTTGACTCAGCAAATGAATTTGAGGAAGCGCGATCGCACTTGGCAAGAGATTCAGAAGGCTGAACAAGATCATCAGCAAGTGATTCTAGAACCGGATGTCGATCAAGCTGAGAATCCAGAGGGAGCGGTATGAATTATCGTCTTTCTTCTGTGTGCGAATCACCTGCGGAATATGAATCACTGCCTGATCAGAAGTCGGTTGAACTGGCTGGACATCAGCGCGACTCAACCCGGTTGCAACTGAATCTCTTTGATCAGGAGGAGTCGGAATTGTCCCCAAATGGACACGCTATACAAAGAGTGCTGGGGGGTGAGGATGACACTATAAGACCCCCCAGCACACATTCTTGTGGGTGGATCGAGTTTCATACGGTGCGACGTAAGCGGAAGAATGGGGATATCTGGGAGACGAAACAGCCTTGGTTGCACTGGGAAGAGAAGGGACAGAAGCGATCTCGCTATATTCCCAAGGCGAAGTATGCGGATGTGGAGAATTCGGTTTATGGGATGCGATCGCCGATTCAGGAGACGTTGAGACTGTTGGAGAAAGGAACGTAAGTAAAGTGACATCGTTCACTTTGTATGATGCTAACAAGCATGTTCGGTGAACTATCCAGCGAACTGTTCGGTTGCTTAAAATGATACTGGTCGCGCCGCTTATTGCCTAAAAGCAGAGTGATAAGTGGAACTTCTTCAGTGTCAGAAACCATGACTCAGATACCCACCTCTCGCGTTGAACCAGCCAATCGCTTTCCAGACTGTGTTTTCATGAAATTACATAACGAACCTCTTTATGAGAAAAAACGTTCACCGTTAGTAACAATTTCTACTCAGTATCAAAGTGGCGATTGTAGAAAAGTTGACCTAAAACTTACAATTCGGTTTGGTAGACACGAAATAAAAACGCCTAAATTAGGCAGTAGTGTTCAGTTTGGCTTGCGAGGCGGTGAGCTTAAGTTGAAGCTTGAAAATGGCGAAATGCCACTGGAAACAATGGGACTGAAATCTGAGTTTGCGACTGAAATTGAGATAGAAACCGGGTGGGAAACTGGGCGGGAAATCGAAGCGCACCTTGCAATGTCAGGAGGGCTGAAAGACAAAGGAACTAGCAAACAGAGCGACAAGGTGAAGCGTAAAGTGTATCAGTGTCGTACTAGAGGAGATGAAACGAATCCAGTTTGGGTATTCGAGGCAAAAACTGGAGAGCAAGGTATTCTCGAAGGTCAACTGACACAGGAGCGATTAGGAATAGTCGAGATAGCCGATGAAATTTGTTATGTAAAAGCAACATTTCAAATTAGAATGCAGTCCGACTTATACTTAATTGAATCAGGCGGTCTTCTGGGCGCGAGTAATTTAAGCCGTAACAAGTCAGCGTTTATTGAACGGGCTTTCTTCCAACAGTTTGTTGAAAGAAAACTACAGCCACACTTAAGTCAAGTGGAGATGCAACTATGAACGAACAGGAGTTCGAGATTGAGGAACGAGAGTTTCAAGAATTTCAAAAATTTCAAAAGTTCGTTCGACAAGTTGAACAAGCGGATACTGATAACTTCTGTGAGCTAGCAAAACTTTTTGGTCGAAATCTGAAAACAGACTTTATTGGAGCAGACTTAAGTGAAACTAACTTGAGATATGCCGACCTCAGGGGTGTTAATTTTAGTGGCACCAACTTGAGTGGTGCAAATCTCAATGGTGCTACTTTGGAAGGAGCTAATCTTACAGGTGCTAACCTTAGAAGTGCTGGTCTCGTTGATGCAAATCTCGCTGATGCAATTTTCAGTTATGCCGTTCTCACCTGTGCTGCTCTTCGTTGCGCTAATCTCAACAATTCCGCTTTTATTCAGGCTGATCTTAGCGGTATAGACCTCGGTGGTGCTGATCTAAGTAATGCTAGATTGACCTGTGCTGATCTCACTTGCGCCAATCTAAAAGGGGCAAATTTCATACACACTGACTTAGCAGGCGCAGATCTTAGTGGTGCTAGTCTTAGCGAAGCTAAACTCGTTAATGTAAATCTTCAAGATGCAAATCTTAGAAGAGCAGACCTCCGTGGTGTTAATCTCACATCTGCAAATCTAAGTGGTGCAAACTTGAAAGACGCAACCATAGATGAGAAAACAGGTATAGATCCTAAGTGGTATCTGGTTCATCAACTGGTCAATCACAATGAAGTAGGTAGGAAGCTTCTCACGCAATATCAAGGTAGATTGGGAACCGGAGGAATACTACGAAAAAGCAGAAATTTCAGCACTCCACGCGGATTGGATTTAAGTGGAGCAAATTTGAGTGGAGTGAATCTTAGTCAAACCATCTTAGAAAGAGCAGATCTAACTGGGGTAAATCTGAGCGGAGCGGATATTAGTGCAGCAACTCTCAAAGATGCAATTCTCAAAAACGCAATTCTCAAAAATGTGAATCTCAAAAATGCAATCCTAGAAAATGCGATTCTTGAAGGTGTAGATTTCACAAACGTAGATTTGAGAGATGCGATCGTTGAATCCGCTCAGCTTGGTGAAGGGCTAGGACTTTCCGAAGCTGAAAAGCGTGACTTACAGCGACGAGGCGCAATTTTTAACGACTCTTTGGGAGATCGTGAATCAGCTTTATCGCCGATGAGAAGGTGAATTCTCTATCCCTTTCACCCAGAATTATGTCTGAGATTCTGCCTCAATTCACACGCGAAGAACTGAAAGATTGGCAGCAACGATTAGAGGAAGGCGATCATCACAACATTCTTTGTCATTGCTGGGAGTGAGATTGTAAGCGGGTCGCTTCTGCATTAGAGGCTTATGTTTGTGGTACAGAATGTGGAGAGTATTGCTTGTTGGCAGTTTCCGAATGATTAGGAAGTGCGATTGTGATGTCTTAAAATTGAGAACCTAGAAATTGTTCATAGTTGTTAAAGACCACTCTTAAGAATTGAGTTCCGTCTTGATGAAGTATTTGAAGATGGTGGGATTGAGAGAGCTAAAATGGCAAAGAACCGAAAGCAATTGGAGCTGCTTTTACAAGGAGTGAATGATTGGAATCATTGGCGACAAGAAGAGCCTGATGCAAAAATAAATCTCCGTTATGCAGATCTCAGTAACGTCAACCTTCATAGCGTTAATCTCAATGATGCAAACCTTAGTTACATAAGATTTATTAGTTCAAACCTTCGTAATGCAAACTTTCGTAATGCAAACCTTCGTAATGCAAACCTTCGTAATGCAGACCTGAGTGATGTAAATCTTGATAGTGCAGATCTTCGTGGCGTGTATCTAAATGATGCAAATCTTCGCGGTGCAAATCTTCGCGGTGCAAATCTTCGTGGTGCATTTCTAATTAAGGCCAACCTCTCTGGTGCAAATCTTAGTTATGCGGATCTTCGTTCAGCGAAAATCTCCGATGCAAGCTTTTGTGGTGCGAATCTTGTCAATGCTTGCCTTGTAGATGCTAATCTTTGTAATGCTATCTTTTACAAAACAAATCTTTGCAAAGTAGACTTTTCGAGAGCGAAAGTTTTGAACACAAACTTGAGTCAAGCTACTCTGACTCAAGCTTGTATTGAAGACTGGAATATTAATAGTTCGACTAATCTTTCGGATATCGTTTGTGATTATGTGTATCTAAAACAGAATCAGCAAGAACGCCGTCCTAGTAACGGTAGTTTCAAACCTGGAGAATTCGCCCTTCTAGTTCAAAAAACTCTCGAAACCGTTGATCTAATCTTTGTCGATGGTATCGACTGGCAAGCCTTCTTCCAATCCTTTCAACAACTACGATCGCAATACGAAGATATTTCTATTCAGGCGATCGAAAAGAAGAGCAGTGATGCCTTTGTCATTCGTTTAGAAGTGCCGCCAGAAGCAGATAAGGCAGCGATCGAGAGTCACGCAAAAGAACTCTATGAAATGAAGTTACAGCTACAAGAACAACGCTATCAAGCCGAATTGCAAGCCAAAGACGGACAGATTTCGCTGTACCAGGAACAACTCGAATTTCATCGACAAAACAACACAAATTTAATGGAGATTGTCAAAACAATGGCTGAGAAAGAGAACCAACCTACTCATCAAACGATCATCAATGCTCAAACTATCGGTGCAACCCATAGCGGAAGCGGCGACATTACCAACTTCACCCAAAACATCAATAGCAACATCAACGACATCACTACCTTGATTGATGCTCTCCGGAATACAGCACAAACTTTCCCAGACGAACAACGTCAAGAAGCATTAGAGCATTTGGGAGATGTGGAAGAAGGCATTCGCCAGCCAAATCAAGTCAAGCCTCATCGTGTCAAAGCTGCTCTCGCTGCTCTACTCGCGATCTCAGGAATGGTCGCAGCAACTACCGATTTCAGCAACAACGTATTAGAAATCGGAAATAAACTTGGTATTGAGTTGATTCAGCCACACTCGAAGTAATTTCACAATCGTCAAAAAGAGTGCTGGGGGGTGATAAAGTAATAGTCATCTTGTACTACCCTTAAGCGATGGACGGGATTCGCAAAATCATTCACGTCGATATGGATGCGTTCTATGCCTCCGTCGAGCAGCGAGATTATCCCCAATATCAAGGGAAACCGATCGCGGTTGGCAGTTCTCCGACTCAACGTGGGGTCGTCTGTGCTGCAAGTTATGAAGCAAGAGTTTTCGGAATTCACTCGGCAATGCCGTCTAAACTTGCGATCCAGCGTTGTCCTCATCTCATCTTTGTCAAACCTCGCTTTGAAGTCTATCGAACTGTTTCTGAGCAGATTCGCGCCATCTTTGAGCGCTACACCGACCTGATCGAACCTGTCGCACTAGATGAAGCTTACTTGGATGTGACAGAAAGCAAATCAAGTTTGCCTTACGCCAGTGCGATCGCTAGAGAGATCAGAGCTTCTATCCAACAAGAAACAGGCTTAACTGCTTCTGCGGGAGTATCCTTCAACAAGTTCTTAGCGAAGATGGCAACGGGGATGAACAAGCCCAATGGATTAACCGTGATTCTGCCGGATCAAGCTGAGGAGTTAATTGAGCAACTTGCGATCGAGAAATTCCACGGGATCGGCAAGGTGAGTGCAACGAGAATGCGAGAACTGGGCATTTGTACTGGAGCAGATTTGAAGCAACGCTCTGAAACGGAATTGGTGCAGAAGTTCGGCAAAATGGGACATCACTACTTCAAAATTGCGCGAGGGCAGGATGATCGCATGGTGGAAGCGAACCGGGTTCGTAAATCGTTAGGTGCAGAAACCTCGTTTGCTCAGGATTTAACCGATCGTGCCGTGATGCTTCATGAACTCGAAACGATCGCTCAGGATGTGTGTCACCGTCTAGAGCAACATCAAGCTAAGGGACGCACTCTTACGCTGAAGGTGAAGTTTGGCAACTATCAGCAGATTACACGCAGTCGAACGCTCTTAAGTCCGATTTGTGAGATGGGAATCGTTACCTCTTTGGCGCAGGAGTTGTTTGAAGCGGTCGATTTAGAAGGGCGAAGTGTGCGGCTGTTAGGAATTTCGCTCTCGAATTTGGGGAGTTCCCATTTGGAGTCTGAGACGCAATCATCATTAGTACAGTTAGCTTTGTTTTAGCGCCATGCCAGAGATTCAAGACAATTCACACTCGAAGAACTGAACAACTGGCAGCAACGATTAGAGGAAGTCGATCTCCAACCATATCTGAAAACAAAATGAGAGAATCGACTCCTGGGGCAGCGCAGCTTTTACAATCTGAACTTAGCCTGTCTCTGAATGGGTGCTTCTTTTTGATGAGTTCAGGACATTTCCGATGAAAAGCAAGTGTCTCAAATACATTACTCGAACTGTAAAAATAGCGCTTCTCCCGATCTCAATCTTCTTCGTTCTGGAGCAAGCAGTTTCAGCCGAAACTTTAAATACCCCTAATTTCACCGTGACAATCACGCGAAACTGTCCAGAAGGATATGTAACTTGCGATGATGTCACTTACATGGGAACCAATCGCCAAACCAAGCAATCAATTCGTCTAAAAGGTCAGACTCAACATACTCTTTGTGCAGATGGGGTCACGCCCTGCGCGTTTTTGGGCTACGTATTTCATAACGGGAATTATCACTATTTTGTCTCTCGCTCAGGAGATTTACAGGTTTATGAAGACGAGAAACTGATCATGGAAGAGCGTGGAACTTGGAGTGAGCCATAAATTCCAATAACTACAGCATCCAACAGGATAAAGAGCGTAGTGATGATGGGAATGTTCAAGCACTACAGAACTGGGATGGCAGCCTACGATCGCTGTCACCTGCCCACAATTCGATCGCAGTGGTCAGCATTCACGGCAGAACTGAAAGAATTCATCTCTGAGCCGAGTTTAGATGAGGCTTCGGATGTATTGCACTCCTTTGGTCGGCTGGTTTGGAAGCTGACAGGTATTCCGCTTCAGTGGTTGGCTTATCCAACGGTGAAGAAACATGGAGAGCGATTCGCGGAAACGGGTTGTATTCGCAGCAGTCGGAATTGTGAGGGGCGATGTTGCGATCGTAGTTATTAATTGATGACAAAGAAACCTGAAATGCTTAGGGAATTCGCTGTATCAGTACTGTGAGTATGAAGTCACCATATCCCGACGATGACGCAGCAAAAGCCCCCAGAATCGACGAATAATCAGTATTCTCAACCAGAGCCACCATCCTTTGTGCAGCTTCGAGAGCAATCGTCACCACTTCAAAAATTTTGGAACTGGACAGGCTTCAAGGAAAGGAAGCTGTGGGACGTGTTGCAGTTGTTGATCGTGCCGACTGCTCTGGCGATCGGTGCGTTCTATTTGCAGGAAACGTCGAAACAGAGAGATTTGGAGATTGCCCAGGCGAATCGGGAAAAGGATCAGCAGATTGCAGACGATCGAGCAAAGCAGGAAGTTTTGAATCGCTACTTTGATCAAATATCAACATTGCTGTTTGAAAGCCAACTTCGGACAGCAAGGCAAGGGGATGAGGTTCGTACTGTGGCAAGAGCGAAGACTTTGGCTGCATTACGTCATCTAGACAGAGATCGCAAAAGTGATTTGATTAGATTTTTATGGGAATCAAAACTAATTGATGTAAAAAATTCAGTTATCAGTTTGGAAAGTGCTGATTTAACAGGGATAGACTTAGCCGGAACAATTCTAAGTAGAGTGAATCTGAGCCGGACAAATTTGAGCGGAGCAAAATTGAACGATTCCAATTTAACTGGAGCGAACTTAGCTGGAGCGAATCTAGATAACGCAGACTTAAGCGGCTCAAATTTGACTGATGCCAATTTAAGGGTGGACTTAGATTCTGTAGTAAGTGAGAAAAGCCCGCGTGGGGAGGTTTTGCGCGGAGTCCAGCGAGCAGTGCAGCACAGTGAGAATAAGCAATCAGGTAGCATTCAGATCATCTTCCCTGGCGCAAATCTCACAGATGCTTTCTTATGCCAAACTACGATGCCTAACGGCACAAAGAGCGATCGCGACTGTGACAAACTCAAACCTAAGAAATGAGCTTTAATGGCTGCTGACCCTAGCATGATTAACAATCCCAACGATATGAGCGAAACCGAATTTCATCCCTGCCCCATCTGTTCAACCCTCACACCACATTGGGCACGATACCCAAAATCAGTTTGCAACAATTGTTTCGATAAAGCTTGTGACGATCAAGGGCGAAAATTGGGCTTCTGTAACGTCTCATTCAGTGGTGGATTCAAAGCAGTAGTCGAGGAAACTGGCGAGGAGAATGAAAACCACATCTGCTACATCGAAGGCGTAAAGTGCTGGGCAGATGAAGCGCGGTTTGGTGGAATTGTGATCCAGCCCTTTGAAGGTTGAAAACCATCACGCTACTGCTGAGGAACGCGATCGCGGATAAAGTGAGGGTGAGATCGCGCTCCTGATTGTTTCAAAGCACTAGCCCGCAAAGTAACCTGTTCCCCGATAGGTCAAGGGCTGACGTTGCGATGTTGCAAGTTGAGGAGCCACGGAATTTGGCTGATATTTGACTCCTCGGTAAATAAGGGTCGGGTTGGAGGGAGCCACTTGAGCGCTGGTGGAGTTGGAGTCGTAAGAGCAGCCACGATATTTCAATTGCATGATAGATCTCCTTGGGGGTAAGTAGAGGAATGAAAGAGAGCAAAACTCAGAGGGTGTTATCGCTCTCTTGATTAATTCCACGATGAAGTTCTGAAATTTATGCAGCTAGTTTGGAAATCTGCGAGATCGCTTCTCTTCTGTCGATCCTTCCCACCCATCGGGCACTTTGACAGCAGCAGTTTTGTACTATCTCATGCTGTCGATATACGAACAAACCAAACAGGGACGAGGAACGCGATCGCGCATTCTGGCAATTCTCAATGAGACAGACGGACTTACCCGCAACGAATTAGTTAAGCGATCTAGACTGACCTATGAACAGGTACGACGACAGACCCGAAACTTACATATTGCCGGAGTGATTGAGTCTCGCTCAGTTGAGGGAGAGCGACGATACTATCTGAAAAAGTCGTCTGCTTCACCTGTATTGGTTGGGTTGCTTCTGCTCATGTGGTTGCCAGTTTTGCATTCAACGATCGAGATAGAGCCTATTAAGATATCTCCTTATGATCAGCGGGATTCTTAATTGGGATTGAGAATTAACTGTAAATAATTACAGTGAGAAAGATTGACCTGAGCAATTTCAATTTTGGAATATTTCGATCTGCGATCTTCATAAAATCTTTATGGGGGCTGACCGGAATTCCGGTAGAGTCTCGGACAGAAAACTTTCTACGGAGTTCGCATAATATGCACAGTTGATTCAAAAGTTTTCCGCTATGACTGACCAGAATTCCGCCGCTGTTGACCAGAATTCCACTACTGAGATGCAGTACCGACCGGACGAAGTTCAACGAGAATTTGATATCAAATCTGCTCAGTATTACGAGCGATTAAAGTTTCTCGGCATCAAAGCTCACAAGGATGAAAAAGGAAAGGCTTACCTCGACCAATCGCAATTTGATCGAATGAAGCGACTCGATCAACACATTCGAGAAACGGGCGAAATGGATGGATTTATTGATAGTGAAGGTGGAGAACTTGCACCTGTAAATTCTGCTAATCTCGCAGCAGTAGAAGGTAGCGACCTGGCAGAACCGATCGCAGCAGTAGAAGAACCAACGATCGAGAATGGTTTGGGCAAGCAAATCTTTCGAGCAGCCGCTGAATTGAAGGCTTCCGAATTGGCAATGATTCCGCAAGTCGTTCGAGAAGTCGCGAACCGGATGACCAAAGACGATTTACCTGAAGACCTTAAAGCGAAAGTCGAACGTACCGAGGAGGCAACTCGCCCAAATTTTCATCCAAGCGCGATCGCGGACAAGTTACTCGATCAAATGCGCCAGAGCCGACAAGTGGCGTAAATGATGATGCTCTAAATAAGGTGTGTGCTGTGGTCGAATCCGGTCACAGCGTTCTTGTGCTGGGAGAAGCGGGATCAGGAGTCGATGATCTCGCTATTTCCGTTCGCGAACTCTTTGAAGGTCAGTTCACCTGCGCGACTGAAACCTATAAGGGCACGACGAAAATCTTCTTCAAGTCGTTGGCTGAACAGGTTGGATGTCCGACTGAAATCGAGGTTGGCGAGGGCAAGTTCAAGCCGATGAGCGTCGATGAGATGAAGGATGAAATTCTCTCGAATGCTTCCGATGATTGGCTGTTCATTCTGCCTGAAGCGAAACGACTTCCCGCGAGTATTCGGTACTGGTTGGAAGATGCGATCGCGTCTGGTGTAAGAGTTGTCGCGTTTAGTCCGATTAATCCCGGTCGCGATGTGTTTTTGCGAATGTTAGAAGTTGAGCTAGAACTGCCCTCAGACGCTCATATTCGCGATGTGATGACATCAGAGGCGCAGAGACTCGGATTGCAGATTGATCAGTCGAGAATCGCAGAATTGCAGCCACTTGCGGGACGGAATCCGATGATTGCCAGGAAGGTGATTCAGCGCGAGAAGTTGGGAGTGAGACAAGAAGTGCAGCACACTCAATACATTGTGATCATGCCGATTATCTTGGCAGCGTTGTTTAGTTTCGCGATCGTCCGTTTCATCGGACTGGGGACGAACAATAAGGGACTGTACATTCTCGGTGGGATCAGCCTCACCGTGGGAATGGGACTGAAACAATTGGGACGGGTACAGGGTGCGAGGAGGAAGTTAGGGCAGTGAGGAAAGTACCTACTGCCCCTTAGAACGCTTAGTAATTAAGCTGGCTTGATCCTCCTGAATTATCGTTTACTAACCTTGATAAGCAATGCAATCGAGAGCGATGTTGTTTTGATGAGAAATGCAATAGCAAGGATTAGCGTTGTAGCTGAATCCGCTTGGATAGGTTGGGATTGAGCAGGCTCAGCAGGGACTTGAAAATAGGCTTGTGCTGTTGTAGTAGACATTGAAGCTTTCTCCTAAATCACGAACGTTTAGATGCTTTTAATGTCTTCTGGATTTTGTAATAGTGGTACTTGTATGGCGTGTGACTTCTGTTTGCGTTGTGGATGATTTCTGTTTGCTATGCTTTAGAGAATAAATACTGTAATTTTTCTTTTTACCCAGGAAATGGTTGAGTCATCACTGCAAGCATCTCAAGACGGTATTGAGTTAGCGAGGAAAGCATTTATAGGAACGTCGTTAACTCAAGAACAATTGGCAATCCGATTGAACGTGAGCCGACAGCCAATTAGCAAGTTTTTTAATGGAAAGCCGATTACGCGAGGCCTATTTGTGCAAATTTGTCAGATGCTCAAGCTGGACTGGCAAGAGGTGGCCTGTGTTCAACTCATTAAAGCTGATGGAGATATTGATCAAAGAGTTCGAGAACTCCGTGAATTAACACGAGCGAGTATCTATGAGCAATGTAATATGATGCGCGTTTTGGATATGGAGCAGCCAGTTAGATTGAGTGCTATATATACTAACGTGAATATTTTAGACAGAATGACCGGACGACGGCGTTTAACTATTTCAGATCTTCTAGAACAGTACAGCGTTGAAGATTTCGAGCGATTCGGACTAGCAACAATTTGGGAAGCACGAGTAGATGGGCTAGAGGCAGTAGAACGACACGATAAATTAATGGTTCTAGGCAAGCCAGGATCAGGAAAGACTACATTTTTGAAACGACTAGCAATGTTATGTATTGACGAGGAGTTTCAAGCAGATCGAATTCCTATTTTTGTTTCATTAAAGGCATTTGCAGAAATACCTCGACAGCCCCCATTATTTATATATCTATGTAACCATATTTCTCATAATCAGGGTGGTGATCAGTTAAGTAGAGTTTCGCATAAATTACAAGCTGCTTTAGCGGCAGGACAAGTCCTTATTCTCTTGGATGGTTTAGATGAGGTGAAAGATGTAGACAGCCAACGTATAATTAATGAAATTCAAGAGTTTGCAAAAAGATATCATCGTAATCAGTTCGTTATTACCTGCCGAATTGCAGCGCGAGAATATGCTTTTGAACAATTTACTGAAGTTGAAATTGCAGATTTTGACGATAAACAAATTCTTGATTTTGTCACAAAGTGGTTTAGGACTAAAGATAATCCAGCAAAGATAAAGAACTTTTTAGAAAAGCTAGAAAATCACAATCGAATTAAAGAGTTAGCGACAAGCCCATTATTGTTAACGCTATTATGCTTAGTCTTTGGAGAATCGACAGATTTTCCAGAAAATCGCTCTGAGTTATACGAAGAGGGATTAGATGTACTGCTAAAAAAGTGGGATGCAACACGCAATATTGAGCGAGATCGTGCATATAAAAAACTTTCTCGACAGCGCAAGGAAGATTTGCTTAGCTATCTTGCATTCACTTTTTTTGAACAGAATGAATATTTTTTTAAACAACGCAAAGTAGTCGATCAGATTATTGAGTTTATTTGCAATGCCCCGAATATTACTTCTGATGAAATGACTTTAGAACTTGATGGAGTGGCGGTTCTGAAGTCAATCGAAGCACAGCATGGATTACTTATTGAACGTGCTCGGGGTATCTATTCGTTTTCTCATCTTACTTTTCAAGAATATTTTGTAGCAAGACAGATTAAAGAGCAACGAAGCGATGCTCTGCTAGAAGATTTGTTGAGTCATATTACTGAAAAACGTTGGGGAGAGGTATTTCGGTTGACCGCAGAAATGTTACCTAATGCTGATCAGTTCTTTATCTTGATGAAATGCAGGATTGATCAGATTTTGGCAGGTGATAGAAAGCTGCAACAATTTATGATTTGGGTGCAAGGAAAGTCGCAATCGGTTAAGACTTCATATAAACCCACAGTGGTGCGAGCATTTTATTTTACCCTTGCGCTCTCCCTAGCTCGTAAGCTTGACCCTTCTCTAGCTTGTGAACTTGCTGACGATCGTGCTCGTGACTCTGCTCGTGAGCAAGCTCGGGGATTGGCCCAAGTACTTGCCGATAAACTTGCTCGAAATCGAGACTATGCCCGTACATTAGTTCGTGATCTGAGTCTTGCCCGTGACCCCGTTGATGATTCTACTCATACTCAAGATCCTCCTTCTGCAACCCGTGCCCGGGCCAAACATCTTGTGGCTGAGCTTGAGTCTACTCAAGCACTTGCCAATGATCTTAAATCCACTCTCGACCTTAATCTTAAACTCAATTTCAATCTAGGTCTTGATTTTGGTCTTTGCCATAACTTTATCCTAAATCTTGCTGTTTCTTTCCCAGACTGTGACCTTGTTTACGCTCTTGACAAGGTATCTAGCATAGAATTCGACCTTGACTGTGCTTTCTCCAATGTTTGTGCTCTTGCTCGCACTCTAGATCTCGACGAAAGGTTCTCTCTAGAACGTGCTCGCATTCGCGATCTTGCTCGTGCTCTCAATCTCGATCTTGCTCGCACCTTAGATGCCTCCTTCATTCAGGATCTGGATTATAGCCAGACTTCCGATGTTGCTCTCCCCCTTAATCGAGCGCTTGATTTGTCAGGCGCTCGCGATCTTGCTCGTGATCTTGCTCTTGCTTTTGCCCTTGATCGTACCCGTGCGCTTGACCTTGCCATCGATTTGGATCTTGATTTAGCTCTTTCTCTTGCCCATGCTCTCGATTTGGAGCCTGAGTTCAGTCGTGAATTAATAAATTTGAAGCAGGAATTACCAGATTTTTATCAGGGTGATCGTAAAGAACTAGCACAATGGTGGTCAAGGAGAAGTTTGCCTTGGATTCAGCAACTAAGGCACGTCATAATTGAGAATCGCAACTTTGGTCATGACTGGCAATTCAATAATGTGCAGCTAGAGAAGTTACGTCAATATTATGATGCCAGTAAGCTCATGATTGATTGCCTCAACACTGATTGTTATGTGGATCGAAAGTTGCGGCGAGAGATCGAAGAAACCTTGCTGCTACTAACGTATGACGCAGAGCAAAATTAGGAAAGGTAAATAACTTCTTGTTTTCGGTCTGTGGGCAGCATTGATCTATATACCAGAACAGTGGCAATTCGCACTCATATCCTATGATGTCCATCACCCACGCTACGATCGCAGTAGCTGGCACATCCCTCATTCTCAGCACCGCCGACCCTCTGACATTGGGACTCGCACTCATCGGCTCACAACTTCCAGACCTCGACACCACAACTAGCACGATTGGGCAAATCTGCTTCCCTATTTCATCCTGGCTAGAGTCGCGATATCCACACAGGACAATCACTCATAGTTTTCTCGCAACTGGTCTTCTAGCCGCTATCGCACTTCCTTTCGGCTATTGGTCGGGACATCTTACAACGTCGATCGCACTGCCCCTCGGACATCTCCTCGCCTGTTTCTCAGACTGTTTCACTAAACAAGGTGTTCAGTTGTTCTACCCCTATCCCGCTTGGTGTATCAGTGTTTCCAATCCCAAGCGGCGATTGACCACGGGCGGAACAGGTGAATATTGGGTGCTGTTGATCGCTGGACTGCTCTTAGTTGTGGGACTCCATATCGGCAGCGCTGGCGGGATCACAGAAAAGCTCACCGCTTCTCTCGGTATGGTCGATGGAGCAGTCGAGGTCTATAACCAGAAATCAGCAACTCATCATGTTTGGGCAGATATTAAGGGAATTTGGGCAAGCGATCGCACCCGTGCCGATGGGAAGTACTTCGTCGTTGCCAATGAAGGTGATTCGTTCATCGTGACGGATGGCAAGGGCGGATTCTTCAAAACAGGTCAGCAGATCTTGACAGAACGGATTGCAGCGACGATCGGCAACCCTGCCACAACTCAATTACAAACGATCTCATTCATGGATGAAGAAATCGCACCGAAACTTCAAGAGATCTCAGCCTTACAGCCGAACGCTTTGATTTTGCTTAGTGGCTCGATCGTGGTGGATATGCCTGAGAATGTGAGAATTGCGATCGAGGCGAATCGGTTCCAAACGGCGAAAGTGGCGGATAAGACGGTGACGGTGACATTTCACCCGATTCAATCGGCTCTACAGCAGTTGGGTGAGCAATATGTGACGGGGACGTTGATGGTGAAGGTGATTAGTCCAAGACCGTTGTGAAGTTTTGTCTAGAGGATTGCTAGAGATCTCTGAAACCTGATCAAGCTGCTTTCCTGATCGAGTCATGTTAAGGTGTTTACCTAATCCTTTGATTGGGGATCTTAGACAGATAAAAGCGTCTTCTCTATTGGAAGAAATACAGAAGATTTCAGCCTACGATCGCTGCCGAGGGGTATTATGCGGAAAAGTTGTCATGCTAATTTGCTCAATTCGGATTTAGGCAGAAAGTTTCGGGCTAAGTCCCTCAAATTGGGATCTTAGGCGGAAACTTTCAGTCCAAATAATAGTTAGGCAGCCATAAATTTACAAGGTAGTTAAGAATGTTTTTCACTCAAGGTTCTTGGTCGTTTTATTACCATTTGAATGATGAACTGGAATTTAAACTATTCAAGCTATTAATGGCTGCGGAATCTGCTATCGAAGAAGAAAGCAATCTAGTAGATGCACCGAAGAGTTGGCTAAGGGCGTTGTATCACTGTCGAATATGTTGCATCCTTGACAATGGATTTGATCTACAGTCATGCAAGTGCAATGACGGGGAATTCAGTATTCATGTTGTTTTGACGGAGAAAGGTGTTGAACCCAAAGTTAATGCGTTATTTGTTCATTCAGTTAATGAGAAAATTGATGCTCGTGGGGCGCTGCATACCGTATTCTCAGAAATTAATAAAAGAGGTTTATTAGGTGCTCTACCTCCCTTTCCGTCAGATAGTTTTGCGTTTAGTATTCCGGGTAGATATCTTGATGATTGGAGATACGATGAGCGTATGGGCTTTCTAAAAAAGATGGCTGCTGAATACATTCGCTACGAAATAGATCGTGTTCGTCAACTCCGAGGAATCCCCAGGATGTATGATGTATGCCTGTCATACGCATCTGATGCCTTAGAGTTCGTCAATTCAGTAGCTTCTTACTTGTCAGAAAATGGTATAGAGGTGTTTTTTGATCGTTTCTTACAGAATGAGATTTGGGGCGAAGATTTATATGTACTTCTAGAAGATGTATATCGAGAGAGATCAAAGTACTGCTTACTCTTTATCTCAGATGCTTATGGTGAGAGATATTGGACTAACAGAGAGTTGAGAAGTGCATTGGAAAGAGAACGAAGATCTTCACAGCCTTATATTCTTCCGGTATTACTGACTGATAACCGGGTTAATATTCCTGGTCTCGAACTTTCCTCACGAGTGTGGTTCAAAGGTCATGATATAGGTGCAGCCTGTTTAGCTCAAGAAGTCTTGAATCGTTTAACGAATTAGGTGGATGAAATCAAACATCTTTGTACCGTCATCCCCTGTGCTGCCTAACATATTCCCTGAGCTTCTCTAAGTCAAGTAAGAATGTGAAAAATGCACTTCTACTGTTGTTGCTAAACCGGTTGGAAGCACAGCAATCTAGCGATTCTAAATTTGATTGCTTTAGCATTCCTAGAATCGCGGACTGAATCTTATATTTATTTCATCATCGCAATCCACAACATGACAGATATCGCGTTCATGCTTGTGAAACAATCTGCTGTGCTAGCGGTGAACCTTTCTGATGCAATGCAAGCAGATACTTGGCTTCATCATACGGAACTCGGTCTTGCCAGCAACGAAATAGAATCCGAATCCACTTAAACGCCAGTGCTCGAATTGCAGCTTGATGCGTCTTTCCAGCTTGTTTCTGAGCTTGATAAAATGCCTTTGCCCAGAGGGACGCTTTGCGCGATTCATTCGCCCACTCAATGAAGGTTTGGCGTAAGAATCTCGGCGCTCCCCAACGCCAATGTATCCAACACTTTTTCCCACTGCGTTCGGTTACCGGAGCAATGCCTGCATACTGCAACAAGTCTTGGGCAGTTTGATAACGAGTGCGATCTTCTCCAAACGCCAGCAGCAATCGTGGCGCGAGGTTGGTTCCAACATGAGGGAGCGCTGCAAAGATCGCAGCATCAGGCAGTTGATTGAATTCGCGATCTATTTGGGCTTCAAACTGACGCACCGATGTGAGCAAGCTACGAAGTTGGCTGACCAAGGCTTGCACCATTAGTTGAGACGATTCGACGATCGCGCAATCTTGTGTGAGTGGAATACCCTTGCATAAACACTCAATCCGACGCGCATTGCAGTCTTTGTAGCGAGAATGATGGTCACAGAAGAACTGCTGCAATTGTTCATCGCTGACTTGCTGCACCGCACTCAAACTTGACCATTCGGTGAGAAAGTCACAAAATACCATCGTGTCGCGATGCTCAAAACAATCAATCGCTTGAGGAAAGTAACCTTTGAGGACATCAACCAGCCTGTTGGTCGTGCGTCCAATGTCTTCGATGAGAGTCCGTCGCCATTCGACAAGCGCTTGTAGCTTTCGCAGATTCGAACTTGCAGGTTGCCAAGCCCTTAGTTTGTCTCGATGCTTTTGAAGCAGTTCAACTTGTAGTTCTGCATCAGTCGGATCATCTTTCGCACGGCTCGGAGTAAAGGCTTGACGATACTTGGAGACTGTTTGAGGGTTGACCGGATACAGCACAAGGAATTCATACTTGCACAGTGCATAGATCAACGGTCCACGTTTCTGTTCTAGACAAACGGCGATGGGTTGTCCCCCATAGCGCATTCTTAGTTGCATCGCCCAGGCTTCAATCGCTTCTGGTCGAGCGCCAATCACGCAATGTTCTTGAGTTTGAGCCGCACAATCATACAAACACACATCGTGCTTTTGGTCCGCCCAATCTAAACCAATCAAAGCCCCATAAGGCATGTCAGTCATCTGAGTCTACCTCCGAGTCAAATGTGTCATCATGGACTTGGTTTCAATCCCAGTCTTCAGGCGAAAGTATTATGGCAGACATGAAAATCTGTCCCTGAGGATTCGTTCATTGAGGACTAGGAAGTGAGGTCAGTGCGACAATATGTTAGTAGTCATCTGACTGTCGCCCGTTGCATAGTCGTCACTGATCTTTCCTCTTTTCAGGGCAGTTTCCAATTTCTCCGGGATTGCCCTTGTCTACCCATAAACGCCCATGCACACCGACCGTCGGGAGTGGATCGGTTATGATGCAAAGGTTATCTGCGGCGGGTGATTGGGGTCGTTATGCTGGCAAACATTTCCTGATTTTAATGTCACTAAGCTATTAACCCTAATCTCTAACGTGAGTTGCTGAGAGATGAAAGAGGAAGAAATACCCGATAAAAATCTTTTTATGATGTGCGAGGTACTAAATCGCAATGCTCTCACTGAATTGTCCGCCAATTATTCCGTAAGAAGTTGCAGACCTGACGAGCTAGGCATATGGAAAGCAATGCCCTTTGATGATGCAGATCTGGCAAAAAACTATGAGGGGTATATGTCTGACTATTTCGCTACCACTTATAGTGAAAAAGAAGAACTCTTTTTTGCTGAGACGTTATTTGTCTGTGATAGGCAGGATAAACCCGTCGCTACTTGCTTAGCTTGGAAAGCGTACAACGAATTCAATACAATTCAATGGTTTAAAGTCTTAAAAGAGTACGAAGGGCAAGGTATTGGAAGAGCTTTGCTTTCAATTATTATGCAGAAATTAAAAATGCGTGATTATCCTGTTTATCTTCATACACAGCCGTCGAGCTTTCGGGCAATTAAGCTTTACTCAGATTTTGGATTTTCTTTACTTTCAGGTGATAGTTTTGGTGTCAGAAAAAATGATTTGGATGAATGCTTGCCAATTTTAGAAGAATTTATGCCGAAAGAATATTTTCAGAGCCTCAGAATTAGTCCTGCCCCCAAAGAGTTTGAGGATACAGTCAATAAGTATGACACAAATCAATTTTGAAATTGAAGATCGACATAGAGTCACCATCAAAGGCTGTATAGCATAACAACAATCCCACTACATACCGACCGTTTTCAGCCTTTTCGTTGAGTTTGAGAAGCTATTAGCAGCGGGTGAACGGGGTCGTTCTCCTTCTTATGACTGGACTCTTCATCAAGGGCACACTAACTCAAAGTGATTGCCCTCATTCTCAATGAATCGACTGTTAATATTTACAGTGAGTTTGCTCCTGACAAGTTGTACTGCACAGGCGCAGAATTCAACTCCGAGTCCAACTCCCACCATTACTCCAACTCCCGCAGCTTCCCCGATTCCCAATTCCAGAGCAAAGCGCTTCACCCTAGAACTCAGCCTATCCGCGCCGGAAGATTTGAAAGTCCGCGAAGGTGATGTCGTCGTCATGGGACAAGTTCTCTCAGATCGCACTCGTGAACGCCAACGATTAGAAGCGCAGAAAGCCCAAGTCTTAATCCAACTGGATCGACTCAAACAAGCCCCAATCAAACCCCTCGCACCCAAAGCCGCATCAGGAATTGCCAATCTTCCAACCCCATCATTTATCGAGGAAGAAGCAGAAATCGATCGTAAACAAGTCGCCCTTCAGCAAGTCGAACAGGACTGGAACCGACAACAGCGCAAGATCGATTTACTGCAAGGCTTCAATCCAAGTGATCTTCCCCCTAGCACTCTGCCCCACGAACAAGAGAAACTGCGGCAACGGGAGCGCGACGTGAAACAAGCTAAGGCCGAGTTAGAACTCTCAAGAGCGAAACTCGATCGCGCTAAGGAAAACTATCAATATCAGCAATACGAGCATTCACTAGAAATCAGTAAGCGCAGCATCGACCTGGAACGTCAGCAGCAAGAATATCAGCGACAGTTGCAAGAACATGAACAGCAAGAGCGCGATCGCGTCTTCCAACTTGCTCAAGTCAATGTGCAACTTCAAAACTTAGAAACACAACTTACCAACTTATCGATCGTCAAGAGTGCCTACAATGCCAAAGTTCAACGGGTTAAATGGAAAGGTCAGAATAATCAAATTCTCACTGTTGAACTTACTCTTATTGTGGGCGATTTGCGAAATACCCCTCGCTCAAAGCAAGCCAGTTCCAACGACTCAGACGACCCAAAGCCAGAAACGCCCCCCTTCCAATCCTCAAATCCCCAAAGATGAAGCGTCAGAGCCAGAAGAGTCGAGCGAGGAAAAGACCGAAGACCCCGATACCATCAAAGCCGATGAGAACCCGCTTAATCCGGCTGGAGACTCACTCGATCGCTTAATTCAACTTCGCATCAATGATGACCTCTGGAAAGGAATGCTCGGTGATTTACCCTGCTTGGATATGTCGGATGCCTGCGTTCAGCAATTGCAGCAAAAAGCGATCGAGACTTCCCCGGAACTGAAAGCGATCGATGAACGGGTGAAGGTCATCGAACAGAAAGTCGATGAGGCAAAGCGAAATAACATCAAAACGGTTCAACTTGGTGTGTTTGAACCCTTGGTGCAGTCCTGGCTCAAAGTCGAAGACGTTCCAACTGTTCCAGGTCAGCCAGCGAGAAAGAAAGGCATTCTCAATCGCATCGGGGATTTGTTCTTCGGTAATACGCTCAGTTCAGTGAATGAGATTCTTTCCCTGGTAGGCGTGCCCTTATTCAGGAATGCGACAGGTGGCGATGCCGCTGCTCAGAGTCGAGCGATCGCGATCGGAGATTTGCAAGTCAAACTTGCTGAAATTCAGAACAAACGGGGTGAAATTGCGGCGAAGTTGCGTGAGAACGTCATCCTTCAAGTTCTCGACTTTGATCAAACCCGCCGAGAGTTTCAAATCTCTCAAGAAATTGCTCGTAGACAGGCTTTACAGCACAAATTAATTGAGCTGGACTACAGATTAGGAAATGGAGAAACAACGCAGTTCTTAGGCAACCTCAGCGCATTAGACAAACAAAAAGCCCAAACTTTTCGAGAGTGGGCAAGACTGCGATCGCAAATGATGAGAATCAAATTAATTGTGCTTGGTTCAGGTGAGCAGTGATTCAATCTATAGTACTTGTAAACTTTTTATAGGCTCAGCATATAGCTGTAACCCGATGGATGAAGGATTGTATCCTCAGTAATTGCACCGTCTAAAACTGCGTTCATCAAATTAGCAGAGTCAAGATTTGCCCACTTTAAACACGCGCCAGTCAATTTACAGTAGCTCAGGTTTGCCCCAGTTAGGTCAGCCCCAGTTAGGTCAGCCCCACTTAAATCTGCATGACTAAGATTAGCGTAGTTCATTCTAGCGTTACGTAGATCGGCATTGTTGAGCTTAGAGTATCGTAGACTTGCTCCTTGAAGCTTAGTCCTAAGAAGGCTGGCATAACTTAAATCTGCATCCTGTATAAATGCATGGCATAAGCAGGCATCATTTAGCTCAGCGCTGATGAGCCAGGCTCCTGTTAGAAAGACGCTTGTTAGGATAGCCCGATTCAAATTTGCGTAACTAAGATCTGCTCCATTAAATTTTGCATACTCTGAAATCGCTTCTATCAAAACTGCTTGGCTGAGATCGGTATCTGTAAGGTCAGCGTTCGTAAGAATAGCAGTTCCTAAGTTTGCTTGAGATAAGTTGGCTCCAAGAAGGTTTGCTCTCCTCAAATGTGCACCCTGCAAGTTGCTGTTGGATAGATTAGAAAAACTTAGATTACAGAATCTGAGATCTCGCTCTCTAAAGTCAAATCCTGCTAGATCGCAATAACTAAGATTGCTAGCAAATTCAGAATTACTCCTTATATTTTCATAAGCTTCGCTCCTCGCAAAAGTCCGCTCTAAACTTGCTAAATCCAAAACATCGGATAAACTCTCCCCGTATAAAATAACAGTTGAACTGCTTGAGACAAATTGATGCTCAAGATTATGGCGTTTGACAACTGATTCAATTGACAGAATTGGTAATTCTGCACCCTTAAAGTTGAATGAACTCAAAGTAACAATTGCAGGAATACCTTTGTGAAGGGCACAAGCTATCTCTAATGCAGACTCAAATTCGACGAAAGACAATTCTCGCGACATTGCCAGTATGGCATCATCCTCATAGCAGACTTCAAGAATATTCTCTAAATCCGCAATATTTTCATCTACCTCCTCAGCATTGAAGAGTTCAACAGTCGCACGAATTTTCTTGATTCCGAGTGAGGTTATGAATCCTTTGATTTGTTGTCGATGCAGCATATCCCATAGGATTTCAGCCTCCTCCACCGACGAGTTTCGTCGGTTCAGCAAAACCTCCAAAATCACATCAGCGTCAATCAACAAATCCATCTCCGATTTACCTCTGTTCAAGACGGTGAGATTCTTCGTCTACAGGTTGATTATCTGTTCCTAAAGAACGTCGAATCTTCTGTAGCTTCCTTTTCGGACTCATTTCTTTATCTTCAGTCGATTCAACTAACTCGTATCCAATTAATTCAGCAGGCGAGCAATCCAGAGCTTCACAGAGTTTGATGACACGTTCAATATGTTCTAAACCAGATCGTCCCTTCTCCCAATTTTGAATGGTATTCTCTGTCACACCAACTAGACGAGAAAGTTCTAGTTGCGTCAACTCAGCTTCTTCCCGAAGCTGTGCAATCTTGGAGATGGCTCTCCTGTTTTGATTCATGAGCACAGTAGGTTTGTCTTTACTCCTCGATCATCCTACTACCCTATTGACATAATAGAAAAGAATTTTGGTCAAGAATGTTTGACATAAACAATTTAACCAAATAACTTTAGTGCTATATTGTAACCACTTCTAAAATCACTACCGTGGATTTATCGCTATGGATCTACACAACTTGCCTCCTAGCTCTTCCAACCTACCGAACTCTGAATCTTTAGCATCGAATCGTTCCCTCGTTCTCAGAGAGCGGCTACGTCAAGCGAAACTTAGTTTCGACCTGGCTTTTATTATGACGGTGGTAACTGCTGTAATTAGCTTGGCTGGACTCTCCCTTTTATTCTCGAAAAGAGGGTCTGAGGGTCTTATTACAACACTAGGAGGAGGTTCTTTCAGTGTTTGTTGCTACAGGTTAGCTAAGGATGCCAACGATCGCCTTGATAAAATCGCATCAGAGTTAGACGATGAGCATTGAAACTGTCCAGAAATTGTTTGCAAGAATTTTAAAAAGCAAGCTCTGCAAAGCAGTGTGAATTGGGTGGGCTATTGTTACGAGCGTCTAAATTGTTAGGCAAGAATATTTATCGACAGAGCGGTAATTCAGCCGCAGTGAGCGATTTAATCAAACTGGTTCCAAGTGAAAGCGTTCCACTTGTATAGCTTGAAACGGTGAAAGTCACTTTACCGCTGTTGTCGGTTCGAGTCGTTCGTGTGAGAAGGTTTAGACCTGAACTATTGAACAGTCGAAGTGTGTAATTCGTCTGATTCAGTGCATTACTCACAACGATATTTCCATTGGCTTGTTTACAAGTGCTTGCATATTCTTGCAATGTAACTGAGAACGTCTCTTCAACTGTGTTTATGCCATCGCTGACTGTAATCGTGATTGGAATATTGGCACTTACATTCTTAGGCTTAATCATCAAAGTACGATTGCCCTCAAACCCCGCCAGTCTTACTGATTCAAATCCTGAGAAGTTTGAGGCATTGGTCGTAATCTGTAACTGATTGAGTGCGGTATCTGGATCAGCGATCGTAAACGTGATGATCCGCTCATTCAGTCCATCACCCTTCGGAGCAGGAGCGAGATTCCAGGGTGCAGGCTGACCCACTACGATCGTCGGTGGTTTGGGTCGATCGTCAATGGTTTGCTCACTCATTGCCGTAGCCAGAGGCGGCGGAAAGTCTTGCGGTCTGTAGAGTTGACCCCGTTGGCAGAGAAGTTTTTCTGATGTGGGCAAATCTGCGATCGCAAATCGCGCGATTCCTCCGTTGAGCGTGGGTAAGAGTGGCTTCTCTCCTAGTGAACTACCAGAGAGCCTGATAAATCCACAGGCATTGGCTTTTAAGTTCCTTTGCCGTCGTTGATTCAAGTAAGAAACGGTGTACCAGCGCTTGGTCAGTTTAGGTAGTGCAACGATTCCATCTGAGGTTCTGAATGGTGAAGTTCTGGACTCTGCCAATTGACCATCTTTGCAAGCTGGCAGCATTTGGACGGGCAATCGAGCCGAATCAATGAGCATTCGTTCAACGAGGATTTCTCCCGCTGCATCGCGAATCATCAAGACTCCACAGGCATTTGTAGAGAGTGTTTTAGTCGTCATCTCATCTCGCGCCGCTTGAATCGCTTGATGCGGTTGCAGCCCATAAATAAAGACCCCACCGGACGGATCTTTGAAAATCCTTCCTTGCTCAGCCAAAGCAGGAACAGCCATTAAATTCATCGCGCTTGCTAATCCAATCGCCCAGTTCTTCACCATTCAAAAATCCTCAGATTAATTGCAGGGAGGAGCATCACCGTACTCAAGATCGTTGCCTTGGGTATAGTGTTTGATCATGTTGCTCCAGTCATCTTCCATCGATGTCCCACTAAACAGCCTTGCTTCATTGCCCTGCCAATCCCATGTGATTAGCCTGCCGCATTGGTTCGTCTGAATCGTTCGTGGCTCCTCAAAATAGACCGTGTAGAAGGTATTGGGTGAAAGGCTTGTAATCTCTAGTTTTCCGTACTGTGAAAGATACGCCTTAGATGGCAAAATCACAGGTTCCTGATTGAGCACAGTCAGCATAAATTCAGTCGAGGTTGTACTTGAACCATCACTGACTGAAATTGTGAAGGATGCCACAACGCCATGAGAATTCTGAGCTGGAGTGATTGTGACGGATCGATTCGCTCCACTCCCACTGAAGACAACGCCTGAATTCGGGACGAGAGGCTGATGCTGACTACTAGACAGCGTTAATTGATTCGCTGGGGTTTCCGCATCTCCGATCGTAAAATTCACCGTAATCGATGAGTTCATATTCACGGTTTGCATGGCGATCTCGCTAATGGTAGGAGCCAAATTACTTGAGGTTGTCGGCGTTGTCCCTCCCTCATCTAGGATCGTTTGATTGCTCAGCGCTGATGCCAATGGAGGCGGGAAACTGGCAGGTTTATAGAGCTGTCTGCGTTGACAAAGAATCTGTTCTCCAGTTGGTAAATCTGCGATCGCGAATCTTGCTACTGCGCCGGATGTTGTTGTCAATAAGGGCTTGTCTCCCAATGAATCACTCGGCAGTCTCACAAATCCACAGGCATTGGCTTTAATGGCTCTAAGCTGTCTGCGATCCAGCATTGAGACTTGATAACGGCGATTGGGTGTGAGTGGGATGATGGCATCCCCTGCTCCAGTTCTGAAAGGTTGCGATCTCGGTTCTGCCAACTGTCCATCTTTGCAACTGGGGAGAAGCTGCGTTGGTAAAGTCGCTGTCTCGATCGTCTGTCCCTCAACTCGAATTCTTCCAACCGGTTGAGTTTTGGAAGGTTTGACAATCAAGAGTCCACAAGCAGTTGAAGTAATAAACCTCGCCGGAGCGAAGTCTCTCCCTGTCTCGATCGTCTCCCCCGGTTGCAAACCATAGATGAAAATTGCGCCGGATGGGTCTTTGTAAATTCGTCCTTGTTGGGATGCGTGTGCAGGATTTGCGGTGATGATCAGTGCTGCGATCGAGACTGCGATCGCAATGAATTTAAGCCATCGGTTCATAAGTCCTCACAAAAAAGAAACCCCTGAAGGCAGGGGCGGAAATGATGTGGTGATCGATGGGTTAGTGATTCATGCCCTCCGGCACAAACATCACTCCACTGCGGCAGAGCGGTTCATTCATCGCACTTGTAATTGCTCCGATTGTCGTGTCTGCGCCTGTCCCAATTCTCACTTGAGTTGTGTTGAGTAATGGAGCAGTCGTGCTGCCTCGGAAGGTGGCAAATCCGCAAGCATTGGCACGCACATTTCGAGTTGCATCAGCCGTGAAAATCGCTTCATAAGAAGTGTTCGGCGTTTTCACAATGACCACATCGCCAGCACCCGTTTTGAAGTCAGCCGTTCGAGCTTCTTCAAGGACACCATCGACACAACGAGGAATTAAGCGAGTCGGCAAGGTTGCAATGTTGATCGTGCTGCCATCTACTGATTTCAATCCTGAGAGAGGAGCTGTACTGGAATCGCGCAATGTAATTAACCCACAAGCATTTGCGGAAACGCGCCGAGTCCGATCTGCGCCAATCAAGGTTACGGGCACATCTGCGTTCGGAGTCTGTTCACCAATATAGACAGTGGTTTGACCGTTTCGCTCGACCTTGAAAATGCTGTTGCCGTTGTATGTTTGAGCCGATGCACCGGACACAAAAGCAGGCAGGGTGGAAAGTGCTAACCCTGTGAGAGCTGCGATTTTTCTGAGTTTCATGAACTTGAATCAACTGAGTAACGTTACCTTTCCCATGAATCATTGGGAATGCTGAAACCTGTATTAACCAACGCTGGGTCTGCACATCCATGAAACTACTGAAATCCGGGAAACTTCTTCTCAATGCTTTGCCTTTATTTGCGATCGCGGTAATTCTCGGAGGGATTGCCCACCAAAAATATCAAAGCGATGCAGCTTTGCCCGATTATGATGATCCCTCGGCTGTAATGGCGATGTCTCTTAGAGCCAGTCCGTCTATGTCTCAGTATCATTCCGTGAAGCGTGTTGCCGACGGAGATACGATCATCCTTAATAATGGCGAGAAGGTTCGGCTTTGTGGAATTGATGCACCGGAATCCTCACAACCATTAGGAGCAGAATCGACGGCAAATTTGAAGCGGTTGATCGATGCGGCTGGCGGGAATGTGATCGTGACGGAAATGGAACGCGATCGATATGGAAGGATTGTCGGTGAGGTCTTTGTTAAACGTGCCAACGACGAAGCCTTGCTAAATATCGAGCAGTTGCAATCAGGCATGGCTTATCTATACGAACGATATGCAAAGAACTGTATGAATGGGTCACTCTTTCCCGATGCTGAAAGTAGAGCTAAAGCCAAGAAGCGAGGAGTTTGGAAGGGCAACTATCAGCGTCCTTGGGACTTTAGGCGGCAGAATCGGTAGAAATAATTGCCTGCTATCGGTTTTGACTGTCTAAGTCAAAAATGTTCCATCCATTTCATGTTCGATAGATGCAGCCTTTGATCGCTATCGAACATGAAATACTGAATCCTCATTGCACTGTTAATATTTACAGTCAGAAATCGGATAAAAAACGAAGCTTTCTTAGAGGTCATCCCGCTGAATCTTCCAAGCTGATGTCGTTCCATTCTTACCCTGCCGAATGCAGATGAATCCGTAGCGTCTAATCTCATTTCCTCGCAGAGTACGCAGTTGCAGGAGTTGAGCCAGTTCAGGAGTCGATAAACGCCATCCTTTTTCACAGGCTTCATCTAATAATCTAATGTGTCCAATTGGGTCTGAATTTGGCATGATCCGTGTCATTCGATCGAATAAAGTAAGTATTGCCAGCGATGGATCAGAAAGAGACTGAGTGTAGGTGGATAGTTCACCGAACTGTTCACTAGGTTCATCAATTCTCTTCATGATGCAGAACTGATCGATCGTTGTACCATCGAGTTTCAAATAGTCGTCTAGCTCATCTAGAAGCTGGATCTGGGCTGAGGAAGCGATCGCTTTCTTACTACCTTTCGGCTTATCAAATTCTAGTTTGAGCCGATTCTTACGCTCGTAGAACTGAGTCTTTCCAAGATCATACCGTTCCATCAATTGCTCAATGCTTAGTCCGTCTAACTCTGCTGTGATTGCTTTCATACTACTCACTGGACTGTTCACCGAACTATTATAGGCATGAAAAAACCGACCATGAACAATGATCGGGCTGAAGAAAGCAACTGAGTTAAGCTGCAACCAGAGATGTCATTTTGCAGTAAGCCAAATATATTGCTTTGTAGGGTGCATTTACCTCTGGTAGAAACTCATCATAGCGATCGATAACCCAGCTATTCGGGGTTTCTTTCATCAGAGTTGGATGAGCAGTCCGCTTATAGTTCAGAAGTTGTTCGCCGACTTGTGGTGCTTCTCCCAATACATTAAATGCAAAGCCTAGAATTGGTTCGCCAACTGCTGAAAGCTCAATATGAATGGTTTCATGCTCATAGCCTTCATAATCCCATTTGAAAGGCGTTGAGAGGGTTTTGTTGACGTGAACGAGGTAAACATCAATGCTAGGTTTGAGTGACTTGTAGGGTGTAACTTTGACCTTAAACCAGCATTGTTCAGAACCGAGTGAGATTGTTTCTCCAATATCGGGAACTGTATCTGACCATTCCACTCGGATTGGGTCTTCGCCTACTGCTCGATCGCTCTCTCGGCAACAGGAATAAATGATGAAGTTCATGGCTTCTCCTAGATCATCTGTATCGATTATCGTCGAAATATTCGGGCTGTGCGTCTGCTCCTTCAAAAATACAGAGATAGGGTAAATTTCCTCCTACATAACGCCGCTCGACTAATCGTAATTGTCTTCCTTGCTTCTGAAAATTACGCAGCATCGTATCGCAGTCTGCGCGGCTCGACACAGCATGAGTCTCACGCTGTCCTTCCACATTGCCTGGATCTTGAGTAGAGGAATGATAGGACGGTGCAAGGGGTGTAGATCGGGGAGCGGGACGACTGGGAGCAGAATAATTGCCACCTCCGCCAATCGGAACGGCTGGAACGGGATAAAGTTCATTCTCACCACAGCCAGCGAGAAGCAGAATCCCGATCGCAAGAAAGGATTTCTTCATTCTTGTGTTTCCCACCTTACAATTCAAAATTCGCAGAATTTCTAACTGCCCAAAACAATAGAACTATTGATTCTACGGGAGCAATACATTTTATGTAAGTTATACAGTGAGAAAATACATTGAATGATTACATAAAGCTTTACTTGCGATCGTGGCTCTGTCCCAAAACCTCTTGTAGCAAGTCTGTTTGGCTCTGGGTGCGCTCGATCAGTTCGCGAATAATGTCGGCGTAGGCAAGCGTGACTTCGTACTGTTCAGGCATGTCCTCGAAGTCGATTCCAGATCCCCAACGCTGAATCGTATTTTCTTTCACTCGAAGGACTCTAGCCAGCAGCGCTACACATCGTTCCCGGTAGCCTCTAACTTGTTCTTCTTCTGGGGTTGATTTGAACCAACGTTGGCAGAATTCGCGAGCTTTCATCCGAGATCCTAAAACTTCGTAAGGCGAAACTCTCTTATTCTTCCTGAGATTAGTCAACATAAAAACTTTTTGAGTTGAGTTGCACTAGCAAAATCACAGCTAAAACTAGCATCTAATAATGTAACATCTACACTAGAACTGATGAATTATGTAGAAGCTGAAGAGGATGAGGAATGTCTAGTCTTCCAATTAGCGAACTTCTAAGAAAGCCCAATAAAGTTGATCCGTGGGACTTACCGTTTTTAGTTTTGATGCTGAAACGGGATCTACCAAGACAGCCTGCAATCTACTTTGTTATCACAACCGATAAACTTCTCTACATTGGTTCAACTATTAATCTCTGGAATCGGTGGAACGCGAATGTTCATCATGTTTGGGATGTCATCAAGACCCTAAACGAATATGTTGCCATTGCCTATATGAGATTCAATTCCAGCCAAATTCGCCAGATGCGAAACCTGGAAATAGCTCTCATTCGCAGCTTTCAACCTGAGCTAAATCAAATTTATCGGGACAACAGATCAGACAGCGTAATTGCATTGAGTACGGACAAGCGCAAAATGCCACGAGTTAAAGGCGTTCCTGCTGATCGCGATGAAATTAAGACCCGTCATAATGTGATGGTAAGTCCGTCTGGATGGGCAGGACTTGGCGTGATTGCGAAACGATTAGGCTATAAATCTCGCTCAGATCTGCTGGATGCGATCGGGCGCGAAGAAGTCGAGATTATCCGGCTTGATCATCCAGCAGAGAGCCACGAAGAATAATATAGTACAATTGCTCTTTCCTCAGCTTTGGAGGTAATATGCAACAAACCGCTTTTAGTGCGATCGCAGATGTGATCAAGCCTGGAATGACATTGAAGCAAGTCAGAAAAGAGGCAAAAGTCTCGAATGGTGCAGTTCTCGCCTATCTGAAACGCGAGAAGGTGACAAAGTAGATTGAACAGAAACCAAATTTCTTGAGACTCGGAAACGGGTCTTTTTTTGTACAGTTTTTTAGTACAATCGCTCTACCCTGCATTTCCTGATCTGATGCGTCGAGATTCCATTTTTTATCGCCTGTTTGCTCAGTCTCCAAGCCTGCTCTTTGAGCTATTAGAGTCGCCACCTAATAACGCCAGTGAGTATCGCTTTGATTCCGTTGCGGTGAAGGAGCCAAAGTTTGAAATCGATGGGGTGTTCTTGCCACCAGATAGCGAAAGCCTTGGAGTGGTCTATTTTGCCGAAATTCAGTTCCAGAAGGACGAGCAGCTTTACGAACGGCTGTTTGGCGAATCCTTGCTCTACTTTTATCGCAATCGATCGCGTTTCTCTGATTGGGAAGCGGTGATCATTTACCCATCTCGCAGTGCTGAGCAGAGTAATTCTCACCCCTATCGTGCCTTGCTCAACAGCGATCAGGTGCATCGAGTCTATCTGAATGAATTGGGCGAGTTTCGTCAATTGCCGCTAGGAATTGCGCTCCTAGTTCTGACAACTCTGACCCCGAAACAAGCCCCCTCAGAAGCGCGATATTTGCTGGCTCAATCTCAGCAACCGGGGATGGAATCTGAGGTGAGTACCTTCATAATGGAAATGGTAATCACGATCATGTCCTATAAGTTCAGTTCTTTAAGTCGATCGGAGGTTGAAGCGATGCTAGATATTACGATTCAAGAGACACAGGTTTATCGAGACGCTCAGACAGAAGAAGCGGTAAAGCTTGTTTTACGGATGCTGCCTCGCCGCTTGAAGCAAGAACTTTCTGAAGAGATGCAATCGCGCATTACTGCTCTAGCTCTACCGCAATTAGAAGAACTGGGAGAAGCGCTAGTCGATTTTGAGGGGCTGAGCGATTTGGCGACTTGGTTAGAGAGGCAGTCGAGTTAAAAATTCACTGAACGGTTCAGCGAACTCGTATTTTGACCCTTCCGAAATGAGATTTTTTTAGTGCGTGATCGTAAAAAAATACGTAGAGTCTCTACGTTTTGATCCATCAGGACAGAAATGGATTCTTCAGAAAGAATTCATTTCTGAAGCAGATTTATAAAGGGTTGATTTAGTTATTTTCACCGATCGTCACTTTCAGAATAAAGGGTATAAAAAATTACATAGAACTCTACATAGAGTTCGCTATATCCAACTCACTTTAAAAGGCTGTGATCGACCCGCTAGAGACATCGAATTTAGTCCGAGAACTTCGTCAACGATTAGGTCTGACTCAAGAAGAGTTTGCTTCCCATCTAGGTGTGACGTTCTCGACTATAAATCGTTGGGAAAATAAAAAATCTCGCCCCTCTAAAATGGCGCTCCAACTCCTTCAGGGGAAGGCGCGTGAATTGGGCGACGTTGATCTCCTAAATAGATTTCTCTAGTTGAATAAAGCGTAGAGGAGAGTGTTTGCCTCTGTGCAAGGGGATGTCTGTACATCTCTCGATGGGTTCGATCGCTCTTTTTCCAAGTGGGCACTCAGACCAGGAAGGAGAGGCGGGAAATGGTACGGAGCAAGCCAGCTAAGATTCGATCTACAGACGAAGCAAAGACATATAGTCACCCGGAATCTGATAGTCCGCTTCGTCCAGAAGTTGGTACACAAGCGCATTTCCCAAAAAAGAAGCTCAAAGCTCCTAAAATCTATCGCTACGATTCTTCGATCTCGCCCTCGCTGGAATGGGATACAAACCCTGCGCGTGATCAAACAGACGCATTAATTGCCGAGATATTGAATGCTGACTCTCTAGAACAGGTGAAAGCGGCTGCACTCAGACTCAAAGCAATGAGCCAGCCTTTTCTCAACTGGACAGGTAAAGCAGAACGGTTATCTTTTGACGTGCCGACTCTCCCCCTATTTATTCACGAGCGCCTGTCAACGAGGGCAATTATCGAAACGGTAAGAGGGCACAAGAAAGGAGGCGACCAGCTTGCATTGGAGCTTTTTGGTGATCCTCAGCATTCGATTGTAGATCAAACTCTCAAAGCATACGAACATCGCGATGAGTGGGTGAATCGGATGATGCTCGGTGACTCGCTAACTGTAATGAACTCCTTGCTTGAGTATGAAGGCTTGGGAGGTCAGGTGCAGATGATTTATATTGACCCGCCCTATGGTGTGAAGTTTGGTTCTAACTTTCAGCCATTTGTGAGAAAGCGCGATGTGAAGCACAACGAAGACCAGGATATGACTCGTGAGCCGGAGATGGTGAAGGCTTATCGGGATACATGGGAAATGGGGCTGCATTCATATTTGAGTTACTTACGCGATCGATTAGTGCTAGCAAGAGAATTACTAATAGAAAGTGGAAGTGTTTTTGTACAGATTGGTAATGAGAATGTTCATCATGTTCGCGAATTGATGGATGAGGTGTTTGGCACAAACAATTTTGTCTCAATCATTCAATTTCAAAAAACTGGAGGGTCAGCCAGTAGTCTTTTAGCAAGTACAGTTGATTACTTAATTTGGTATGCAAAAGACAAAGAAAAAGTAAAATACCGTCAACTCTATATTCAGCGACAAATTGGCGATGCAGCATTAGATAGATATGATCAAGTTTTGCTTCCTGATGGCTCAACTCGAAGATTGACTGCTGACGAAATATTAGGTTTAACTCCTTTATTGGAAGGTAAGCGTTATCAACTCACAAGTCTAATTTCGGATGGTGCAACTAATAGTCCATCAGATTTTGTTTTTGAGGGAAAGACATACATACCTCGTGCTGGAACTCATTGGAAAACCACTGTTCAAGGTCTAGAAGAGCTTGCGAGACAGAATCGCATTGAGGTTATGGGAACTGTCCTACGCTATCGCAGGTTCGTTGACGATTTTCCCGTTATTCCCTTAACGGATCGTTGGGAATCCACTCAATTGGGTGTTGGTCTTATGTATGTTGTTCAGACATCACCTTCGGTGATTCAACGTTGTATCCTCATGACCACTGATCCGGGAGATCTCGTTCTCGATCCCACCTGTGGCAGTGGAACTACTGCCTACGTAGCTGAACAATGGGGGCGACGCTGGATCACCTGTGATGTAAGCCGCGTTCCTCTCGCTCTAGCCCGTCAACGTCTCCTCACAGCAACTTTCCCCTACTATGAACTCAAAGATAGTAAACGAGGTCCTGCTGGTGGTTTCGTGTACCGACGCAAACAAAACAAAAAAGGTGAAGAAGTCGGCGGCATCGTTCCACATATTCAGCTTCAAAACATCGCAAATAATGAAAGACCAAAAGAAGAAATTCTGGTAGACCGTCCCGAAATCCTCAAAGGAATTACACGGGTCACCGGCGCGTTCACCTTTGAGGCGACAATTCCAACTCCAGTTCAAACCGAGGAGCAAGAACAGGATGAGACGCTGGAAGCAACAGGTTCATTTGTTGATCGCTTACTTGGAGTCCTAAGAAAAACTCCGGTCTTGCAGCTTGGTGGCAATCGTACTGTAAAGTTCCAATCGATTCGCAAGCCTACTCGATCTCTAAATCTTTCTGCTGAAGCCACGATTGCAACGGTCAGCGAGAATGGAAATGGCGCAACTCCTCAACCTGTCGCTTTTGTGTTTGGCCCCGAAAATGGTCAAGTCATTCAACGTACTGTCTATCAATCTGCGATCGAAGCCTGCGCGAAAAACTACAGCCATCTCTATGTGATCGGATTCGCGATCGAACCGAATGCGCGTGAGTTAATCGAAAACTGTGAAGAAGTAACAGGCATTCCAGCGACTTATGTTCAAGCAACTCCTGACCTGTTGATGGGTGACTTGCTCAAGAACATGAGAAGTAGCCAAATCTTCAGTGTTTGCGGTCTACCTGATGTTGGCATTCAGCTTGAAGGCGATCTGTACCGAGCAACCTTGTACGGATTGGATGTGTTCGATCCCGTCACAATGGAGTCTGATCACCGGAGCGGTAATGATGTTCCAGCATGGTTCTTGGACACTGATTATAACGGCTTATGTTTTCATGTCTGTCAGGCGTTCTTTCCGAAAACAGGAGCTTGGGACAATTTGAAGAAAGCACTGAAAAATACTCACGAAGAATCCGTCTGGGGACATCTAGCGGGAACGATTAGCGCTCCATTTGAAGCAGGTAAGTATCGGCAAATTGCGGTGAAAGTGATTGACGATCGCGGCAATGAATTGCTGGTTGTTAAGAGTTTGTAAATCAAAAAAGGAGCTATTTATGGATGAAGTCGTTCGTAAGATTGCTGCGCTAGGTCTACCAGGGGTTGTTCTGTTAGTCACGATGGCATCAACTGGCTTAGCAGGGGCTGCGGCTATCACCGCAGCTTTAGCTGCTCTAGGTCCGGCTGGAATGCTAGGGGGAGTCGCTTTTCTGGGAGTTGTTGGTATTGCAGGTGATGCTCTATCAAAATTTGGTCTTGAAGCAATTTTGAGTGGAGTCTACCTAGAACGTAGGCGACAAGGTGCATCCATCACAAGCCTTCACCGAGAAATCGATCAACTCTGGGTTTCTAACGACCTGAAGCGGCTATTACGAGAAGTAGTCAGTCGTTAGTATTGCTGAATTTTAATCGCTATACCCTTCTAGGCAATTCTGTTATGAGCTACGAAGTTTCTACCCCCATTCTCAACTCTCCGTTTGAGACTCCCTCGCAATACTGGTTTTTACAAGAAGGTGAAGCAGCACAACTCAGAACAGGACGTAGACCCTCGATCGTCTATCCTCCCCGTGATACAGATTGCAATTGGGATCTGAGCAATGGAGTGTTAAAACCCTCTAAGGAGTTCGCACCTGGTCTTGAGATGGCTTTGGTGAATCAGATTCGTGAAGAGGTCAAAGAATGGCGATTACAAAGCTATCCTGGCACAACTCGTACTACCTTTGATCTGCTCCAGTACTGGCAACGTGAGGGACGAGAGAAGCGATTGTTCTATGCTCAATTGGAAGCGGCTGAGACAATCATTTTCCTTAAAGAAGCGAGAGCAGACTTTCTACAAGGTCTTTCAATTCCCAGTGACGAACCAACCGAGCAACAGAAATTAGAAGACATCAAAGCATTTATTCGCTATTGTTGCAAACTAGCAACGGGTTCAGGAAAGACAACAGTAATGGCAATGCTGGCAGCATGGAGCATCTTAAACAAAGTTGATCACCGCAACGATGCTCGATTCTCAGATGTTATCTTGGTAGTTTGTCCGAACGTGACGATTCGCGATCGCCTAACTGAACTTGACCCTGATCGCGGTGAAGCCAGTCTCTACCGCACTCGCGATCTCGTTCCGGCTGCATTGATGGATAAGTTACGCCAGGGACGGATTCTAGTTACAAACTGGCACGTCTTCGAGAAGCGATCACCGCAAACATCAGGGAACGTTCCAGCCAAAGTGAGCAAAGTTGGAGTTCCAGTTCAGACCGAAGAATTGATCCATATCAGTTCAAAAAACGAAACCGCAAGAGGTAAGCGCTACCTGACTCATGAATCGCTCGATACCCAGATCGCTCATGGAATGGTGACGGTGCTGGAAGAGAAGCGCGACAAACAAGGCAATCTACAATCCGTGAAAGTTGAAGCCACTCGCTATCTGGAGAGCGATACAGCCTGGATTCAGCGCATTTTGGGTCGCGAAGTCGGCGGGAAACAAAACATTCTCGTTTTAAATGATGAAGCCCACCATGCTTATCGAATTCGCCCAGAAGAAAAGGACGATGATAGCGATGAAGAAGATAGCGATTATCTGAAACAGGAAGCTACGATTTGGGTAGAAGGACTCGATCGCATTCACAAACATCGAGGCATCAATTTCTGTGTTGATTTGTCTGCTACACCTTACTATCTCAGTCGAGTAGGACGGGAAGCGAATAAGCCTTTTCCCTGGACTGTGAGCGATTTTAGCTTAATGGATGCAATCGAGTCTGGGCTGGTGAAAGTTCCTCAATTAGCAGTCCGCGATACGACTGGGCACGAAATCTCTGGCTACTTCAATATTTGGAAGTGGGTCATGGAGAAAATGACTCCGGCTGAACGAGGAGCAAATAAATCAAATCCTAAACCAGATGCAGTTCTCAAGTATGCTCAACATCCGATCGCAATTCTCGGTGGATATTGGGAGCAATTACGATTGGAATGGGAGAAAAACAGCGATGATCCCAGACCTCCCGTATTCATTCTGGTTTGTAAGAATACTGCGATCGCGAAAGTGATTCATGAATGGATGGCAGAAGGCAAGCATTCATCGAGTATTTCACCCTGCAAAATCGAAGGATTCCGCAATCGAGACGGACAAATCAATACGATTCGGGTTGATTCTAAAGTCGCGCGTGAGATGGAATCTGGGGCTTCAGCTTCGGACGAATCAAAATGGATGCGCTTCACACTCGACACGGTTGGCAAGACGGATTGGACAAGAGACAAGCAAGGGAGTCCAATTTATCCTGAAGGATTTGCAGAATTGGCAGCAAAGCTAGATCGACCTTTACACCCGCCCGGACGGGACATTCGCTGTATTGTCTCAGTGGGAATGCTTACCGAAGGTTGGGACTGTAACACCGTGACTCACATTATCGGTTTACGTCCTTTCATGTCACAACTTCTCTGTGAACAAGTTGTAGGACGTGGGCTACGTCGTGCCAGCTATGAACTTACGGATGAAGGCAAGTTTACAGAGGAAGTGGCTAAAGTCTTCGGTGTGCCCTTTGAGATCATCCCCTACAAGGCAAATCCTAACAATGCTGCTCCCAAGAAAGAGAAGCGACATCGAATCTACGCGGTTCCTGATAAAGCGAAATATGAGATTCGATTTCCAAGAGTAGAAGGTTACACCCAGGCGATTCGGAACCGAGTCACGGTAGATTGGAATTCTTTACCCACTTTGGTTTTAGACCCGCTAAGAATTGCGCCAGAAGTACAGATGAAGGGCACCGTTCCAAACAATCAGGGTAGACCTTCGCTCTTAGGTCCTGGAAAGCTTGAAAGTGTCGATCTCAATCCTTTCCGCAAAGATCTCAGATTTCAAGAATTGGTGTTTGACATTGCAGGAGCGCTTACCAAATCATATGTTGCTTCCGGTAGCTATCTGGCTCCGGCTCATGTGCTGTTTCCTCAGCTATTGAAGATCTGCGATCGCTATCTACAGGAGAAAGTTGAACCTGTTCGACCCGCACAAATTCTCGACGTGTTTCTTTCTCCCTACTATGGTTGGGTGATCGAGCAATTGAGAGATGCAATTCGACCTGACATCACGCAGGGAGAAGCACCGGAGATACCGCTTTATGAGCCTCATCGCGGACTCGGTTCAACTGAGGAAGTGAATCTCTGGACGAGCAAACCTGTTAGAGAAATCGTTCATTCTCATCTCAATTACGTGGTTGCTGACACTCATCAATGGGAGCAAGCGGCAGCGTACATTATCGATACTCACCCTGCAACGGCAGCATTTGTCAAAAATGCGGGGTTAGGGTTTGCGATTCCTTACATTCACAACGGTCAGTCGCATGATTACTTACCAGACTTCATTATTCGATTGAAGGCTGACGATGAGCAGTACTTCATTTTGGAGACTAAAGGATATGATCCACTGCGTGATATTAAGCGATCAGCCGCAGAACGTTGGATCAATGCGGTCAATTCCGATGGCAAATACGGGCATTGGCAATATGCAATGTGCGGAATTAAAGAGGTTCAGCAGCTTATTGATGAAGCATGGCAGAAATGCCCGCAAACTATAGCAGTTTGAGCTTATCAATCACAAGGAGAATTTACCCATGACAGCTACTTTTCCAGATTTACAATCAACCCTATCTGAGTGCCTAACCGACAAGAGCCTACAACTTCAAGTCAAATCAATGGGCAGTCAGCTATCGATCATGATCAACCGACCGCAGAATGAAGCTGAAGTAGATTACCAGGCTATCTCTGATAAGTTGTTGACCAAACTGAGATCGCTCAATTTGCCTAACGTCAATTCAGTCAAACTGTACGGCAGAATGGCAAATACTCAGAAAATTGAATGGCAATTAAATCAGACGCTTGAGGCTTCTAATCCTGCTGCGAATTCTGCAATCGCGAGTCCTCCAAATGCCACAAATTCCACGGCATCTCAGAAGCCGAAGACCAAGTTTCAGACTTACTTGGAGCAATTCAGTCATTACTCAAATGTCATCAGTGCAGCTTCGTTGTTAGGATTGCTAGTGCTCCTCGGTTTCAATACACTGGCAGGGCAGAAAACTCAAGCAGCAGTGTATGAGTACAAGATCGAGAGCGTGAACGATTTGATTTTCACTGAGACGATGAACACGATGGGTACTCAAGGATGGGAATTAGTGTTCGCGCGTCGCGCCAAGGATTCCTCAACTGATGATTTCGCCTATGAAATTATTCTCAAAAGAGTGAAGAAGTAGAGACTAGATAAATATAGGAAAAATAGCTATGAGCTTTACGGATTCAAGATTTTGCTTCCATCGATTTGCAGTAACTAGTATTCTCACGCTGAATACTTTCGTGTTCTTAAATGCTCCTACTTCACTCAAGGCAAAAGAGATTCGTGACTGCTCTATAGCTGTAGCTGACGCTCAAAAGCGCCTCACTAAAGATGGCAATTTAGAGGTCACAATGAGGAGTTCTGATATTTCTGAGGGTTCTCCTGATCATCCTGAGCATCGACCAATAGCCTATGAATTTTTCCTTAGAGGGTCGGCAGCAGCGTCAATTATGCACTCACGGCAATTCCAAAAAGCGATCGCAATCGACATTATTGAGAATTGTAGTTCTGTCGGAAGCGTAACATTCGGTGTGTCGGGATCGGGATGGATTCAGACAGTAGGAATACTGCCTAGTGGCAAAATAGATACATTTGAATGTCTCGACCCACCAAGAAGAGATTCCTCTGAATCTAATTCAAAACTTACCTGGGGACAGGAATACTGTAGTCTCTGAAGCCACGCCTCATAATTTAATCTCTCATATGAACCTCAAAACAATCATTCTCCCGATCGCTACACTCCTCACCGGAGCTATCACGATTCTTAGTGGAACAGTACAGGCTCAAGAAGTACCGCTCCTGAAACAGAAAATGCCCTACTCAGAGGCGAGAGAAATTTTAATCAATGCCGGATGGCAAGCGATTGAGATTCCTATACTCCAAAGAGGTGATCGCTACTTTGGTGCAATGGAGTACATCATCAAAGACCTGGGCTACAACGAGGTCGTCACCTGCTCAGGGACAGGGTTAGGGCTATGTCGATTTGAATTTGCGGCGGCAGATGGACGGAAATTGATTGTGTCAACTGCCAGTAATACTTCCAGAGCCGAGAAGCCAGTCGTACTTTATCGATGGTGGATTGAGCAAGATAAGCCTCAATCTTCATCACCTAAACCTGGACTCAGAGCGCAGAACTCCTCTGATAAATGTGCTGCCACACTCGGCAATGCTCGTAGACGGATTGAAACGAGTCGAGCAGTTCAGGTCGTTGAGATCACCAGCCGCGATATCTCAAATTATCCTGATGCTCCATCGGGTCGCCCAACTCATCGTTACCTCGTTATGAAAGGAGCAGCGACAACTTCGGTGTTGAGTTCAGGGCAATTCATGAAAGCGATCGCGACTGACATCATTCAAAACTGCAACTCGACAGGAATGGTGACGTTTGCCCTAGCAAACTCTGGATATGCCATCACCTATGGAATCTTTCCAGGTGGACGAGTTGACGGTTTCAAGTGTTTGGAACCTGGAATAGGCGCGAAGAAGCCAGTGTGGGGAGAAATCTACTGCACATAGAAGCTTTCATCTTGTAAGCCTTGAACTGCGATCGTAACTTTCAAAAATTGAGGTGCATCTAATGAAACGATATCCGCTGATTTTGCAAGCGCTGTCTGAGTTTTGTGATGAAAATCAACTCACTCAAAAGACGAAAGAAACTCACGTTAGCGATGCAAATCGCATTCTTGAATCGGTGATTGCAGGATTGCCCGAAGAAGAGATTCTGAATCTCATGGCACAGCAAGGATTTGAGGTCGAGAAGTCCTCTTATCCTAGCGTGATCAGAATCCTCAAAGGGTTAGTTGAGCAGCGTCCTAGAGGTTAAGGCTATGTCTATCAATGATGCTCACAATGTAGATAATTTCGACTTCAATCCAGATGATCTCGATACTGATACTGGAAGTGGCGGTATTGTCCCGATCGGAGGGGAGCTCCCCTACAACATCCAAATCTCGACTAGCAAACTTCTTGATATTCTGACCTCCTTATCGCCAGGATTTCAGCAGCTTAGTGCCTCAGCAAAGAGAGAATGGAGAACCAAACTTAGTCGAAAGCTCTATCCTTGGACACGTCCCGGTTTCTATAAAAGAGTGAATGAAGCTCTACATTTAGGATATGCAGGACAACCAGGCGGACATGGGACACAGCACTACTGGCGTTTGTTTTACGACGATCGACTAAGAGATCGTTTAGAGCCTTACATCCCATCAGAGCAAACAGGGGGTGGGGGTGGGGAAAAGCTCATTGAATGGGGCGGGTTATATTTCCGCTCAGAGGCGGAACTGAGGATTGCTAAAATTCTTGACCAAGAAGAGGTTCTATTCTTTGCTAACGCTCGTGGTCGAGTCGGTTTGCTAGATGCGCCCGTCAGCAATAATCAATCCAATGGTCGAGTAGAAGCGGACTTTATGCTATTTCATAAGGGCAGATGTCTCATTCTTGAAGTTGATGGACAGCATCACCTTGAGGGAGGACAGATGGTTAGGGATTATGCACGAGATCGAATGTTGCTCCGTGCAGGGTTGCCCACGATTCGATTCACTGGAAGGGATTGTCTCGATCGTCCTCAAGCAGTTGTAGCTGAGTGTTTGTCGATTTTGCAGGCTCGATCGTGAAAAAGTTGCGATATCAGTGGTCGATCCACATTTAGCGTTGCTAATATTGATAAAACACTAGATGAAGCGTATGAGCATTAAGTTTTTGGAACCATCACATGAAGATAGCAATTCTCGCCAACCGACTCATATTGCTTTTACGGATGAGTCTCAGTACAATGTCGGGCGATTTGGTGGTTTAGGCATGGTTAGCCTTCGCTATTCTGATCTTCACTCTGTCGTCACAGATCTTACTGCGATTTTGCAGGCATCAAACTTAACTGAATTCAAATGGAATAAGTTACGAAGTGCAAGAGAACGCTTTGCTGCACTTAAACTTGTTGAATTTGCTGTCAAAAAAGCATCGACGAAAAATTTACGACTCGACATCTTAACTTGGGATACACATGATAGTAGACACACAGTAGTAAATCGAGATGACATTGCTAACCTACATCGGATGTATCATCATCTGTTCAAGAATGTTATGCGTGAGCGATGGAGTAATGATGCTACTTGGTTGCTTTACCCAGATGAGCATACAGCGATGAAGTGGCATGAGGTTGATTTTCACCTTGGCAACGTTAGCCATCGACTTCATGCCACCCCTAACCTGTTTAAACCCTATAGTCTGGTTGATCTAGAGCGCGTGTTCAATATTCGTGAGATCAAGCCCTGTCAATCGAGCCAAGAGCCTTTGATTCAACTTGTGGATCTGTTTACAGGAATGGCTGTTTACTCCCGCAGTGAGTATGAGAAATACAGCGTTTGGCAAACCACTAATGATGAGCAAATGTCGTTATTAGAGCTTATTCAACCTTCAGTTAATGAACTTAGCCGAGGTGAACAAGAAAAGTGCCATGTGTTGAATGACTTCAAAAAGCATTGCGAGGTCAAAAAACTTGGCGTTAGCCTTCAGAGTTCACAAGGCTTAAGAACATTTAATCCACAAAATCCTATTAATTTCTGGTGGTATGCTCCTCAACACGAGTTAGACAAAGCACCAACTCGCCAGAAGCAGCGCTCGTGAACTATTTTGCAAGCCTAATGATCAGTAGCCGCTCCTAAACCGAATCATCTTTCCACTCGCAATGCTCACAATCCCAATGCACCCGCGCTGGCTGAGTTTGCAACATGGTTCGTTCACAATTCGGACATCTCCCCGTAAACATCGGATGCCAGTTTAATAAAGCGATCTGCTGCTCCCTTGTCCAGCGCTGAATGGTATTTATCACCAATTCATTGCCAGAGTACGAAGCTCCTTCCGGCTCCCACCATTCATCGGCTGGCAATGTTGCATCTAACTTGAAATCAGGACATCGATCGTCAGTGATTCTGATGGGATGAACCGTACAGGGTAGGTAAGGGTTTCGCGTGTTGTAGAGGCAGCGATCGCACTGCGATAGAAAGTAGTCAATATTTGATTCACTCATAAGTCCTGATCGTTCCGTTACTCTATTTTGGAGTGGCTAGCAATGCAGAACGGCTCTCGACTGACTGAGATTAAGTCTTCTGGCTTTAACGGCGTTGGTTGATTCAAATCAATGCCTACAGCCCTAGCTAGTTTGTTTGCTCGTTTTGCCCATGTATTGAGACTATCATCTAGGACTTTCTGCATTGCGGTACGATAGCTCATTGTACTGACCGCTTCAAAGTTCCAATTGGATCTACTTGGCTCCGTTGTATCTGAGGCAAATTCGATCTCGACTTGCCAAGTGCTATCAGTTGTATTCTTCATGCTCCAGGACGCGACTCCTGCCATTTTGGTCGGGGTGTGTCCCCAGCAATCAATTTCAGCCGCTCGACTTAGATTTCCTGCTTTTAGAGCTTCCATATAAGCAACGAGAGCCGACTCTTGACTGACAATTCTCGTTGCGCTCAACGCAAAGGTGGTCTGACCAACCCAGCAAATAACGACATATAAAATGAGTACGATCAATCTTCTCATGATGCTTCTCCAGAGGGACTTATAGACTAATTAGAGACTAAGAATTCCGGCAATTCTGCGAACTAATTAATACATGGGATTCAGTTTTTTATACATGAAATCCCTTAAAAAACCGGACATACTCTGATCTCAATTAGGCGTACCGCGAATACGGGTATCACGTTTTGAATGTGTAGCGATCGCATTGTGAAAGCATTGGTCTATGTTTTTCAAGTAAGCTGTTCATCGCTGGCGATGTGCATTACCTTCTGATAGAACTTCAACCTTAAAGAATCAATTTCACCCTGCATGTCTTCAGCAGAAGTTAACCCTTCCTGATGCGATCTCAATAGGTCATACAGAGTAGAGAGCGCATTGCCCTCGACGATTCCCTTGAAGATGAGATAGTCAATTTCTTCTACAAAGTTCATCCTTCCACCTCAACTCGTCACTAACTGAGCCAATTTCTTGATCTGTCGCTCCAGACTCGCTACCCGCTTCATCAACGACTCAACCGAATCGAGGTCAGTTCGATCGAGATATTTCCCGATCGCTTCCTTCAGAATCTGACTCTCGGTTTTGCCTGTCTCGTGACAAATACCTTCGATCTGATCTTTCCAAGCATGGGGAATCCTAGCCCCGACCATTGGCTGTTGACCTTTACTCATCTCAGTCTCGTTACTGTAAATGTTTACAGCGAAAACAGGGTTAACCGTTTGTGATTAGAGTTCCCAGGTTGAAAAGCGGACTCGCGATCGTTAACTCAGCTAACCAAGTTGACCCATACACATCAATTGCAATAAGGCAGGGGTCGTTCTCAATAAGGCGTTATTTTTTTGACCGTTTTGTCGGCTTATTTCTAAAGCCCATATAAAACGGGTATATTCAAGTTGCTGAAATACGAAAAAGAGCAACTTGTCAGAATGCCCAAAAACGATCGCAATGGTCAGGCAGAAATTTGGAGTGAGGATCAATTTCAAGCGGTGATGGCGGAACTGTCGCCCAAAATGAGAGCGGCATTTTCGATTTGCTATTACAGCGGTTGTCGAATTAGCGAAGCGCTCCAGTTGAAAGCCGAGGATTTGATTAGCGATCGCATCGTGTTCCGACGAATGACTACTAAGACGAAGCAAACCCGCGAAGTTAAAATTCACCCTAAATTGGCAGCAGTTCTGAAGCAGGCAGATCTCCCAAAAACTGGATTTCTATTTCCTGGACGTGGTAAGCGTGGATATTTGACTCGTCAAGCAGCAGATAAGGCACTGAGAGAAGCGTGTGAATATTTGGGGTTTGTGGGCTTCTCGACTCATAGCAATCGGCGCACCGCAGCAACGAAGCTCAATAATGCAGGTGTACCTCTGCGTGTGATTCAAAAAGTCGGTGGATGGAGTGAGCTTTCAGCACTTCAGAAATATTTGGAGGTTACGCCCAATCAGATTGACGACGCGATCTTGAAGCTTTGACTTCAGGTATGGATGTGCGGCAGTAAGAAGTTGATGCGGATGGAGGGATTGATATAAGTCTAAAATGTTCACCATTTAGAAGTGATTGAACAGCAGGTGGGAGATGCGATCGCGCATTTGAATTTGTAGAACACCATAGTATTCAGCACCCAACGAGATAAACGCTGCGAATCCTGCTCGGTGTGATCGAATTAATTGGCAGGTGATGGAGATGAAGTGAAATCAGCCTGCTTTTCGATGACTTCTTGAGCTCACAATATCAACACTCGAATACTAAAATCATTGTCACGCAAAGTTTCCCCCATCGTTGATCTATTGAGAGTGCTGCAACTTTAAGTGAAGTTGCAGCACTCTCAGCGTCCTACTGAATTTCGTGGATGTAGTTGTGGTTTGCGGCACAAGTGAAGCTATGCGGGAACCATGCCGAGGTGTGCGGAGATCCGTAACCTCTACCAGTGTCGTCCTTGTACTCAACAGCAGTGGAGGTTACTACAACGCCAGTCGCCGCATTGTTTAGCGTTTGGCTTGACCAAGTTTCAGTTTCGTTCGGGGTCAGGACTTTGTTAACTAGCCCTTCGGTATACACTGTGCTACCACCGACTTTGTACAGAAATCGAAGTACTTTGATTGAAGCTCCCTTCTTATTTGTTACCTTCACACTGGGTTGGCATTTGACCCCGGCTGCGGTAGCTGGCGACGTAGCGCCGAATGGCACTGTAGCGCCGAACGTGACAGCTAGCGACATAGTGAGTGCAACTAGTACACGGCGATGGGTAGCGTTTTGGAGCGGATCAACTCTGAATTGCGTATTGCAGATAGCCATGAATCTTTCTCCTTCTGGTACTAGATGTTGTTGACAACTGGATAGTGACTAGGACGAAACAGCCCACCCAACGAAGGCTCCAGATAACAAAGGATTGAGCCTTTTAGATAGATCCTGTCTCGTCTGATGTTGCTACCCAATAACCTACACGGCGGGCTTCTGACTTTTATGCAGCGAAGCCAATGACGATATCCGAAATCTTGTTCTGCAACTTACGCCCGTCCCTGGACAACACATCGCATGGGTTCAGAAATTAGAACTTGAGGTCAATAAGAATTTTCATAACCTCAAACGTCAAGTCTCTACTACCTGAGTTGAAATTCCTACGATTCCATCGTTCTCCATCTGCCCCACAACATACACATCAATCTCAATCTCACCCACTCGATAAACCTTGATATCAGAAAGGTTCTCTTTAAGTGCAGACAACAGCGATCGATACTTTTCAGCCGTCTCTTTCTCCTCATCCTCAAACCAATCCTGCTCAGTCACAACTGGCTCAAAGAACTGATCTAATTCCACTTCTTCAACGGGTGTATCTGCTTCATGATGCGTTTGTTCTAGAAGCTGTTTAGGAGTCTTGATCGCACTGCAATCCTGCCAGCAAAAAACCTGAATCGGCGCATCAGTCTCACTCATCCACGTTAGATTCTCTGTGAGTTTTTGGAACGTCGCCACGAGTTCAGGAGTCTGATTATTTTTTTGCATAGTTTGATACATATCCTCGTACAATGCTGGTGAAAACCATTGCCCTGAGAGAGTTTCGGATGTCTACCAATGTGTTCCAGAAGACAAAGATCAGAAAGCAGGCATACTATTGGATCTTCAGTATTTTAATCTTCTCGCTCATCGTAATTCATAGTGGCATTTCACAAGTTCGCCACTGAGATCGGAAAGAGTAAAGTGTCTGTTCCAGCAACATTGTGGAAAGTCGTTGTAGTTGTCGATCGTCCTGGCTTAGGAAATCGTGGTGTAACTGAGAAGACTCGCGTGATTGCGGTAAATATGCCAAACACCACGGGCATTCAGAGAAAGAGCTATAAAGACTATCTAACGACGGTAGATGAGCTTGAAAAGCTGACTGGCTATGACTTTCTTTCGGATGTGCCGGAAGACATTCAGAAAGTGATTGAGGCGAAGAAAGAGTAAGCAGCAAGTTGAAGAGGATATCTCACATTTGAATGTTTAGAACACAAGAGCATTCAGCATACGGTGAGATACACAACGCTGAATCCAGAGCGGTTTAGGGAGATTCGTTGGATTATCTGAATTGTTCAGCAGAACCCGTTGTTGTGCATAAATTGTTAATAAGGAAACTGCTCATCTATCCCTAATCAAACTTCCCAGGGGTATTTTACTTTTTGCTTGTAATGCTCAGTGCTATTAATTCTCTTCTGTTACATTGGCGAAAAGAAAAGCCAAAAGTTTTGCTGAATTAATGTTCTGCCATTTCGTTACCTTTAGAGTATCAAAATGGCAGAACTATTTAAAACTACTGCAAGAATTGTCTTCGTCTATCGGCTGAGTTGATAGTTTGGCTCTTCTGCGAATACTTCAAACCATCGCTTATAAGGCTCTAGATTTACGGGACGATAAGGAGGTTTACTTTGTTTCCAACGCCGTTTTACGCTCAAGTGAATGTTGTTGTCGAAAAAACATTGATTGAAAACGGCTTGTGGGTCATCTGGGTCGAGCAACGCCCGATCATGCTGTCTGCTTAGTTTATAAATGCTGCTGATTCCAGAATCAAATGCCTTCGTGCAATTGATCTCAATGCCGTTTTCACAGCGCGTTGTATCGACCTCAAGTTCGAGTCCCGACGATTTCATCATTTCAATCATCCACAGCAAAGCAGCATCCGACAATCCACGATTAGCCTCACTGCCGCCACCCACGCAGCCATGTCCTCCCGGAAACCACACTTGATGCAATGTTGTCCTTGAATTCTCACCGACCTGCATTCGGGTAACATCAAACACCTGACGGCGCTCATCGATCGCTACTGCATGAAACGCGGTCTGAATTTGACGATTCAGGTGGGTATCATGAAACTGATACTGAGTGTTCATCCAATCATCGATAGGCAAAAAGGGAATTTGATTAGGAACACCCAACTCACCGACTGTATCCCAACAGCCTAATAGTGTGATTGGAACGCTCTCGCCGTTCTTCTCACGAAATTGGATAGCTTCTGAATCATTAGGTTTGATGTTGCGATCGCGGTAGAGTTGATATGCTTCTGGAATCTCACGAATTTTTGCACGATCGAGCAATCCAGAACAGTAGATTAATCCGGCTAAACTTCTCACTATGTAAGCACCACGGCTGAAACCAAATAGATAAATTTCATCACCTCGCACATAGTTGAGACAAAGGAATCGATATGCTTTCTGAATCGCTTGATCAATACCCCAACCGAATGCTCCGCCAGTGAGCTTGTCAAATTTATCGCCTGTTCCCAGTCCTTCGCTGTAGTAAACGATTTGCGAAACACCATTTTGATCAATTGGCTTTACGGCTTGCGCCATCTTGACAACATTAGTCGGGTAGTCGCTGGATAATTGTTGCCAAGTACCATCGCAGCATACAACAAGGCGTTTCATAATAGTTCTCCAATTTGTATTGAGCGTTTGCTTTAGTTCTCTCGAAGCCTAAAAGTATCCATACTGCGGAATGTGGAGCTTTTCAGGGCTGATATGCTCTTAAATGATTTCAAGCATCTTTAAGCATTCAACCCTAGCTATGTTGCAGGGATATTGTGAAACAATGCTAGGCGGAGAACGTAATTTCTTCGGAGGTTTACTTCGCACCAATCGCGAGTTTATTGCAGAAGCACCCTATTGATGAGTTCATACAATTTATGCATGAGCATAAATCGCATCTGGGATAGCTGAACAAGCGAGAGCGTAACAGCGTTCACGATCCTCAAGCCCGTTGGCAGGATCTTTTCCATTGACTTTTGCGGATACTTGGCGGCAAGTAGCACCCAAATCGATGAATCGGTTCATATTGTTGTTCTGCCACCAGAATCCAGCACTTGTGAATGGATATATTGCTGCAACATAATCGACCCCTTCCATCACTCTTGGATCACCAATGCAATCAGCAAATTGTTGATAGTTGCTCCGCCCGGTCAGTTGTAATGCACCCGCTCCTTTGAATCTAGGTCCATCTCTAGGATAGACATTGCCAAGGGCTCTGCGAAACTCGTATTCCCAGCCATCAGCACACTCCTGCAACCATCGCAATCCACCAGATTCATGGGCAATTTGTGCCATAAAGTGGCGAATTCTATCAGGCGTTGTAATATCAAACTGCTGTAGACAAGAATTCAAATCGACCAGTTGAGCGTTGCTGATCGAATTCCCGAAAACCGCTTCTGCTTGAGCTTGAGTAACAAAGATTGACGTTTCAATAATCTCAATTTCTTCAGGATTGAGACGTAACAATTCGCACCAATCATTTCATCCCACAACTCCTGTAGGGTTCAATCCTTGCGGGGAGTATTGGCACTTTTTCATAGACCTCATCCCCTGAAACTTTTTGACTCCACTTTCAGTGATTGGACCAAAAAGACCATCAACGTCCTGTTGACTAAGAACTTCCCAATGCATTAATTGAGTTTGAAGCTGTCTAACGAAGCATCCTGCGTCACCGCGTTTCAGAGTTGGTAATTGCATAACCATAACTGTCTCTCCTTTGCATTTCAAGAATTGGGCTGAGCTGAGAGCATTATCATAAGTTCCCTATAGTTCAGCGAATTGTAAGTTTTCCAAGGGCTACGCCATCCTGGGTAGGTGTGCTGATCTGAAAGGTGTAAAAGTAGTCTCCACTCACCCATCGACGACAGCCTGGAATAACGCGAATTAGATAAGCTCCTTGCTGTTGGTTCCCAAGGTTCAAAACTTGAATCTGATTCAGAGGACAACCCCCTTGAGGTGTGGCAATGCTCTTAAATGTCCATCCCCCTGGGAAAGATGATAAGAATGTGTCGTTAGAGATTGGTTTTCCAATACTGTCTATTACAAGCACAGTAATTAAAGCGGGTTGAACTGCTGAACCTCCTGTTCCATCTGATTTATTAGCAATAGCATTTCCAGCACTTGCTTCTGTTTGAATAGTTACGGGAACTGCTGTCGCAGGGGTGGACAGAGTTACAAGACTCACGACTGCTCCGAGAGCTAGTAATCGTTTTAAGAGCAAATTAGGCGTATTCATGATTGCTTTCTATTCCGCTTGCAAACTTCAAAATTGTTTTGTTGAGTGCGATCGCACTTCTATAGCAATGCGATCGCATTCAACAATTCAACCTTTATGCAACAACTACCGCTTCTTTATAAGCTGCCGCAAGCTTTTTGTCATACTCGTGTTCCCAGTAGAGCGGACCATTGTAGCCATAGGCAAATTTCGCCCAATTTCTTTGTTTGAGAAAATCTAGCAGATTTGTATTCACGATGTAATTCATCATGTGTCTAGCCTGCCAATACTCCCCTGCAAAGTTTTCCTGGATAAACTGCTGAATGGAAGCGCAGCCAGCTAGCTTGTAATTCTCTCCGAGTACCTGCCCTAACCCGTAAGATGCACTTGCTAGAGCAGGAACTTCATCAAATTCCATAGCATCTAATAATCTTCCCCATTCTGCTGATCCACCCTTATAGAGATCTTGGTTCCATTCGGGACAGGACAAATCAGGACGACTTCTAGAAACTGGTTTAGGAGTCGCATGATAGAACAAATGTGCTTCAAACAAAATTTTGGGGCGAGCTGGAGCTGGTTCATTTAGTAGAAAACCAGAACCACAAGACTCGACTTGCATCACAGCTTTTACCAAAGCTAATTCAACGCCGTACTCTTTGCTTAGTTCATGATAATCAGATGTGGATAGAGCAGGCTGAATATAGCCTTGGGGGATTTTGCAAACTGACTTCCTTCCATCGGGATAAGTAATTGGAGGAAAGCTATATTTGATTTCGCTGGGTACTGGTCTCATAACTTCACCTTCTTTTCGTAATTTTGTCAACGGATTATGGCTCATTGTTGAAGTAAGTCAACCTCAACAATGAGAATCAATGAGAGCCTACTGAGAGTATCTACTTTGGCATCTTCTATGATTTAAGGGGCTTAACTAAGCATCCCAATCACTAAATTTGTCCTTCAGAAGTTTGCTCAACTCGTTAAACTTTTGGGTTTCTTGTTCAGTACGTTGCTTGTCCTTTTTCTTGAGTTCAAAATATCGTTCTGCGTACTGTGCCAACTTGTAAGACTCTCCAAACTCTTTCAGAGCATCAAACATTCTCAATGTGGAATCTTCATCTTTGACCAGACGATAACCATCACTGAATTGATTTTTTTGAAGAACTTCAGCGGCTGCACTCGTATCGAGTTGACCAGGTGCTAATGTAATTCCTGGTTTGACATTCACAACAATGTAAGGCGGAATTTCTTTTTCTGTTGATGAATAAACAATGCCGTCCTCACCTAAACTGAGATTGTCAATTTGAGTTTCCTCAAAGAAGAGAACATAAGCACCGAATTGCAGCAATGCTTCGCCAGGATTTCCACGAGGGCGGTTTTCTGAGACTGGATAAAGACAAAACTCTACTTTTTTCGTTTCTCCGTCCTGATGTAGTAGCTTGTTAAGAATGTTGTTAACTCCATCGAGCACAACTTTTCCAACAGCAGTAAATGGAGCAAGATTAGGGAAAAAAGAACCTGTACGTTCAAGCAGTTCTGCACCTGCGGCTTCAATATCGTCAAATTCCGTCCCGCCTAAACTTTGGCAGAAACTATGAAAAGACAAGTAAAGCCTTTTTGCAGCACTCGTTTCTCTATAGTCATCAACGGTCAACACATTTTCTGCCCAATTATCTGTCAGATGTCCATTAATCATGCCGATTGGTTCTATTAAAAGAACCTTCGTTGTTGGTTTTTTTGGAGCGCCTAACCCGACTCTATTCATCAGAACGAAATAATCGTTGTCATACCGTCCAGCTTTGTATTTGTCTCCCGTCAATTACATTGGCACATTTAGAGCATCAATTTTCTCCTCCTTTTTGCTACAAAATTCAACTTCAAATCAATGGAATCAGGTAGTGTTCGCATCCAAGTTGAAAGTAAGGTGTAGATG